>JBKEAD010000239.1:0-3053 GCA_047971915.1 Chthoniobacterales bacterium
GCGGCGAGCCGTTCGCTTCCCGAGATTGTATTGCGTGGCGGGTAAATTATAAAGACGCATCGCTAAAAGAAGCTGACTGGAGCGAGTGGGCGAGCTTTGAGCTTGGCCTTCTTTCGGCAAAGGACTGGACCGCAAAATGGATTCAACCTTCCCAGCCGAGTGATCCTGTAAAAGAACGCGTGGGACTGGTGCAGCGAAATTTTTCGACAAAGAAAAACGTAAAACAGGCTCGACTCTATGTGACAGCAAAAGGGCTTTTTGATGTGGAGTTGAACGGAGTGCGTGTGGGAAAAGATTACTTTGCCAATGGATTCACGGCTTATCAAAAGCGCATTGATACGCTGACTTATGATATTACAGATCTGCTGCGTCAGGGAGAAAACACCCTTAGAGCATGGCTTGGCACGGGGTGGTATGGGGGCCGTTTTCCTTTCGATACGAAAGAACGTGGACCGTATGGTAAAGACTACGGCCTATTGGCTCAAATCGAAATCACTTTTGAAGATGGCTCTAAGGAAATCGTTGCGACCGATGAAAAATGGGAGGGCACGTTCGATGGTCCTATCCTCACATCCAGTATTTACGATGGTGAGGAATACGACGCCCGTCGGCAAGCAGGCAATTGGCAAGCAGTATCCGCAACGGCCCTATCTGCTTGCTGCCAGCTCGGACCCAAACGCTTCCCGCCGATACGCCAAATTCGAGAACTCACCGCACAGCGAATCACCGAACCGTATCCGGAAAAGTGGATTTTCGATCTTGGCGAAAATATCGTCGGCTGGGCGCGGATAAAAATACCCGTTGAAAAAGACAAAACGATCACGATTCGCTTTGCCGAGATGCTGAAGGCGGACGGCTCGCTTTACACGGAAAACTACCGCACTGCGAAATCGACCGATACTTACACTGCCGCTGCAAACGGTGTTATCGAATGGGAACCGCGCTTCACTTTTCATGGTTTTCGCTATGTCGAGTTGTCCGGCCTGCCCGGAGAGGCGAAGCCTGAAAATGACTGGGTAACCGGCATCGTCATGCATTCCGACCTGCCGACAATCGGTTTTTTTACTTCATCAAATGTGAAGCTAAATCAGCTACAGAACAACATCGTGCGCGGCTGGCGCGGAAACTCTCTAGACATTCCGACCGACTGCCCACAACGCGACGAACGCTTGGGCTGGACCGGCGATGCACAGGTTTTTGGTCCCACTGCAATGTTCAATACCGACTCATACGCATTTTGGAAAAGCTGGCTGCGCTCCATGAGAGACGAACAAGAGGCAGACGGTGCCATTCCAGAAGTCATCCCCATTGCCGGGGTGCAATTTCGCAACTATGGTCCCGGCTGGATGGACGCCGCAGTCATCATTCCCTGGAGTCTCTATGTGCGCACGGGCGACCTGTCTGTGTTGGAAGAAAATTACACGATGATGGAGCGTCTGCTCGTCTGGTATCGAAGCCGGGCAAAGGATGGAGTCATCCACGAAATGAAAAAAGGCTTCGGCGACTGGCTCCAGCCCTACGCCAAAAGTGTGGCTGGGGATACCTCTTTCCATCTTCTCGGGTCGGCCTACTTTGCTTACGGTATCCGACTACTCACCATGTCCGCCCATGCTTTAGGAAAAACCGCCGAGGCGGAACGCTACTCCGCTGAGGCGGATGCGATTGCCGGAGCTTTCGCTAACTATTTTTTCGATGCCGACGGAAAAATTCGCAACGCCCAAGAGACGCAGACCTCCTACATCCTACCCATCGCTTTCGGACTCTTAGCCGCTCCGCTGGCTGCGAAGTGTGGTGAACGCCTAGAGCAACTCATCCGGCAGGCCGACGGACATCTCCGCACCGGTTTTCTCGGGACACCACTTATCACGCAGGCCCTCGACGCGACCGGACACGGTGATCTCGCGTGTGAACTGCTTTTCAAAGAAAGCTACCCCTCTTGGTTCTACCCGATCAATCAAGGTGCCACCACTATGTGGGAACGCTGGAATAGCTACAGCCACAAGGACGGCTTCGGCGATGTTTCGATGAACTCCTTCAACCACTACGCCTACGGTGCCGTCGGCCAGTGGATGTATGAACGAGTCGCTGGTCTCGCGCCAGATCCCGCCATCCCCGGCTACAAACATTTTTTCATCCGTCCGTTGATTGCTCCCCAACTCGACTTTGCCCGAGCCGTGCTGGAAACGCCTTATGGCCGTGCCGTCAGCGCATGGAGTAAAAAGAACGAGCAGGTCGTTATGGACATCACGGTGCCGCCGAACACGACTGCCACCATCGAATTTCCCGACGGGCAAGAGTCGCGACTCGTGGTGTCTGGAACGCATCAGTTCCTTTCCGCTTTATCTTTTAAATAAACGAAGCTACATAATAGATAAATGCTTCGGTATCTGAACAGCGGCATTCGACATTTTGGAAAACTCCACATTGCCGCGCACAAACGCCCAAATTGGGAATTTTATGTCGTGCTAAAAGGTCGCTGTGGCGTGTATTTCGAGGAAAATCCTGATCTTCCAGTAGCAAATTGCGACAAGCTCCCTCTCAAGGAATCGCACCTTTGGGTTTTCCCGCCAAACCACAGTCATGGCTGGTATGGCGAATCGCAAACCCCTTGTGACGTCGCGGTTTTTCATTTTAACCAAGTCCCAAAGCTGCTTGAGGATGTCTTTGAAAATCGCGAATTTCTTGACACTTCGCTAAGCGCAAAAGATCGGTGGAACATTCGAGACATGCTGTCCATTCTGAAAACGGATTATGAAAAACCAGCAACCCTCGGCAGCCTAGTGGCGGAGCGGACTCTCCTGGATCTTTCTTTGAAAGTTCTATCAAGTATTCCGTCAACCTCGTTGCAGACTACAGAGCAAAAGGCATTACAGAAAGTCGAGGCAGCAATGAAGTGGTTCACCGAACACATGCAGGAACGTCCGACTTTCCGGGATGTAGCAGCGGCTGTTCATGTTTCGACGACTCACCTCCGGAAATTTTTTGCTGAAATCCGTGAAGAGACTCCGCACGATGCCATGAAGCAGGCCCGCTTTGATGCGGCCTCCCAACTC
>JBKEAD010000249.1:0-4158 GCA_047971915.1 Chthoniobacterales bacterium
ACAATAAAAAATTGGGGAGTTTGGTCATCAATCGCAATTGCCAAACGCAGTCCCCTGCCTGCAATCAGGGGATGTGTCGGCAGCAAACGAATGTGCATGACGGGCATGCCGTCCGTTGTCGCATAAAATCGGTAATCAAGCTGCGGCGCGGTTTCGGGTGAAAATTGCGCCGTAGTAGGCAAGATCGTTACCGCCGCCCCCGTTCTTCCTAGTCCCGAAATTGCTCGCCATCCTGCACCGGAGGGAGCATCCACCCTCCCCGTGAAATTGCCGGCATTTATGGAAACAACTCCCTCCTGTTCGATAAAGTCGCCCGAGCGCACATCGGCAGGAACGACCGCCGGAGGAAATTTTTTCGGACGCGGTGGAGGCTGAACGCGATTTTGCGCGTCGGAATCCAATGTCGGCAACGGTCGATCCGGCTGGTATTCTTTCCAAATAGGATAATCCATTCCGTAAGCCGTATAAATATGCCGCCACTTCCCATCGGCAACTTCATTATTAAAATAGTCCGTTAGTTTTATTATACGTTGTTCCGCTTTTTCAGACGCCGCAAATGATAGATCGGCTTCCTCTTCCTGTCCGACGGCTTTTTGTAAACGAGCAAGCTCGGCGCGAAAATATCGTTCATTAGCAGCACCCGTAGCTGCAACAGGATAAATTATAAGCTCAAAAAAAGCATCTCGCACATCAGGCGAAAGCTTTGTAGCGACTTTTCTAGCGTCCTCTTCAAGCAGACGATAAGCATCCAAACGCCGCAGTATTTCCTCTTCGGTAAATTCCGTCGGAGCGTAAGGTTGACCGGTTAAATGCCATTGAAGGTGCTCCGGTTTTCGCGCAAAGGCGAGCATATGATGCCGCGCTAAAATATCCGCAACGGCATTCGCGTAGGCCGCGCCAAAATCACGCGCCGTTACGTGATGCAGAAATTCCATCGCCACTTCAGGAGACGTTCTATCAACGCTCCACGCAAGATCGCAGAAAAACTCGGTCGAGTATTCATTCGATTTAAGGTCACCCACATTCGCTATCCAGAATTTATGAACACCCTGCTCATAAGACTTCGTCAATTCCGTCCAAATAAATGCGGGGGGTTGCGTATCAAACCAAAGCCACGATAAGGGTGCTCCAAGATAGGAAAGATGATAGTAAATTCCTAATCCGCCCGAGCGGACTCGCTCTTCCGGAGTCGCAAAATAACGCACATAGCCAAAATTATCATCCGGCCACACGAGCGTAACATCGTCCGGCACCTCTAGCCCACCTTTGTAATCTGCCAGAACCTCTTTGTAAGGAACAAACATCTGCGCAACTTGAGAAGGGTTGCTTTTTCCGTGATAACGAGCCAAAAGCTTACGCTGCTCAGTGAAAATATTTTCTATCACTTTGATCCGTTCGCTCTGCTCCTCAGAACCAATCATTGCACTATCGTGAATACCGCGCATTCCAAGCGTAAAAAGATTTTCGCCGGACGTTCTTTCCCGCACGCGCTCTTCCCAATAGGCAAGCACCTCATCTCGATTTGTTATATAGTTAAATTCCTCTTCAGATTTTTTCCATTCACCCAGATTATTACGAAGCATCGGCTCGCAATGAGAAGACCCTATAATGATAGAATAATCATCCGCAAGATCGGCATTATCGTGAACCATAAAAAAAGGCGTCGTGCATTCATGCATAGCCGGCCAAATCGTATTGGCACGTAAACGCAGCATTGCCTCAAAAACTTTTGTATAAGTCTTCGGCCCGATATTACCAACTTCCGGATCCATCATCTTCTCAGCCCAGGGAAGCAGTCCCCAGTCCTCATCGTTTATAAAAATGCCGCGATAAGGTATGGCGGGACGATCCGTTATTTTTTCTTCAAGGCTTAGAATAATGTTTTTGCGACAGGATGGCAAAACATCTGCCCACCATTCCCAGGGCGAGATACCGATGGCTCGCGAAATTTCTAATACGCCGTAAGCCGTTCCGCGAGGGTCGCTTCCCACAATCAATAGAGCCGGAACTTCGTCTGAAATAAGATCGGAAATTAAATATATTGTAAAAGCCTCCCACACTCCATCTATATCAGAAAAGTCATATCGAGTATCTTCAATAAGGGCAGATATGAGTGGGCTTTGAAGTGTGCCAATGATAAGAGTAGGCGTGTTTTTTCGCTCTAGAGAATGAGAAATTGCAGGTTTTATTCCGCTTACTTTCTCTATATCATTAGCTAGTAAATTTGCTGCAATCTGAACGACTTTTTTATCACTCGAATCTACAACAATGTCGCTTACGCGCTGATTATAGACAAGAGGGAAATCCGAAGCATTTTCTCTAACATTTTTTAATCGAATGCGAGATTTCATTGAAGGAAATTAGACTTCTGGCGCAACATAATCTTTTGGTCCTCCCAAACGCATAAAGCGAATATAAACATAGATGGATGCAAGCAGTGCGAGCACCGCAAGGGCACCGCCGATCACAAAAGTATAGCGATAAACGCCGCCGGACTGGTCAATCAAAACGCCAACAAAGGGCGAGAGAAACATATTTCCGAAAGAAGCAAAAATAGCGCCGGCAGAAGCAAACTGTGCAAACTTCATTTGCGGATACAGTCTTTGCGCAATCGAAGCTGCGACGGTGAAGTAACAACCGGATAACACGCCGTGTGCCACCCATAATGCAAGAAAGGAGGAAGCGGTCGTGGCAAAAAGCGAGCCGCAAATCGTTACTCCAACATAAGCAATCAAAGTAAAAATAGCCATTCGGAGGGGGTGAAACAAATCGGCCAGCCAACCCAGAAAAAAGGCAAGGCAAAGAGAGATCGTATAAGTCAGAGCCAGCATTTTACCAAAGGTATCCATATTCACGTTCAGACTATTCGCATACGGAATGGCGAAGGTATTGATAGGCACAAAGCACAGCCCTGCGGCCATCAGCATAATAAATATGGATATATAATAACTGTTGGTAAAACATTCCCGCGCATACGTCTTTACCTCACCAAAAAAGTTCCCCAAAGCGTTATGAGCTTTTATGGTTTCCTCCGGTGGCGGCGGGTATTCGCCCTCCTTTACTTTTAAGCATACCCAAGTGAATGCTAGGCCGTAAAAAATACCTATGATCGTAAGAATTAACGTAAAATGATCCGGCACCTTGCCCATTAGCCAATAATTAAAAAAGATCCCATCCAGCAAACTAACGGCACGAAAGAGTCCGAAGAAGCGTCCTAATAATTCTTTTGGAACAACATCATTTATCAGTCCTCCAAAAACGGCCTGACCAATAACGGTAGCAAACTCAAACGCCGCCCAAAAAATACCGAAACAGATGACGGAGACGATCATCTCATTTTGAAGAATCGTATCAATACGCTCGCCGAGCGGTCCCCATGCCGTTAGAGTCTGCGTAACGGACGGCGAACTAAAAAATCCATGCGCCCATTTCGCAAGAATCGGTGTAAAAGCGAGGCCGATCATGCCAAATGCCGCAATCGGTGTGGTAATCAGCAGAAAGGGAATCCGTCGTCCCCGCTTGCTGCGATAGCGATCTGATTTCACACTGACGATAGGACCGATAATAAGCGTTAACGCAGCCGGAAAAGAGCTTATCAAAATGCCAAAAAGCAGATTGGGAACATTCAGGTGATTGAGGAACCACTGCGACATCGGAGCAACCGAGCGATCACGCATTCCCCACGCAAAATCTCCCCATATCAGCAGAGCAAAAAGCGACACGATGCCGCCGGAACTATAAACAAGCGTCCCGACGGACCAGGTTTTAGGCTTCGATTCCGACGAGTTATTTTGGGAGGGATCTGTTTTCATGGGAGGTGCAGGCTCTATTTTGTATCAAATATTTTTTGGGAGGAATACGCTAAAAAATTATTTCGCTGAGAGATTTAAATATTTGCAAATTTTTGCAAGCGTTTTTTGGATTTTATTTCGATATTTACAGTTTTAGACAATAAAAAAGCTATTTTACAGATAAAAATAAAAAAGTTGAGAATGAGTTTGGGATTTTATTTTTTTGCAAAAAATAGAAAAATTTAACCACAATCTCTTGGTAGGGTCGCTTTGATAAAGCGACTTCGGGATTCCGCTTACGATACCACACTTTTCGGTCAGTCATCCTGTTAGAATGACTCCGTGTCAAAGCGACCCTACACGGCTG
>JBKEAD010000048.1:0-12695 GCA_047971915.1 Chthoniobacterales bacterium
TCGTCCCGGGCATCGCCTTCGGAGACGACTCCACCGTCCGCCTCAGCTACGCCACCGGCATGGACATCATTAAAGAAGGCATCGACCGAATCGAAAACTTCTGCCAAAGCCTCTAGCCTAGTAAAATTTCAAATTTGAGATTTGAGATTTGAAATTTCTAGTCACCTCACAAAGCTCACTTTTTTAAAATCCGGACTTCGATGATGGAACCCAAGAGTACGGATTACTGGAGTGGCCGTGTCGGTGTCATCCTCGCTGTCGCCGGAAGTGCTGTGGGCTTGGGAAATTTTTTACGTTTTCCCGGTCAGGTCGCCGAATACGGCGGCGGTGCTTTTATGATAGCCTATTTCGTCTCGCTGCTCATTATCGGCCTCCCGATCTGCTGGGCAGAGTGGACGATGGGGCGCTACGGCGGGAGCAAGGGCTTTCACTCCTCTCCCGGCATCATGCACACCCTCATCCGCCAACGCTGGGGGAAATATGTAGGGATTTTGGGCGTGCTGATTCCGGTGATTATTTACATGTATTACGTCTATATCGAGGCGTGGTGCTTGGGGTATGCGGTTCAAATGTTTGGCGGTATCTCCAAATTTGCAAACCCCGAAAAGGCGGGAGATTTTTTTGCTCGTTTCGTTGGCATTGCGGAAAATGGTGAGGCTATCGGCTTCGCTTTTGACCAAGTCGGGATCTATCTCCTTATTGCATTCGTAGTAAATTTTTTCCTGATTTATCGAGGGATAAATAAAGGAATCGAGTGGTTCTGCACCTACGCCATGCCCGCGCTCGTCGTGCTCGCCATTATCGTCCTTGTGCGGGTATTGACTCTCGGAACGCCCGTGAGTTCCTTGCCAGAAAATAACGTAAATAACGGCCTCGGCTTCATGTGGAACCCCACAAAAGTCACCCTCCAAGAGCGCGAAATCGATGCACGGGGCAATGAAAAATGGACGACACGCCAGCAGCTTGTTGGCGAATCCGCAATCAAAGCTGGCGAACGAGAAGTAGCCGCCGCACCTGAAAGCAAACGCATCAAAAAACTCAGCATAGTCGATCAACTTTTCAATCCCGAAATGTGGCTTGCTGCCGCCGGGCAGATTTTCTTTTCACTCTCCGTCGGCTTCGGAGTCATCATCACCTACGCCAGCTATCTCCGGCAAAACGACGATGTATTGCTGAGTGGGCTTTCGGCAACCAGTGCCAATGAGTTTTGCGAGGTTGTGCTGGGTGGACTCATCACGATTCCGGCCTCGGTCGCCTTTCTTGGAGTGGGAACCGTTGCCGGTATGGCAAGCACGTTTGGCCTTGGTTTTAATGTGCTCCCGATTGTCTTTACCCGAATGCCGCTAGGCCAGATTTTTGGCTTCGTCTTTTTCTTTTTGCTCTTCCTTGCAGCCATGACCAGTTCGCTCTCCATGCTGCAACCCGGCATCGCTTTTCTCGAAGAAGCACTCAAAATAGGACGGCGTGCATCGGTTGCCATCCTCAGTCTCGTCACAGCCATCGGGACAGGCATGGTCGTTTTTTTCAGCAAAGATTTAAAGGCTCTCGACACGATGGATTTCTGGGTTGGAACTTTTTTAATCTTCATTCTCGCGACCTGTCAGATTTTCATCTTCGGCTGGTTTTTTGGAGTTGAGCGAGGTTTGAAAGAAGCGCAAAAGGGCTCCATCATCCGTGTGCCAAAGTTCTTTCACGGTATCATCCAATACGCCTGCCCGATGTTCCTAATCACCATCTTTATCCTTTGGTTTTTAGTAAATGTCTTGGGATATTCTTTTAAAGACGCCACTTCGGAATACAGCAGCTACGTGAAAGACCTCCTCATCGAGCCGAATCTCGTAGCGCAACTGACGGTCGCCTTTATCCTGCTTGTGAGCATTTTTTTAGGACTCATCATTGCAAGTTCGCCCGCATATAGGAGGATAAATAAACGATGAGTGTAGGCGGCTGGATAATTATGGCTCTCTCCACAAGCAGCGTTACACTGCTCTTCGTGTGGTGCATCTACAAAGTCCTCTCAACCCCCGAGGAGAGTGAACATATCCACGGCTTCGAAGGCGATACGGGCGACCACGATACTTGAAAGGAGGGCTCCCTCCCCTCCCCCAGTCGGCCTACGGCTCCTCTTGCCTTGTGGCGTCAAATAAAGACTCCCTAGTTTTTTTTAGTCGTCCTCTCGAATTGATGTTTCTTGAGGTGCTAGGTGGGAGGCTTTTTCGACGAGGGTTAGGAACTCGGCGCGGTAGCTGCCGGGGTCTTTGCCGAGGTTGTGGCGAGCGATTTTTTGAATTTCGCCCCAGCTTATGTTTCCGCTGAAGGGTGAGTTGCGCAGCTTCATACCGAAGGCGGCTACGGCGGAGGCGAATTGGAGGTTTTCGCTGGCTTTGGTAAATTCGCTGACGGGTTCGGCGGCGAGCGGGAATTCTAAGAGTTTGCTGGTGTCGCCATCGGGTGCTTTGTAGCGGAGCTTTACGGTGAGGAGTTCGCTGGATGTGCTTGCGCTTTTTTCTGTGGCGGCAGGTGTTTGGTATTTGAGCGGATCGACGGAGGTGGCTCCGGGGATTTTTGCGCCTACGGGGATAATTTCGTAGAGTGCGGTGACGCTGTGGCCGGCTCCGATTTCTCCGGCGTCTTTTGTGTCGTCGTTGAAGTCTTCTTTGGCAAGGAGGCGGTTTTCGTAGCCGATGAGGCGGTAGGCGGCGACTTGCGCGGGGTTAAACTCGACTTGGATTTTTACGTCTTTGGCGATTGTGAAAAGCGTGGCTCCCATTTGCTCGACGAGCACTTTGCGAGCTTCGCCCGGGCTGTCGATGTAGGCGTAGTTACCGTTGCCTTTGTCGGCGAGTTTTTCCATCGTGGAGTCTTTTAGATTGCCGGTGCCGAAGCCGAGGACTGAGAGGAAGATGCCGTCGGCGCGTTCTTTTTCGATGAGTTTCACGAGTTCGCTCTGGTTGGTGGTGCCGACGTTGAAGTCGCCGTCGGTGGCTAGGATGACGCGGTTGTTCCCATCTTTTAGGAAATGTTCGCGGGCGGTTTGGTAGGCGAGTTGGATGCCGGAGGCTCCGTTCGTGGAGCCACCCGCCTCGAGTTTGTCGAGGGCTTCGAGGATGCTTTGTTTTTGTTCGCCGGAGGTCGAGGGGAGGACAAGGCCGCTGGCTCCGGCATAGACGACGATGGCGACTCGGTCGCGTCCGTTGAGATTATTGACGAGAGCCTTGAGGCTGTTTTTTAGCAGGGGCAATTTGTCGGGTGAGTTCATCGAGCCGGAGACGTCGAGCAGGAAGACGAGGTTCGACGGGGCGAGTTTGTCGGTAGGGATTTTGAGTCCTTGGATGCCGATCTGCACGAGTTCGCGCTCCTTGGCCCAAGGTGCTTGGCTGAGTTCGAGGCTGACGGAGAAGGGAGCTTCGCCCGGGCCTGCTTTGGGCTGCGGGTAGTCGTAGGTGAAGTAGTTTATGAATTCTTCCGTGCGGATGGCTCCGGCGGGTGGGATCTGGCCATTTTGCAAAAAGCGGCGGACGTTTGCGTAGCTGGCTGTATCGACGTCGATGGAGAATGTGGAGAGTGGGTTGTCTTTGGCGGTTTTGAAAACATTTTCCGTAATCGAGTCGTAGGCCTCGGTGTTGAAGTTGTTGCTTGCCCTAACGATAGATTCGTTCTCTAGAAGGTAGAAATCTCGGCTTAGGGTTCTGGCTGTAGCTCCGGAGCTATTAGCAAAATCTTTTCCAAAAGCACCGGGGACCTGCTTTACTTTGTCAACACTTTGAGGAGTCAGTGGAGGCTGGGCTTGAACTTCCGAGATAACTTCTGCGGGTTTTTGCTCCATTGCTGCACTTGCCGTCGCAGAAGTAGAAACGACTTCAACGTCACGGCGCAGCCGTTGGCCGAGCTTGTCTTTGTCTTTAAAGTCTGTGTTGGAGGTGGGTGGTGCTAGTTGGTCGCTTTTTATTTCAGTAACTTGTTCCTTAGGGATGTGGCTGGGAGTTTGCTTGTAAAGTTCGCGATCAAAGACCGAGAAGGAGAGGACGATGGCTGCCGCCGCTGCCAGACCACCACCGATCAGAGCGGAGCGGAGAAAGCGGATGGCGGATTTTCTTTTTTCAGAGCCTTGTTGATTTTTTTGATTTTCGGCGCAGGCTGCGAGAAGTTCTTTTTTGGATTTTTCGGGTAGGGTGTGGGTGCTCATGGGTAGTTTGCCGAGGACTTCGGCGAGTTGGATGGTTTCGTTGAGGGCGGTTTGTAAATCGGGTGAAGCGGCGAGTTCGCGTTCGAAGAGTTCGCGTTCGCTGTCGCTGAGTTCGCCGAGGGCGTAGGCGGTGATGCGTGGGTCGTTCATGGTATTCAGTGAGCGGTATTCAGTGAGCGGTGTGCGGTGTGTTTGCGTAGGGTTTGGATGGCTTCGTGTAGGGTAACGCCGATGTGGGAGACGCTCATGTTCATGGTTTCGGCCATTTCTTTGTAGGAAAGTCCGGCTTCAAATTTTAGTTTTAGAAGCTCGCGCTGTTTTTCGGGGAGGCGGCAGATGAGTTTTTGGAGTTGCTGGGACTCGTCTTTATTTGAGGCTTGGTCGGCGGGTGTCTGGTCAGTGATTTGTTCGTCTTCTTCGATGCTTTCTTCGCGGAAGCGAACGATTTTTCGTTGATGATCGAGGGCGCAGTTTCGACAGACGCAGAAGAGCCAAGGGGCAAGACGTTCTTGGAGCGAGGCTACGTCTTGTTTGCTGAGTCTTAAAAAAGTTTCCTGCACGGCGTCGCGGGCTGACTCGAGATCGCCGGTGATTTCCCGTGCGTAACTGATGAGTGGCTTTTCGTAGCGGGAAAAGGCGTTTTCGATGATTTCAATGGGTGACATGCAAGTAGGGGTGAGCAGTGGTTTGGAGCATTGGGTTTTCGCGTCTTTGTAGAGTCAACGAACGAGCGAAAGTTTTCTTAGGAACTTTTTTGGATTTTTTTTGTCGGCAGCAATTTAGGACTTCCCTCCCCATTTCTTCATCGCAAGCTTTTGTGCTTATTGACATTGTTGACTCATGGCCGAATTGTAATCCTAGATGTGATTTATCCGGCGTTCGCGAAGGTGCGAACCGCTTTTTATAATTTTTTTCAGGACTGACTTTGGATGGCGGTGAGGGCGATCGTGTAGATAATATCTTCGACACTGGCTCCACGGCTGAGATCGTTGACCGGCTTGCGCAGCCCTTGGAGCATAGGGCCCATAGAGATGACATTGGCAGAGCGTTGGACAGCTTTGTAGGTGGTGTTGCCCGTGTTGAGATCAGGGAAAATGAAAACATTGGCGCGTCCGGCAACTTTACTGTCTGGTGCCTTGGTGGCGGCAACTTCAGCAATGCTAGCGGCATCGTATTGTAGGGGACCGTCTATGACTAGGGTCGGGTCCAACTGCCGAACGATTTCAGTGGCTTTACGAACTTTTTCAACATCGCTGCCAGCTCCGGAACCAAGTGTGGAGTAGCTAATCATGGCAACCACAGGTTCAATTCCAAAAGCTGAGGCCGAGCGAGCACTCTGAATAGCGATGTCTGCAAGCGTTTCCGCATCCGGGTCGCGATTCACCGCACAGTCTCCATAAACAAGAACTTGATCGGGAAGACACATAAAAAAGACCGAGGACACAACTTTAGCTTCCGGCGAGGTTCGAATGAGCTGCAGAGCGGGACGGATTGTATCGGCGGTGCTATGTACGGCACCGGAAACGAGCCCATCGACCTCCCCCATTGCGAGCATCATTGTCGCGAGAACCGTATTGTCGCGCAGGACTTCGACGGCATCTTTTTCAGTCGGATTTTTATGAGCACGGAGCTTCATATAAGATTCTAAAAATTTCCCACGCTCGAATTCGGGGTCGAGCGTTTGAACCAAATCGGGTAATGCAAGATCATTTACTTGGGCAACCTCATGAATCTGCTCCGGTTTTCCCAATAGAATACAACGCGCAATTCCACGTTCGGCACAATGGATGGCGGCTTGGACAATCCGGGGCTCGTCCCCTTCGGGAAGAATGATGCTGCGAAGATTTGAACGAGCGATGCTGCTGATGCGGTGGCGAAAAGCCGGCGGGGAAAGTCGTTTGGCAACATGAGCCTCACAGCGTTCTCGAACCCATTGACTATCGATGGCTCGGGCCACGGTATCCATAACCAACTCGATACGCTCAAGGTCGCTCACAGGAATCTCATTGTTGAGTTCTTGCAAGCGGCGAGCAATTTTATAAGAAGAATCGGGAACGCGTATCACCGGCAGACCACCGTCGAACTCCAGAGCGTCGCGACAAAAATTCAGGATTCTTTCATCCGGCTCCATGTCGGAAGTCAGAATGAGACCAGCGAGTTGAATAGACCGAGTAGCGGCATGAGCTACTGCCAAAATAAGATCTGAGCGGTCAGAGGGAGTAACAATCAGCATCCCCGAACGCAGAACGTGTAAAATATTTGGAACACTACGGGCGCAAAGAGAGATTTTTTTTATGCGGCGCTTTTCCATATCGCCGGGAAAAAGCAGTCGCCCCCCAAGAAGGTCAACCACGTCACAAACACGTGGTGCGGAAAGCTCGGGGAAAGCTGGTGCAAGGCCGATCAAATCGCAGTCCACACGCTGCTTTCCGAGACGTTTACGCAAGGCGTAAAGAGGCTCAAAAGAATGGGTCTCTTTGACAAGACCTAGGTCTTCAACCAAAACATCTAGATCGACATGATTAAGAACAACGCCGGGATGATTTCGTCGCAAGGTGGCGGGAAGCTGATGCAAGATTTCTTCCAGATGCGTCACGATGGCATCTGCTGTGGAGACCTCTGATCGAGCACCTAAGACCACCTCAGAACTCAAGGCTCGTGCCAAAGCAGCATTGAGCTTCGCCGCTTGAGGCAATCCCTGAGTCGTAACCAAACCTTCTACAATGACAATATCGTGCCGCTCGTAAAGTGGTTCGAAACGTGCAACCACTTCTTCCATCAAGGCACCTATTTCGTCCGTGCTACCCGCACGCACCACATGGGAATGGGAAACCGGATCCGGCGGACGCAAAGCGGTCGTCGCCTCAAGGTAAGCCGAGGAGTGGTCGAATTCCTCATTGGGTCGAGGCTGTCCCAGAGCTTTAAAAAATCCAACATCGACCCCCAAGCGCTCCATTGTGCGCACGAGACCAATGCTAACAGAAGTAAGGCCGACATTTGATCCGACCGGAATGGTTAAAAAGGTGTGTTGTGCCATAAAAAAATTGGGTCATCAAATATCCATAAATTCATCTCATTCATTACCGCTTCGCCGAGTTTGACATTAACATCTCGGCTTACAAACTTCTCTATATTTTTCTGATAAGAACGAAGTTTCTTTCGTTCCGGTTTTTTGTTGCCCCCAACGCGACATCTGACGACAGTGTTTGGCATGACGGATTCTTCTGAATTTCGCACTATTACTCAGATCAACCAAGCCACCCGAGAGGGGGTGGAACCTGCAAAGTTGCAGGTGCAAATTGAAAGTATCCGAAAAAAAGAATCCAGCAATGGCAAACCCTATTGGGAGTTGAAGCTTCGCGATCACGATTCCGCGCTGACTCTCCGTGCATGGAGCGATACCGACGCCTTTTTTGTATGCGAAAATCTTAAAGACAAAGATTGTGTCGAAATCACGGCAGATTTTTACCAAAACGGCAGCTTCGGAATTGATGCCAAACGCTGGCAAATCGCCCCACTAACTGAAGAACGCACGGCCAGTTTTCTCGTCGGCTCCGAAGAGATGCGCCAAGCCATCGAGATAAACTACGACTTTATCTGCACGCAAATTTCCGAAGTCAAAGACCCACGCCTAAAACGGATTGGAGAAACGTTTTTAGAAGAATTTGGCGAACGCTTTAAGCGAACAGCCGCAGCACGCGCCTATCACCATGCCTATCGAGGTGGGCTTTGTGCCCATTGCGCACAGATGATGCGCTCGGCTCTCGCACTGTGCCAAGTCTATACCGAGCTAAACCAAGACCTCATCATCACAGGTATTCTTTTCCACGATTCAGGAAAGCTCTGGGAAACCTGTCCAGACAAAAACGATCTCGTTATCCAACGTGAACTTTTTGGAGAAATGCTTGGCCACATCAGTATCGGAATCGAATTTGTAAACAAAGCTTGGGGCAAACTCGATTCGGAAAAAGCGGCTTGGAGCAAGCTTCAGCCGCCCAGCGAGCAAGTCCGCATCCATCTCCTGCATCTTGTCGCCTCTCATCACGGGGAGCTTCAATACGGCTCACCGATCGAACCTAAAATTCCCGAAGCCGTCGCCCTCCATTACATTGACAATCTTGACGCACGGCTACAAATGTTTGCAGAAAACTACGAAAAATCTCCCCTCCTCGCACCGCAAATTTACGAACGACGCCCACCTCTCAAAGTCTCCCCTATTGCACCTTTGAAAAAATTTTCTTCGGAAGCGGAAGAGCAAAATCCACAGGTCAAAGAAAACTCTACCCAAACTCTCGATTCACAATGAGCAAACACAATCCGGAAGAATCCGTCATCGGCCTCCTCGGCCACATGGTGCAAATAGATAGCGTAAACTCAAACATCTCCGGTCGCCCTGCTGCCGAACGCCCTCTGGCAGAAGCCCTAGAAAAACTCGCCCGAGCATGGGGGCTCGCCACCCAACGCCTTCTCGTCGATGATCTGGACGAGAGCTTCAATCTTCTCATCACTCTTCCTGCGACGAATCATCCCGCCGACAGACCTTGGCTACTTTTTGAAAGTCACATGGATGTTGTCAGCGTTGCCAATATGGACTTCGAGCCCTTTTGTGCCAAAGTTGAGAACGGCAAAATGCTCGGCAGGGGCACCTGTGACACAAAATCCTCGGGAGCCGCGATGTTGTGGACTTTAAAAGAACTCCTCAACGCTCCCGTCGAACGTCCAAACAACTGTGCCCTTCTCTTTGTCATCGATGAAGAAATTTCCAAGCGCGGCATCCGCTCCTACTGCGAACGCGGCATTTTGCAAAATACATGGCGACCCGACCTAGCCATCGTTGGCGAGCCCACCCTGCTCTCGCCCATCATCGCACACAATGGCGTTGCCCGCTTAAATATTTGCACCCGGGGCGAATCCGCTCACTCCTCGCGCCCCGAACGCGGGCACTCCGCCATCAGCTCGATGGTGCATGTGATCGAGCATTTTGAAAAAAACTATATCCCGCAACTCTCCGCCGAAGATCCACTCACTGGCAAAGCCCGTTGCAGCATCAACCTCATCCAAGGCGGTAAACAAATAAACATCATCCCAAGCGATTGCGAGATCGGTATGGATCGCCGCATCGTCCCAACCGAAGATTACACAAGCATCCCCAGCATCATCGAAAACGAGCTCGAAAAAATTCGTAAGATTCACCCCGAAATAAAAGTCGCACTCAAAGACGACTATTTTCTCGATCCGCCCATGAAGCCGCTGGCTGCACCATTCATCGATTCTTTTTTCAAGGCTCCTCTTCAAAAATACGGAATCGACCCAACACCGTGCGGCGAATCCTATGGCACCGATGGCTCCAACCTCACAGACATTGCCATCCCCACCGTGGTCTTAGGACCCGGCGACATCGCCCAAGCTCATACTTCCGACGAATGGGTGGAACTCGATCAAGTCACTCTAGCCACCCAAGTCTATAAAGACCTCGCTCTACAAAAGCTCCTAGAATAGGGCTGAGAGGAGTCACTCTAACAAAGTCTTTGGTGGGCGCACAGACAGGATTGTCCGTGCTAGCGTGTTTCGCCTTACACTCATCATCCCCTTGAGATTACGTCCCTCTTTCCGGCTCATTATCATCCGATATTTTTTCTAAAACCTCTACCGTTACCGGCACGACACCGGCTTTTTCCATTTGAAGCTCTTTCGCGGCAGCAAGGCTCATGTCGATGATGCGTCCGCGCACGTAAGGACCGCGATTATTGATTCGGACAATCACCTCACGACCATTTTGCAAATTGGTCACCCTCACCATCGTATTAAAAGGGAGCGTTTTATGCGCAGCCGTCATATCGTTGCGACGATAAGTTTCCCCATTTGCAGTCAGCCGCCCAATCCAGCGTCCGTAATAATAAGAAGCTTTTCCTCGCAGAACCTTTTTTGTGCTATAGACTTCCTCCTGAGTGATGCGATACCTTGGCGGCGGCTCATGTTGTGAGCAGGCTCCAAATATCCCTGAGATACAAACCAAAATTGCTAACTGAAAAAACTGACGCATACGTGCAACAAGAAAGCCTTAAAAAAAACAAGATGCGAGCGTAAAAAGCCCTCTTTCCATGCAAACGACTCCAATTTCAAATCTTCGGGACACGCTCCAAATCCTCCCCCTCGTCGAGCAAATTTGGCCAAGCTCAAAAAAATACTCCTTTTTCGATTGGTTGCAGCTCACCGACGCCGAAGAAAATACATCTTTCAAACGCGATTTTGACTTTGCAAGTAAACTCGCACTCCAACCCATCATCGCCGTAGCAGGCCTTATCAACAGCGGAAAATCCTCTCTCGTCGCCAGCTTTCTCTCCCCGCAGGGGCAAACGCGCGTCCTTTGTGGAATCAACAAAAACGAAGGCTCCCAACGTTTCACCCTCTGGCTTCCGTCATCATGGAAAGAAGAGCAAGACCTACGAATCCGTTTGGATGAAACGCTCTCCCGGGTTTTTCAAAATGCTCCCGAGCTTCTTAGCGATAAAGCTGAAGATGCCTTGCAACAGCAACGCGATATCGAAAAACTTTCCGTCCCGCTCCTAGCATTTGACCTCGCTCTCGACGCACACCAAATCGCTTTTTTTGACTGCCCCGACATTCAACGACGCCAACCCGGAGAGTCTCCCGAGTCGTCCACAAACCTTCGTTTAGAAATGCTCGCATCCGCAGGGAATATCTGTGCCGCCGTCCTCCTCGTCGCCTCCCGCAAAGAAATCGAAGTGCGCGAATTTCACGAAATCACGACACAGCTCCCCTCCGCAACTCAGATTTACGCAATCAATTTTCTCCGCAAAGAAACACCCGCCGATTTTTTAAAAGACCAAGCCGCTCTCCTCCAAAGCTCTTCCGAAAAGAACGCCCCCCTCACCTGCTACCTCGCCTACGATTTCGAGGTCGCCGCCAATCGTGACTTCGCCCCCCCCGCCGATCCAAACTTTTCATCCACCTCCGACACGCCTACCAGATTTCCTTTTTTCTTTGAAGTTTTTACCGAAGACGGCACGGCAGATTGGAATCATCGCGACGCCATTTCGCCGGATCGCACCCTGCACAATCTCACGAAAAAACTTCCGCCCGACACCCAGTTGCAGCGACGTCAACGCGAGCTCATCTCCAAGCTCGTTGCTGATATTGAAAAAAAACTCCGGTCCATCGATTCCGAACTCTCCCGCACCCGCCGAGAAATCTCGCAAGCCCAAAAAGACATTTTCGAACAGCTCCACGCGCTCATGCGCCACGGTAACGACCAACGCATAAAAACCGATCCGGAAATCTCCCTCTCCCTCGTCGAAAGTATGCGCCGCACGGCTCCCCTCGACATTCGCGCCGCACTCACGCTGAATCACAAAATCATAAAAGCCTTTCGATCCATCCTGTCCGAATTTAAACTTCCGGCTTCTCTTTCTGCCGGTTTTCGCCGCGCCAAAGCCGCACTGAGTCCCACCGTGCAAGAGGATTTTGCCATCACGACAAACGCTCTCGAATCCCTCCTCACCATCTGGGCCGCCGGACTAAAAAGACAGCTCCCTCCAAACAAACACACTCCATCTCCTTGGAAAGAAGACGCCATCGCAATCATCACTCGCTTCCAAAATGAAGAGCGCACAAACATGGATGATTCCCAATGGGATGCCCTCACCCGAGAAGCATGGAAAAGTGCTCCCAAAATGGGTGCTCGCCTCGCCTGCCTGATGCCGTTTCTCTTCGCGCTGCTCGCCGTCGCTGCCCTGCCGCTCGACCCCACCACGGCAACCAGCCACGTGTTGATAGGAATCACAATCAAAGAATTACTCGGAGCCACCGTTGCTGGTGGCGTGGTCGGCGGCCTTTTCGGAATCTCTGGCAGCAAGCTCCTCCAGCGCGACCTCGAAGCCTACATCGGACGCCAACAGTTCTCCAATCTCTTTGCCATCGCCTGTGATCGCCTCGGTCTCCCACGCCAAATCCCCAGCGATAAAGAAGCCGACTTCCCCGCTCCCAAAATCGCTGCCATCAACAACCCAAACGCCTTTGGAATCCGTTACTGCGCCTGGACCGAGTCCAAAAGCCTCCCCGAAAACATCCAAACGCTTCGCAAACAGCTACAAGCATTTTAGAAAAAACGTGCGCCAACCGTAGATGGCACCGATTTTTGTATGAGTCTCCTCTTTCTGGCAGAGGGCGTTTTGGACAAAACGTCCGCAACCTTTCGCTTTTTACGCGGTTTTGCGGCGACGCATGGTAACGCCCAGTATGCCAAGTCCAAGTCCTAGAAGAAAGATGGACGAAGGTTCAGGGACTAATACGATGTCGCTACGAATCTGGCCTGCATTATTTGCGAGAAACATCGTGCCGGTAAATGTCTGAGTCGTTTCCGGATTGAAGTTGGCAATGGATCCTAATGACTAGGACCCGGCTTTTAGTGTAAGCTTGTCTCCGGGCCTAGTGAAAATCGAAGAAGATAAAAAGATCTGCCCGGCCTCCGGAGCACTGGATGCAAAAT
>JBKEAD010000053.1:0-4175 GCA_047971915.1 Chthoniobacterales bacterium
GGGATGGCAGCTTTTCCTATATTAAATATGATTTTCATTAGTGCCTGTTTGGCGCGTTTTTTTCATTTGAGAAAACCATTAGTTATACTATTGGCAGTATCGACTTTTGTTACTTTTTTGCCGTTGAAAACTCATTTTAGTTCGACGGAACTTTTGATTACCGGGCATTTGAGTGGGCTTGCGATTTTACTACCTTTGTGGATTACGTTTCTTCTATGTCTTCTGAAAAAAATTGATATAAAATCGGATGCTTGGAGAGCATTTGTTCCTGAGCGCGTATTAGATGTTTTTGCGCAAACTCCGATGTTTTTATTGGGGTATCTAATCACAGTTGGGATGCTGGCGTTGATTTTTTATTCCGGTGTTTTGGAATCAGCTGTTGTTAGTTTTGCCGCATTTTTACATGACTTGCCGCATCAACTGGCTTTGACCTTACGAGTTTTTTGTAATCAATTGCTTTGGTGTGTTGGGGTTCACGGTTCGAAAACATTAGAAGCCTTATTTCCACCGGCTTCGTGCGATAATTTGCTTTTCGGTACGCTGACACATCGTGAATTTATGACGGCTTACTCCGTATTTGGAGGAGCGGGGGCGGGGCTTGGTTTATTGATTGCGATTTTTTTATCGGCGAAGGATCGGCACTCGCGAGCGGTAGCAAAAGCGTCCGCGCCGTTTTCTATTTTTAATATTGGGGAGATTTTTGTTTATGGATTGCCCACGGCTTTCAATCCACATTTTGTCGTTCCTTTTATTTTAGCTCCGGTTCTTAGTACGAATATTGCTTATACATTGCTGAGTATTTTTAACATTCAATTCCCGGAAGAAAGCGTGACTTGGATAACTCCTGCTATTTGGAATACTTATTTACTGTCGGATGGTAATTTGGGAGCTGTGCTAATCCAGATTTTAGTGATCGTTTTTTCGGTAATGCTTTATATGCCTTTTGTGAAAGCCTATTCGCGTTCAATATTGAAAGTCGAAAAATTAGAACAGGGATTTATTAGCAATAAATTTGGGCTTGTTGGTAACGTGGAATCCACACTTGCTTTTCAACATTCTCAGTCGCATGTCGTTGAAATAAATCGCCGCTTAAATCGTATATTGGAAGCCATAGAGAAGGATGCTTTTACGATTCATTATCAGCCGATTGTGGATATAAAAAATTGGCGAGTGGCCTCGTATGAAGTGCTTTTGCGTCCATTGTCTGATAAGTGTAATATTGAAATAAGAGAAATTTTTTCAGTGCTGGAAGAATGCAAAATGGTTCCACTTCTTGATCGTTGGGTTTGTGCACGTTTAGCGGAAGATTTGAAAAATTTAAAATCTAAGGGGTGTGAGATAAGTTGTAGTATCAATATACATCCGGATACCTTGTTGTTTAGAGATGATTTGAGGATGATTCGTAAGTTGCTTGGTGGCTTTAATGTTAGGGTCGAAATGGTGGAGCGAGGCTTTTCAAAAAACCAAATTATATTAAAACATATTCAAGAACTTATACGTTCGGGAATGCTTGTTGTAATGGATGATTTCGGAGCCGGTGAGTCGAATTTATCTCGACTGGCGGATATTCCGGTAAGTGATATAAAGATTGATCGTAATTTATTGCTGGCTAGCGAGCAGCCTGCTGGAGAGCTGGTTTTTCAACAGGCTTGCAAGATCTGTATGCTGCTCGGCAAGGGCGTCGTCGTCGAGGGTGTCGAGACGCAGGAGCAGCTTGCCCGAGTCATGCAAACGGGGGTTTCCATGATTCAGGGCTGGTATTTTTCCAGAGCACTTCCGCTGCAAGAGGCAATCGAGTATCGGCCTGATGCAGAGCTTCGTATAGACGAAACGGAAATTTCTCTAGACTAAGTTTTTTAGAGCTTGGGTAAGGTCAGTGAGACGTTGTTTCCAGTTTTTTTGGCGGTTGCGATGTTCGTCTATGATGGCTTGGGGCGCGTTATTTACGAAGGATTCGCTGGCCAGTTTTTTATCAACCTTTTGGATTTCGGCTTCGACTTTTTTGACCTCTTTTTGAAGGCGAGAGCGTTCAGCGTCTATGTCGATAAGTCCTTCCAGTGGGAGCAAAATATCTCCCATGTCGCAGACGGCGACGGCGCAGCCTTTGGGTGGCGGGCCCTCGTGCAGGGTGAGGCTGCTGGCTCGTAGGAAATTTTCGAGTTTCGCGAGGTGTTCTTTTGCCCAGTCTTTTTTGCATTGGAAAAGCCACGGTAGCGGCTGATTAGGCGGCAGGTTGTAGATCGAGCGAAGATTGCGAGCGGAGCTGACGGCTGTGAAAAACTCTTCGACTTGTTTTTTAGCTTCCGGATTTTCAACAGTTTGTTTGCTGCTTTGAGGCCAAGGCTCAAACTGAATCGTTTCGCTGCCCATCCCGAGGCCGTGCCAGAGTTCTTCGGTTAGGAAGGGTGTGTAGGGGTGGAGGAGGATGAGAATTTTTCGTAGGATGTAATCGATGACAGCGAGCGTGGCGGCTTTGCGTTTGGGGTCGTCTGAGCGGAAGTCGATCTTGGCCGTTTCGATGTAGCGGTCGCAAAAGGCACTCCATATAAATTCGTGGAGCGTCTGTGCGATTTCGTTGAATTTATAATCGGTGTAGCCTTGGTCGATATTCTGAATTGCAACGTCGAGGCGAGCCAAAATGTCGTGGTCGAAGATGCTGAGTTCGTGCTTGCTCGGATCGGCCTGAGGATCCACGGTGCCTTGGAGTTGGCGGAAGCGGCAGGCATTCCAGAGTTTATTGCAGAAGTTTCGACCGTCCACGACTTGTTGTTCGTCGAAGCGGATGTCTTGTCCTTGTGGCGCGATGCGGAGGAGTCCGTAGCGGAGTCCGTCGGCACCGTAGTCTGCGATGAGGTCGAGAGGGTTGGGGGAGTTGCCGAGAGATTTGGACATCTTGCGTCCGGATTTGTCGCGGATGATGCCGGTGAAGAAAACATTTTCAAAAGGAATCGCGCCTTCGTATTCGAGACCGGCCATGATCATGCGGGCGACCCAGAAAAAGAGAATATCCGGGCCGGTAACGAGCACGCTGGTGGGATAGAATTTTTTCCGCGTTTCGGCGTCCATCGTATCGTGCGCCCAGAGCCAGGAGGAGAACCAGGTGTCGAGCACGTCGGGGTCTTGGACGTAGTTTTTACCCGGGGATTCGACGGAGGCGATGGCTTGCGTGTCGTCGCCGATGGCGTCGGCGGGATACCAGACGGGGATGCGGTGCCCCCACCAAAGCTGGCGGGAGATGCACCAGTCCTGGATATTTTCCATCCAGTGATCGAAGACTTTTTCCCAGCGTTGGGGGAAAAATTTGATGAGCGAATCACGAACGGCGGCTTGGGTCTCCTTGACCTTAGGATAGCGGAGAAACCACTGTTCGCTCAGGCGGGGCTCAATGGGGACATCGGCGCGTTCGCTGAATCCGACGTTGTTTTCGTAGGGTTCTTCTTTTACGAGGAGGTCGAGTTCTTTGAGCTGCTCGACGGCTTTTTTGCGGGCTTCGAAGCGGTCGAGTCCTTCGTAGTCGCTGCCGGCGAGCGCATTGAGTGTCGCATCGGGGTTTAAAATATCGATGATTTCGAGTCCGTGGCGTTGGCCGATTTCGTAGTCAACTTTGTCGTGCGCAGGAGTTACTTTTAGAACTCCGGTGCCGAACTCGAACTCGACGGCTTCGTCGCCGACGATGGGGATTTCAGCGGACTGGTCGAGCGGGAGCGGGCGGCGGATGTGCTTGCCGATAAATTTCTGATAGCGCGGATCCTTTGGGTTCACCGCGACACCGGAGTCGCCCATGATGGTTTCAGGGCGTGTGGTGGCGATTTCTAAAAAGGTGCCGGGTTCTTCGACGACTTCGACTTTGAAATGATAGAGAAAGCCTTTTTGGGATTTTGGGATGACTTCTTCGTCACTGAGTGCAGTGAGGGAGACGGGGCACCAGTTTACCATGCGTTTGCCTCGGTAGATGAGGCCTTTTTTGTAAAGATCGACAAAGACTTCCTGCACGCGGAGGGCGTAGGCGTCGTCCATTGTGAAGCGTTCGCTTTTCCAATCGCATGAGAAGACGAGTTTTTTTAGTTGCTGGATGATTATGTCGACGTGTTCTTTTTTCAATGCACAGACGAGCTTGAGGAAGGCATAGAGTCAGAGGTAGTGGCGGGTTTTCTTTTCCTCTTTTAGGAGCTTGA
>JBKEAD010000088.1:0-2834 GCA_047971915.1 Chthoniobacterales bacterium
GCCTCAACGACTTCGCAGACCCTGAAAGCAACGTCACTTACCGCTACATCACCAACCTACCCACAAGCATACCACCGGGAATCATCGCCCTGCTTTACAAATCACGCTGGGATATTGAATCAAAAGGTGTTTTGGGGGTCAGGCATGGTTTATTGACATTTTAACATTTATGAACCTCTTTTCATCCTGAATATCCTGCTTATCGGCCTTCATTTTTGTCCGCAGATTTACAGGATTTGCGCGGATTATTTTTCTCCTCTTTCGCACTTTCACATCTTCGCGTGAGTCAAAATCTTTTTAACTTTACCTACGATCCGACAAGCGGTTTACTTGCTCAAATGAGCAACGGGAATAATACCACGACCTATTCCTACCACCTCGCCACGGGCGATTTTCGTCTTAAGGACCTTAGCACCGCTTATGCCTCCGGCGAATACGAACTCAAAAACATCACCTACGACTCCGTCGACAACATCACGGGTTACGGGCAAAAGTTTGGTAATCCCTAAATCCCGCAGTTGGGGTCAGCCAACCTTCGAGCCTTTTGTAAGCTTGGCTGATGCTTGCCCACCATCTTTCTGAGACGGCTAAGTTTGAAGATTTTTTGTCGTCCGCTTTTGTTAGGGGAATGCCAATTGCCTTTGCGAATTAAACAAATTTGATTCGTCAAGCCGTATAAAACGCCTCCTAATCATCATCACCATCTTCAGAGGTAGCACCGGAAATACCCAACCACCCTTTGATCACATCGAGTTGTTCTTTGCTAACTTTGGCGTCGCGATGTGTGATCAGGTAGATTGGCATAGGCATTTTCCCCTCTTCGATTTCCTCGACAATTTCTTTGCGGAGTTTTTTCTTTTTTGCGAAGCTTTGCCAGTCGGAAAAATTTAGCTCCTCACGTCCCTCTTCGACATCATGTGAGACAAGCCAAGACACGGGAGCAACATAACTATACCACGGCCATTTTGTTTCATTGGAATGGCAGTCATAGCAGCTTCTTTGAAGGATTTCTTTAACAGCTGGTGGAGCGTCCACGTCCGAAATTACGGGAGGATTCGTTCGATTCACCGGGATTAGCTGGATTCCGATAAAGACGACAACTGCAAGGAGAAGGAGAAATTTGAAAATCTTTTTCACAGGCTTCTAAGATACACTATTCGTGCAGCTTGCCAAGGTGCAAGACAGGCTCAACAAAAATCGCCCTTCGAAAATCCGAAAGATGAATTGCAACGGACGTCCGTTTACGCACCTATCGGCTGAGTGTTTTTTAAATCAAAAATTGACGGACTCGTAGCCAGAATTTTAGGCAATTCACGGCAAAGACGAAGAAACAAAATGAAAATTGACGTTTTCGCTTGCCTTTCCAACTCTACGGGTTTATCTATCCGCGCTTCTGAAGACTACTTCCCCTGAAATAATTCCTTAAAATTAACGAGATCCCGCCACTCATGCCTGCCAAAAAAACGACTACCGCAAAGCCAAAAACGACTAAAAAAGTCGCAAGCAAAAAGACCGCTCCCAAAAAGGCCTCCACTACCCCAAAAAAAGCTAAAGCAACCAAAGCCAAAGTAAAAACGCCAAAAGCCAAAGCTGCGAAAGAGGCTCCTAAAGCTGCCCCCGCAAAGCCTCTTAGCAAGACAGCTTTAGCTTTCCTAGAAAAACAAAAGCAACGTTTACTCATCCTAAAAGACACCCTGCTCGATTCCATGCGTGAAGTCGCTCGCGATTCTCTGCGTAACTCCGCAAATGGTGGTGAAGGCAGCAGCGCATTCGGTCAACACCAAGCCGACGCAGGCAGCGAGACCTACGACCGCGACTTCGCACTCAGCATGCTCTCTCACGAACAAGATTCACTTTACGAGATCGACGAAGCACTCCGCCGCATCGACCAGCACACTTATGGCATTTGCGAAATGTCGAACAAAGCCATTCCAAAAGCCCGTCTCGAAGCTCTCCCCTTCACTCGCTACACCGTAGAGTGCCAAGCCGAAATCGAGAAACAAAACCGCTATCAGGCTCGCCCATCAGCGTCCGCCCTCTTCGGCAACGATTCAGACGACGACTCCGGCGACGATTCCTAAAATTCTTTTAAATCTTTACTTCCCTTACAAAGATTTTTTCTATACCCTTTCTGACCTTCTTAAAAAACGACTCATGCCACGAGATACCATCACTCTTGAATGCACCGAAGCAAAAGCTGAGGGCAAACCCGTCTCCCGCTACATCACAACGCGGAATAAAAAAAGCCTACGAACACCGAACCGTCTGGAAAAAAAGAAATATAATCCTTTTCTACGACGTCACACCCTACACCGCGAAGTTAAATAAACACCGCCGCCTAGGAATATCTTTTCATCATGCAACCAAAAACACCTCAACGCCGAACCAATTTTCGTAAAGCTAACCGCTGCATGCCGCGACGCCGCACCGACATCGCTGTCGAAGCAATCGATTACAAAAATCCTGAAATCCTAAAACGCTTCGTCTCTGAAAGCGGCAAAATCATTCCACGCCGCCTCACCGGAATGCCTGCACACTTACATCGCAAAATCACTCGCGAGATTAAACGCTCCCGTGCAGTCCTTCTAATGAAGTAAGCGAAAAATTTAGTAAATTTCTCCTAAAAAAACGCTTCCCGTAACGCTTGTACGAGAAGCGTTTTTTTGCTTTCAAATCTCCACTTCCAAAATTTATAAACAGCCCCCTCTCATACCTTCTACCCGCGATGACTACGACGGACCAAGAATTACCCAAAGCCTACGAACCAACCCAAGCCGAAGAAAAATGGTATCCCCAATGGCTCGATGCAGACTACTACCACGCCAACCCCGCAT
>JBKEAD010000126.1:0-7639 GCA_047971915.1 Chthoniobacterales bacterium
GTCCCGATTTTCTGTGTAGGCGGGAGTATCTCCGTGGCAGGGGCGGCGGCCCTCGGCGTTTTTCGTGAAGAGAGATTCGATGCGTGCAGCGAGTTTGTTTGCAGCCTCTTCGAGAGTGATCCAGTTGCCGGAACGGGTGGGACATTCGATTTTGAATTCCTCTCCGAAGTGGGTATGAAAAGTTCGTAGCGAAGCGATGATGAGATAATTTATCGGAATCCAAATGGGGCCGCGCCAATTCGAATTCCCCCCAAACATCCCGGTGGTGCCTTCTGCGGGTTCGTAGTCCACGCTGTAATCTTGGGAGCCAACCCGATATTTATAGGGCGATTTTTGATGAAATTTCGAGACGGAGCGAATGCCGAACGGCGAGAGAAACTCATCTGTATCGAACATTTTTTTCAAAATACGCTGGAGGTGTTTTTGAGTCGTGATGGCGAGTAGGCGATGATTTTTATCGAGCAGCGCATCGCCGGCTAGGACGTGACTGGCTAGGAGGGCGTGATTTTTTAAAAACCATTCGAGACGTTTTTTGAAATTGGGTAAATTTTTCGTAAGTTTTAGGGGAATAATAGCTGTGGCAAAAAGCGGGATAAAGCCGACGATGGAGCGTATGCGCATGGGTTCGTGTCGCCCGTCAAGCTCTAGCATGTCGTAGTAAAAGCCATCTTCTTCGTTCCATAGACCGGAGCCGCAAAAGCTGTTGATTGCATTTACGATGCGCACGAAATGCTCAAAAAACTTTGAGGCGAGGTCTTCGTAAACGGGGTTTGTCTGCGCCAATTCGAGAGCGATATTCAGCATTTGCACGCTGTAAAAAGCCATCCATGCCGTGCCATCGGCTTGTTTTAGGGTGCCACCTGTCGGGAGAGGTTTTGAGCGATCAAAGATGCCGATGTTATCGAGTCCCAAGAAACCACCGGCGAAGAGGTTATTGCCATCGATGTCTTTGCGATTGACCCACCATGTGAAGTTTAGGAGGAGTTTTTGAAAGACGCTTTCGAGAAAATAGTAATCCGTTTTTCCCAATGCGGCAGATTTTCGGTAAACTTGGAGTGCGGCCCAGGCATGCACGGGTGGGTTCACATCGGAGAAATTCCACTCGTAGGCGGGGATTTGTCCGTTGGGGTGCATATACCACTCGCGGAGCAAAAGAATAAGCTGGGCCTTTGCAAAATCGGGGTCGATACGGGCCATTGCGACCATGTGAAAGGCGAGATCCCAGGTGCAGTAGTAGGGGTATTCCCATTTGTCGGGCATGGAGAGAATATCCCGATTAAAAAGGTTGTCCCAGTCTGTATTTCGCGAGCCGTGCTCGGGGGGCGGCGGTGGGGAGTTGAGGTCGCCGTCGTGCCATTCTTTATAAACCAAGTCGTAGAATTGTTTGGACCAAAGCAGGCCGGCGAGTGCTTGGCGTTGGATGTTGCGTTGTTCGGGAGTGGTGTGGGAGGAGAGATGTTCATCGTAAAAAATATCTGCCTCCTGCTTGCGGAGGGTTAGGATTTGATCCGCAGAGAATTTGCAGGCGGGGGCATTTTTATTACGAAGGCGAAAGGTGAAGGTTTTGCTTTCGGAGCCTTGGAAGCGAAGAGAATAATGGAGAGACGCCTTGCTGCCTCGCTTCTTTGGATTTACGGCAGTCTTTTCTCCCTGAACGAGATAGCGGTGAAAGGCGTCTTTGACGTAGGGTTGCGTATTTGGGGTGCGAAATAAAATCTCCGTATTGCTTTCATTTTCGGTGAAAAGAGGCGTCGGTGCACCTTCGTAGGAGAGAAGGTAGTCGCCCATTTGCGGATGACTGCTTTGGAGTTGCGCTGTGCTTTGCGGGTCGCAGAAAATTTCGGGACGATCCGTGCATTCCTCGTGGATATTTCCCCAGGACCAAGTATTACGAAACCAGAGGGTCGGGAGCATGTGAAGAGAGGCTGGCTGGTGACTGCGGTTAGTGATGCAGATGCGGATGATCAAATCTTCGATTTCGGCCTTGGCGTATTCCACGCTGATGTCGAAATAACGATTTTCGGAAAAAATGCCTGTATCGATGAGTTCGTATTCTCGTTCGGAGCGTGAACGGTGAGCATTTGTCCGGCGTAAATCATCGTAGGGGAAGGCCGCTTGCGGGTATTTATAAAGGGCGCGTGCGTAGGAATGAGTGGGGGTTGCGTCGAGATAGTAATAGAGTTCTTTGACATCCTCGCCGTGGTTTCCCTCTGGCCCGGCGAGCCCAAAGAGACGTTCTTTTAAAAGTGAATCGCGTTCGTTCCAAAAACACCACGCAAAGCATAGGCGGCCATAGCGGTCGGAAATGCCGAGGAGACCATCCTCGCCCCAGCGATAGGCACGTTTGGAAGCGTCGTCGTGCGAAAAATACGTCCACGGATTATTATCCGCGGAGTAGTCTTCGCGCACGGTCCCCCATTGGCGCTCGGAGAGATAGGTGCCCCAGTAGGCCCAGTATTTTTTTCGAGCGGCATTTTCACGGATGCGCAAAGTTTCGGCATTGTGGGGGGCGGGTGAAGACATACGATGATTTTTAGGGGTTCATGTCGAATCAAACAAGGCCGTTTCTTATTCTCAGGAGGGCTATTCTGAAGAAAGGAATCTTTACACTTGGTGTCAATTTTATATCGAGTTCTAAAATAATGACTAAAAAAATTTCTACATTTTCTCTGAAACGTTTGGCTCGCGCCGATAAACTAATCGAGCGATTTATTGATGAGGAAAAAATCGCTGGTGCGGTCACGCTTGTGGCTCATCGTGGCGAGGTGATTCATTTTAAGGCAGAGGGTTGGCAAGATCGCGAGCGGCAGGTTCCTATGCAGCAAGATTCGCTATTTCGGATTTATTCGCTGACGAAAATCATCACCAGCGTCGCCCTATTCACCCTCTACGAAAGAGGGCTTCTGGATTTAAATGATCCGATCCATCGCTTTCTACCCGGATTTCGAGACTTATCAGTTAGGTTGCCGGATGCTTCTCTCGTGCCCTCACGGCGAGACGTGACGATTTATGATTTGCTTCGTCATTGTGGTGGGCTTGATATGCCGCCCGATCCGGATGAGCTTCGTGCGAGTGGACACGATTTAGAGTCTTTAGCTTTGGAGTGGTCCACGAAGCCTCTTATCGCCCAACCCGGTGAGAAATGGATTTACGGAATCTCGACAGATATTCTCGCCCGTATCGTCGAGGTCGTGTCGGGGCAAAGTTTTGATAACTACTTGCAAAAAACTATTTTCACGCCCCTCGGGATGAAAGATACCTCTTTTTTTGTGGATGACAAATGCGCAGAGAGGCTTTGTGTCTGCTATAGTTATGAATCCGACGGCAAACTACATGTGCAGGATGGAAATGATCCGAAAAGCCCTTATCGCTCAGCTCCAAAATTGAAAAACGGCGGCTTTGGTCTCGTCAGCAGCACCGATGATTATTATCGCTTCACTTCCATGCTGCTGGGGCAAGGACGTTTAGAGTCCACCCAAATTCTAGGGCGTAAAATGGTTGATTTAATGACGATGGACCATTTGCCGACGGGGCATCCAAACTTAGAAATCGGCACGCAATCCTTCCGCTTCGGATTGGGAGTTTCGGTTGTCACCGATGTTGCCCGAACGCGCTGTCTGAGTTCTCTGGGAGAATTTGGCTGGGGGGGAGCCGCTGGCACACAGGTGTGGATAAACCCGGAGGAAGAATTAATTGCGATGATTATGATTCAAGTTCGCAGCTCCATCCCCACCGGAGTTATGGACATTTATAAACGCCTCGTTTACCAATCACTTGTGTGAAAGAAAGCTACGGAGAGTTTCATCTCGCAGCCTTTCGCCTATCGCCGGACCCGCGGTTTTTCGCATCCGATAGTTGAAGATAGAGGAGCCTGCGGTTGAAACAGAATAAAGCTTGTCGAAACAATTACTTGCACGGCTCATTCACGTTCAATTCCCGTATTTGGGTTAAAAGACACACCTGAAGGCCTCTTTTCAGCATGAAGTTGCTCAAGGAATGAACAAGCACAAGAACTTTGGAGCCGTGCGAAATAAGTCTGATAGACGGCTAATCCTCTAGCGTAAAGCCGATCTGGATCGTGACCTGCCAATGGGCTACCTTCCCATTCTCGATGTGCCCACGTGTCTCCTTTACCTCAAACCAACGCAAGTTCCGCACAGATTCATTTGCCTTAGCAACCGCACGCTGCACCGCATCCTCGATACTCACCGTAGAAGAACCAACCAACTCAATTTTTTTATAAACGTGATCGCTCATTTCCCAAAAATGGCACGAAACTAAAAATTTAAAAACTTTTTCTCTCAAAGTTTGACAAACTCTATCCAAAAAGCGACACGTTAGACGCTTGAAAACCACCGAAAAAACTAGCTCATGGGACATCAGTTTTTTGTCCAACCAAGATGTCCTGAGAACAAAGTCCTTTGGCATGACCAAAGAGGCCAAGTCTGTAGATTTCCCGGTTCGGCTTTTACGTTACTGGTTCGGCTTTCATCTCCTGCGAGAAGAATATGAGCGATTCGGCGCACCGATTCGCGTCGCGGAAATCGGTGTCGATAGCGGTCAAATGCTCCGCTTTGCGCGTATGGCCTCCCAACGCGGGGGATGCAACCGATTTGAATTTGAACGCTGGCTCGCCGTCGATGCCATCCTTCAAGAGGAGCGTCTCAAAGAAGCGGGTTACGAGCATTTTTTTAAACTCGATCTCGAAGCCAAAAAATTCGCACTCGACGGACTCTACGACACCGCTGTCTGCTTGCACGTTTTGGAACACCTCCACGATCCAGAAAATACCATCATCCAACTCGCAAAAACGATAAAACCCGGCGGTTCCATCATCGGCGGCTTCCCTGTCCTACCAAACTTCCTCATCCAAACGCGTGAAAGGCAAGTCCGAAAAACCGCCCGCCCTATGGGACACGTCAGCATTTTCTCTCCAAAGCGCGTCAGTTTTATGGCCGAAAATGCAGGCCTCCGTCTAGAATTTGCCAGCGGTGCTTTCTTTATGCGCAGCAAAGGCTCCAAGCTCGAAAACTCCCCCGCCTGGCTCCGCTTCAATTTACTCTGGGGCGCACTCTGCCCCGGCTGGCCCGGTGAGATCTACTGGCTCATGCGCAAGCCAAAGTAGCCTTTCTAAAACGGTGTCAGCACTTGTTTGCGGTGCCAGTATCAGGAAATTTCGATTTTATAATAATTCTCATTTGACCTTCCCCCTCATTTCTGGCACAAGGTCGGATATGAATTGGCTCCTTATTGCAGGTGGCATGCTAATCCCCACCCTCAGCACACCGGTCGAAAAAACAGATACCACAAACTTTACCCTTCTCGCAGAAAAAGTTTCTTCTGAAGAAGTCGTTACCCGTGCCTACTGGGGCACACCGATGCTGCCGGACGGGAAAGGTGGCTACAGCATGATCGCCCCGATCAATTCTGAATATATTGCTCGCAGTCTGGAACGTCCACCAATCACAGACGGTGAAGTTTTTCGACCAAGTCGGGCAACGGCTCAAGTTGCAAACACGGCTCAGGAACAAGCCCTAAGCCTGCCGACTAACTGATAATAATCCCAGTTTTTAGGGTAGCACGGACAATCCTGTCTGTGATCTTCCCACGATCAAAACGCCCCTATCGAAGAACGGCTTGTGCCCTCAAATCATAGACTTGTGTGCCCGTGACTTCCACATCGAGAAAATCCCCGACACTCGCATCCTTGTCCAAAATAACCCGGCAATCCACATCCGGCGCATCATGCAGGGTCCGCCCCACGCGGGGTTGGTCCATTAAAATCCGCAGCCGCTTCCCAACCTGCTCCGCAGCAATCTCAGCGGCAATTTTTTGCTGCAATTTCATCGCCTGACGATAACGGCGATTTTTTATACTGGCAGAAATTTGCCCCTCCATTTTTCCCGCACGCGACCCCTCCTCTTGCGAATAAGTAAAAATGCCTAAACGTTCGAAACGTCGCGCTTCGATAAATTCCATCAACGATTCAAAATGTTCATCGGTCTCCCCCGGAAAACCGACAATAAAGGTGGTTCGAATCCCAAGATTAGGTATTCCGGCACGAAGCGAATCGAGCAGATTTTCAATATGCTCTCGACTTGTCTCTCGCCGCATTGTTTGCAGCATCTCTGCGTGAATATGCTGCAAAGGAATATCGATATACGGAAGCACCTTGGGATTTCCGGCGATAGCCGAAATAAGCTCCCCGCTCCAATGCGCGGGATGCGTGTAAAGGAGCCGCACCCAAAAATCTCCCTCAACCCCTGCAAGCGCATCCAATAAACGCGTCAAAGTCGGTCCGCGAGACGAGTCTACCGGCTGCGTCGGGCTGGACTTTTGCTCCCACAAATCCATTCCAAAATACGTCGTATCCTGACTAATGAGATTAAATTCCTTTACCCCCTCCCCTGCAAGGCGGCGCACTTCCTCAACCACCGACTCTATGCTACGACTACGATGCCGCCCACGCATCTGAGGAATCACACAAAAACTACAGGGATGATTACACCCTTCCGCAATCTTCACATAGGTCGTATGGGTCGGAGTAAGACGAAATTTCGGGGTATCCCAATCCGGAATATAGCGAGAGCCTCGCGTCACGAAATTCAACGGCTTATCCGAGCGATTCCCCATCGCCTCCTCTTCTTTAAAAAGTCCATCCAAGATCTCCCCTGCCTGCGCGACTTGGTCGAGACCTATAAAGGCATCGACTTCTGGAATCTCCTGAACAAGATCTTTGGAAAAACGTTGCGACAAGCACCCACTAACAACGAGTTTTCGCCCGGGACGCCCCGAAGCCTCGAGCTGTTCATTTGCCTCCAAAATTGCATCGATGGATTCTTGTTTAGCAGCATCGATAAAGCCGCAGGTATTCACGATGAGAACGTCTGCCTCTTCGGGGTCAGCCGTAATCTGGAAACCACGGGAACCCGCATCGCCGAGCATGATCTCGGCATCCACCAAATTCTTCGCGCATCCCAAACTCACCATCCCAACCTTGCGCACAACACGAGAAGGAGAATTTATGAGGCTCATCGAATTTCTGAAATCGTGCGAGCCGCGGCTGAAGTATTATTTTCGGACTCTCCTTGCCTCAAAGAAGAATTTAAATCGAAACTAGCAGCTTCCAAATTTTGTGATTTTGGTAATTCCACTTCCGAAGGCAGATTTAAAGAATACGATGCCGAGGTATCGCGGGAAGCAAGCGTTTCCTCTAGTTGAACCACCTGAAAACGACGACTGATTTCTGTTGGCAAGGCCGCTGCCATTAGTGACGACGAATCTACCGATACTTCCGGTAAACCGTAACTTTCCTCCGAAGATTCTTCTCGAAGCTCGTTCAAATTTTCATTTAATAAAAATTGTGCGTCCACATCACGATTTTGAGCGACAGTCGGAAGGTCCGCCGATGAAGAAATTTCGGAAGCCTCCACCTTTTGCTCTTGAGACACTTTGAGTGCTTCTAAACGAAGGAGCGTGGTTCTCAAAAAATAAACACCTCCGCCAACTCCTACAAACATCACGAGCAAAAAGAGAGCCGCAACTCCCTGCCAAGAAAAAGTACGCTCTGAAAAATTCCGGCGTTGAGGACGCTTAAAAGACTCCGTCAATGCACCTGAAGGAGCCGTTAAATTTTCGA
>JBKEAD010000150.1:0-8396 GCA_047971915.1 Chthoniobacterales bacterium
GCATCGGCTGCCTTTGATGCGGAAATTCGTGGTTGTGTGGAAGTTAAAATAACAGTTCCGGAATCCAGAACCACGTCGACCTGATCTCCCACATCCACGTGCATGGCTTCGAGGATGGCGGTGTCGAGAATGATGCCTTTGCTGTTACCTATTTTGCGGATTTCTTTAATCATGTGGCAACTATGTTAAAACGATTACGGAGCGTCAAATGGGAAAGTAAAAAAACTCAATTTTTTGAAACCGCGAATGCGCATGCAAATGGGGGAAATAAAAAATTTCTTCGCGGCTTTGCACCTTGAGCGAAGCGGGCGTGAGACAGAACCTGCCAGTTGGTTTCGATGACAGTATCGTCACTTACTTTTAGAAAGGCTTTGCCGACAGGATTGACGCTTATGATTTCTCTGTATTTGACTTACCCAGGCTTCAGAGGTCGGCGAGGGAGTGGGCGACCTCTAGGCCGGGAATTTGGCTAAAATGCTGATCGTGGGTCAATAAATGCGCCCCCTGACTCTGACAGGCCGCCGCAATCACGATATCCTGAGCCGGAATCGGGTAACCCTTGCGATCCAAAGTCCATGCTAAGCGGACTGCTTGCTCCCAAACGGAGTTCGTGGTGGGTAAATAGACCATTGTGGAGTAGCGCATTTCAAAATCATCGCGCACCTTCGGATCGCGCAAGCCGCGACAAACCTCTAGCATAATCATGCCGGTAGTAGCCCACTCCACGCGCTCAGCCAGCCGTTCCATTTCGAGAAACGGCTGACGTCGAGAGCGCAGAGCGCGAATGTAGAAACTGCTATCGGCGACGACGAGTTCCATACTTTGGCACGGGTTCGGCTGCCTTTAGTGCGTCGTAAGTTTCAAAATCGAAAACGTCTTCGGGCTTCTTGCCCTTGATTTCGATAGGCGTCGCAAAGAGTTTTTTCTGACGCACCCGACGGCTGACCTCCCTCAGTGCGAGATCAACGGCTTCAGTCTTAGAGCGGGCACCTGTTGCCTCCATGACATTGGCTAGCAATTCCTCATCAATATGCATTGTCATTTTCATAATGGGTAAAAAGTATGGCATCGTTGCCATACTGTCAACACAAATCCGTTTTTTTTTATACACATGAACTTAAAAATAAGGGTTAGTGGCTTTGCCTCCCTGTTACAACGTGACACGAGCAACGATCGGGAGGGGGGGAACACATTTGCCACAACGTAGCAATATCCTATAGCTCAGGGTTGCGAAGCTACCCTGAGTTTTTTGGTCACCCTATTTTTCAACCCTGAAGGGGTTGTATCAATCCCGCATATATTGCTCCTCAAATGGCACACGGTGTTTTTTCAAAAACATGCGAAATTCATCCTGAAATGAGGTTTGGGTATGGTGCTGAGGTTGGCTTTGGATATACGCACAAACGGTTTCCAAATTTGATGCGCTCACTGAAAATACTCCATATCCTGCCTGCTAGGCAAATTTTGAAATCTGTGGAAATCGCTCTTTATCAAAATGATCCTACCTTTTTTAATCTTCGCTTCATATGCATAAACTTTCCGGATGAAGCTTATTTTGACTCCTCTGGTTCTAAAAATACGAGGGAGTAGCGGGTCAAAAACTTTGCCGGCACGGTGAAGCGGATTCGGGTGTCCGAAATGCGCTCTATTTCGATGGGTTGTTTTTCTTCGCTGCGAGGATTGGTGAGGTAGGCTTGTGCCGAACCTTGCCAGTCGGCTTCGACGATGACGTCTTCGGTGACTTTTGGAAAGGCTTCCCCGACGGGATCGGCGGTGATGGGTTCGCCGTCTTTTCGTTTCGCGCCGGAGGCGTTTAGGAAATGGAAGACGTGGCTTTCTTTGTCACCGGTGGGTTGAGTGAAGGCTGCGACGTAGAGGGCATCGGGCGCAGAGACGACTTCGTAGGGGAGGGGAGTGGAGCCGTAGGCGGCAGCTACGAGTTCTAGGCATTTTGCTTCTTGTGCTGTGTCTTTTTGGAACTCGCGTGGGGAGTTGAGTTTTTTAGATTCCTCAAAGTTGTTGGCTCCGAGAGCTTCTGCGGAGTAGGTGACTTCTCCCTTGCCGAGTGCGAATGTGTTGGCGTCTTTGGGCTGATCGGCTTTTTTTCGTAGGGTTTGGATGAGGGTTTCGTTTCGTGCTTCGCCCCATTCGTTTTGAGTGCCGGATTCGCCGACGATTAGGATGCGTCCGCCTTGGGTGATGTAGTCGATGAGGTTTTTAATTTCCGCATCGGACATGGCGGCGTTTTTGGCGAGGATGAGAAGTTTATATTGCTCGGGCACGCCATTTTTTAAGGCTTCGTCGAAGAGGAGCTCGTGGGCGATGTGGTGTTCGGTGAGTGTTTGGCTGATGCCGCCGAGTTCGTAGTGGTGTTTTTTCCCGGGAGTCCAGTTGCGCGTGGCTAGGGAGTAAACTATGCCGATGTCGGCAATGGGGCGGGCATTTACGAGATCCATGTTGCCTTCCCATCCGATGTAGGGAGTTTGTTCTTTGTTGAAAACGGAGCCGCCGAAAATCCATGAGGTTTGGCGGTTCATATTCATGACGCTCCAGCCAAATTCGAGGACTTCGGGGTTGCTTGTGTAAATGAGGCCGAAAATGGGGAAGTCGGCGAGTGAGCGGAAAGCGTTTTTGAGTTTGCGGTAGAAATATCCTGGGCGGTGGGTTTCGAGGATGTTTCGTGACATGATCTCGGTGCCGATCATATCGACGGACATTGCCGCGTCGTCGAGGGATCCGCCTTGTCGTGCAAAGACGCTTGGGGTGCTGATGCCGCTTTCGGTCGTGTAGCGCATGAGGACGAAGTTGGGCTTTACGGTTTCGATGCTTTCACGGAGTTCGCCGAACCACCGGGCGACGACTTTGCTGCGCCAGTTTAGCCAGGCTTTCCAGAGGGGAGCCTCGCGATTTTCGAGCACGCGGGAGGTTTCGTCAAAGGGCATGACGAGGCCGGTGTCTTTGGTGAATTGTTCGCGGGCTGCTTTGCTAAAGTCGAATTCGGAGCCATGCAAGTTGACTTCGTCGAGCATGAGTCCGTCGATGTCGGTTTCTTTGACAAGGTCGGTCATTTCCTTGAAAAATTCTTTTTTGAAGCGGGGGTTCAGAATGCTGAGTCCCCAGTTTGGGACATCGCCTTTGTAGTTGCGCTGGAGTTCATCGACGTTTTCGATGAGATAGCGGAAGCCTTGACCGCGGTTCCAGAGTAGAGTGACGTCTTGGTGATCGACGACTTTTATGCCGCGTTTGTGAGCCTCTTCGGTGATCATTTTGATCTGCTCCCAGACGCGATCTTTTTGGTCGAGCCAGAGGTGGCGGGCGAGGAAGCCGTTTGTTTGGATGAGGGTGACGCCCTGTTTTGCGAGTTCGTCGAGGCGGCGGGTAATTTCTTCGCGAGTGGAGAATTCGGTAAAGGTGCCCCAGTTTGCTGGGCCCATGGTGCTGATGAGAGCTGTGTAGCGCCATTCGAGTCCTTTGGGATCGGGGTGTTTGGCTTTCCAAGGGCCGCGTTTTGCAGGGTGTGAGTCGAGCGGGGAGGGTTCGATGAGGGCTTTGCGCTCGATGCCGACGCTCCAGTTTAGCGGGTCTTTGTTTCGGTTGCGATTTACGGGGGTGAGCTCCGCGACGCTTTCGTCCAGCCAGTTACCACGGCGGACGAGGAAGTCTTCTTGTGCGTGGAGGAGGGGCTGGATGACGATGGAGCTGATTTGCCAGTCTTTGGAAAAGTGGAGCGTTTGTGCTCCGGGTTGGAGATACTCGGCGAAGGTGATGGTTTGCGCGGAGTTGGGCTGTGGGTTTTCGAGGTCGGTTGGGAGGAGGGAGCGTCCGTTTATGTCGATTTCGAAAGGGGCTGTTTTTTCATCTCCGAAGACGCTGTGCAGCGTGATGAGATAGATGCCGGGTTGATCGACAAAGAAGCGAAAATCTGCCGGCGTGTCGGAGGTGGCACCGAAGCGGAAGGGTGCGCCGCTGGGGTAGCGTGTCGTGCTGATCGAGGCGTTGGCAGTCTCGACCCAGCCGGCTTATGCGTCGGTGGAGGTGTCGCTTGGTTTTATGATGGTGTCGAGCTTGTTTCGTGGCTGACCGCCGAAGAGGTAGCGTGCGGAAACGGGGGTCTCGCTGAAGTAGCGGTATTTTTCATGAAAGTGGCGATTTTTAAACTCCTCGATGCCACCTGTGAAGACGCGGAGCTTGGCGGCGTAGATGCCGCCGTAGAGGGTGCCTTTGCCCGAGAAGCTGAGGATGAGAGAGTTGTCGCGAATACGCATAGCCCATTGGCCGATGAGATCGCCGGGGCCGAAGTCGCTGTAGGCGGTGACGCCTTTGGGGTTGAGGTCGAAGCTGAGGTCGCCTTGCTTTGTGTGAAAAGTGATCCAGCGGGCGGAGTTGAGGCCGTATGTCTTCAAAAGTTCGTTTGTTGACATGTCGGGGAAGATTTTTCCCTCGATGGTTTTTGGGGAATGGGTGCGTCCGATGAGGGCGGTGAAGGTGGCTTCGCCGAGTGTTTTTAGAGGGACTGCGAACTGGTAGATGATGGAGGTTTTGTCAGGTTCGTTTGTATAAACGGGGAGGTTGAATTCGGTGGTTAGCTCGACTTCGCTTGGCGAGATGCCGAGTTCGCGGCGGTAGGGTGTCTTGGCGTCGGGGGCGGAGATATTTTTTACCTGAAACTCTCCGCTGACGCTGAAGCTGCTTTCTGCGCCGTCGGCGAGGTTGGTTTTTTCGATGTAGTTGATGCGTTCGTTTTCAATCAGCGGTTGGTTATTCCACTGGACGAGGACGTTGTCTTGAGAGCCGAAGGTAAAGGGTCCGTCGATGGTTTCGGAGGGAGTCGCTGTCGAAGAAGGGGCTTTTGCCTTTGTCGCTGAGTCCGCAGGAGCAGAGGAGTCGGAGCAGCTGATGAGACTTGCTGATAAGAAGAGAGCAGCAAGCCTTGCTGATTTGCTTGGGATGTTTACGGACATAGTTTTCAGGAAAAGGTAGGAGGCTTTTATTCGGCTGAGTTGCTTTGCTCTGGGATGCGGTATGCGAGGGTGTCGGAGGAGGAGGTGTTTTCGATGCGTAGCGTGCCGTCTTTATTTGGTATCAGGAGGGTGAGGGTTGTTTTGTCGAAGATGTCGGGGGCGATGTAGCCGGGCATTTCGGTTGATTTGGCATAGGCTTCGGGGCTGGGGATAAATGGAACTCGCCAGCCTTTTTTGATGTCGTAAGCGGGGAAGTTTCGGTTTGCATCTTCAAACCAACCTTCCGGGCGGTTAGTGGCGTCGATGACTTCTTCGTCGTTGAAATAGATTCGTGCGAGATTGCCGGAGCCGGAGAGCTGGGAGGAGGGTTTCCAGAGTTGGATATGGATGGGGCGGTCGGTGCCGTTGCCGGATTTTTTTACCTGAATCTCTGCGGAATTGCGTGGTGCGATAGAGTTTTGCGACGAGTCGGTAGCGGAGTTGTCCGGGGCGAGGGTTACGCCTTGAACCATTAGCGTATTATCGGTGCCTTGTTCTTGGTTATTTTTAAAGCGCAGGGTGAGGGTGCCCGTGGAGAGGTTGCGGATGGGGAAGCGGAAGACGAGAGGATTGAAGCCATCCACGGGCTGATAATTGCCTTGGGTCGTGGTTTTGAAAATATCGAGGCTTGGAGTCATGGCGACAGCCCAGCCTAGGCGCGGTCTTGTCGCGAGGTCTCGACCGTCGGGAAGTCTGAATGTTTGGGGGCGTCCGTCTGTTTCAATTAATTCTTGGTCGTTGGCATAGAGGGTGAAAAGGCCGGTGTAGCCGCTGATGTGGCTTGCTGGTTTGTAGGCAGAAAATTCGAGAATGTAGTTTCCCGTTTCGGTTACCTCTGTCGTGATTTCGCGACTTTCACCGCTGGGGACTTCGAGCTCTTCAGTTATGGTATTTGCTTGTAAAGGGAAGGTGAGGGCACTGGTGGCGAAAATAAGAGGAATAATATAGCTTGGTTTCATAGGAAAAGCAGGGATGAGTTAATGCTTGTTTGATTAGATGTCTCCCAATGGGGAGCGGACTAATCAGTCGATTTACCTGCGAAAAAATCCATTTTATCTTTCCAGGTTCGTTTGGTGAGGACTTCGTCGTAGTCGAAGGTTTTCACGCTTCCATCTAGGAAAAGCACGTTGAATAGATCGGATGTGAACTCTTGAGAGCGGGGCGTCGTAGAGACGAGACGGTCTGAATAGAGTGGTGCCCGGGGGCTTTCGGTTAGCCTGTCATTGAAGATCGTCGGATGGGGAGGATTGCCACCTAGCGTAGAGCGTTTTTCATCGTTTCGTGGGAGATAAAAAAATAGGTATCCCGAGACCCATTTTCTAACTCCATCGCCTATCAACTCGCCTTTAGGACGTGATTGGGTAGCAACTAAGAATGGACTGTAGAGCAGGTCAACCGATCCTAGATAATCGGCTTCTCCGATACCGAAATTATCTTCTCGTGCGCCTTTTTCGAATAAATAGCGGGCGGGAGTGCGCCCTGAAGCGAGGTTGTAGCTGATGGTCGTGTCATCGCTTTTGGATGATCCGCTTGAGTAGGGAGGTGTTTTGCCATTGTGCTCTGCGGCATAGGTTAGGGAGGCGATTCCGATTTGCTTGAGATTATTGATATTTTTTGCCTGGTCGGCGGATCGCTTTGCCCGACTAAATCCGGCTCCGAGTAAGGTTAGTAAAACGGCAACGATGCCGATGACGACCAAAAGCTCAATCAGCGTAAAAGCTCGTAAGGAGAATTTGCGTGAAATCGCTGGCATTTTTAAAATTTACGGATGAGTTTTGAGGTGACAAAGGGAGCGAAAAAGTTTTGTGGCTAAAAAAAAATCAGCCTCAGAAAGTTTGAGGCTGATCTTTCTTGCATGAAGACATTTTAAGCTTTTTTTATGCGACGGCGAGCGAAGGCTGCAAGTCCACCTAAACCTAGCAATGCGATAGAGCTCGGCTCCGGGATGGAGCTAATGGAAAGGTTGTCTATACGCCAATCGCTTCCTGCCGCCGCACTATTATAGAAAAAATTTGTGTAAAAATATTCGCTAAGAACTCCGGTGGTTCCGAAAGAAAAAGTCTCTGAGAGGACGACGCTCGAATCGCTGGTATTGACTAAGCTAAAGTCATATTCATAAGTGCTAGGGCGAAGATAAATATCGACTGCATACCAAGTGTCAGCAGTTAAACTAACGGTCCGTGTTGTATTGAAACTTCCATCGCTGCTAAACACAATTGCGTTTCCTGTAGCATTGATTCTAAACTCAGCCATTGTTTGGACGCCAACATTCGCTCTTGTAGAATAGCTCAGAGGCGTCAAGCCCGAGCCGAAAGCGGATGACTGAAAAAGAAACTGGATGCGGTTATGTTTCGTGTCGGTTATTTGATAATCTGGTTCTCCATTAAAATTGCGACGAACTCGTGCGAAAACACCATCTCCGGCAATCTCCAAGTAGTTGTTGTCACTGTATGCTATGGCCGCATTGTCAACGATGGTAGCCTTACTTGCATCTCCTGAGTAGTTAGTCCATCCATCTTGGCCCACAATAGTAGTCCCTGAGGTCATGGAATCGAAGTCGGTCGCGTAGAGGATTTGGGATTTTAGGTCTGTCGTGGCAGAGAGAGCGAAGAGCGTCGCTACGCATGCGGATTTGGTAATGATGGATAGAGATGTTTTAGTGTTCATAGTAATAAGTTTTAGAATGAGCTAATTACGGGGAGGTGTATTTAGTTGAGTTCGTATCTGAATAAAATAAGTTACATGGTGCAAGAAAAAAAATTAAAAATATGCTGTAAATGTATTATTAAACATATTATTTAAAATGATTACAGGCTGTGTTTATCAGCATTTGAAGAATTTTTTACAGGTGATAAAAAATAAGAAAATCGGCAATTGACGTGCCAATAATTCCACGGGCTGTAATTTTTTTCGGGAGATGTCGCTTGTATTGGCGCATCGCCTTATAAAAAAATGACACCCGTTGGATTAAGGTAGGGTCGTTTTGATAAAGAGTCATTTCTACGAAATAACTGGTAACGACCGTGGGATTGCAGCCACACCATACACTGCGGTGGCTTTAACAGAAAAAATGACCCCGCTCACATCGATTGAAAAAAAAAGCGACATTCCGAAAACCCATTGTGGTGGTCTGTCGGGAAGATCGCTCAACACCCGCGCATCGGTTCGGGGAAAAGGCGGGCTCGCTCTCGGTGGCATTTTTATTTGACTCAATACGATGGCTCCGACGGTATTTAGGTTTAAATAAAATCTGAAATTGGATGGTTAAATCTGCGAATTTATAGGGTGATCAAATTGTTTGTGATAGGATTATTTTATAACAAATATCTTGATAATATAACAAAACTTGCTAATTTTTCGGGATTATGAGTGTAGATAAGGAGTCGATTTTGAGGC
>JBKEAD010000165.1:0-9151 GCA_047971915.1 Chthoniobacterales bacterium
ACAGATTAAGACAATCAAAAAGCTTTTTTACAGATAAAAATAAAATAGTTGAGATTGAGTGTGGGATTTTATTTTTTTGCAAAAAATAGACAAATTTAACCACCATCTCTTAGGAGGGTCGCTTTGAGAAAGCGACTTCGGGATTCCGCTTACGATACCACACTTTGCGGTCAGTCATCCTGTTAGAATTACTCCTTGTCAAAGCGACCCTACCGGGCTGCCGTCCTTGTCCTTTCGGCCCTCTATTTATTTTTGCCGTAGGGAAATATCGACGCTTTGGTTTTTGAGGTGTTATAGGGAGGGGTTTATGGCGAAGCATATTATGGATTCGGATAGTCTTTTTAAGAAACCTTCAGTGGAGCAGCGGGAGCGGGTGGCGTTTTTGCAAAAGGAGCTTTTGCGGCATAGTGATTTGTATTATCGCGAGGCGACGCCGGAGATTTCGGATCGCGAATTTGATCGGCTTTTGGAGGAGTTGCGGGTGCTGGAGGAGGAGTTTCCGGAGCTTTTGAGAAAAGATTCGCCGACTCAGCGTGTGGGGGCGGCACCGCTGGGGAGCAAGTCTGCGGCTGGTGGGGAGGTGATCGAGGCTTTCCAAACGGTGCAGCATCTGGTGCGGATGGAGAGTTTGGATAATACCTATAATGAGGCGGAGGTGGGGGAGTTTGTGGCGCGGTTGGGGCGGCTGCTGCCGGAGGTGGATTTGACCCTGACGGTGGAGCCGAAGGTGGATGGGGTGGCTTTGTCGTTGCTTTATGAGGATGGGAAATTAGTCCGTGCCGCGACGCGGGGGGATGGCGTGAGTGGGGATGATGTGACGCATAATATCCGAACGATTCGGACGATTCCGGCGAGTTTGCGTGGAGAGAATTTTCCGAAGCGGGTGGAGATTCGCGGGGAGGTTTTTTTGCCGAAGGCGCAGTTTGAGAAGTTGAATGCGGCGCGTGAAGCGGAGGGGCTCTCGCTTTTTGCAAATCCACGGAATGCGGCGACGGGTTCGCTGAAGCAATTGGATTCGAGTGTGGCGGCGAGTCGGGGGCTGGATGCGGTTTTTTATGGATATGGCGAATTTTCGGATGCGTTGCCGAAGACGCAGCGGGATTTGCTGGAGCTTTTTAAAGAGTGGGGGATAGCGGTTACGGATCGGGTTTGGGTGGCTAGGGATGCGGAGGAGGCTCTGGTGGCGATTCGGGAGATTGGCGCGATGCGGTATGATTTTAGTTACGAAATGGATGGAGCGGTTTTGAAGGTGGATGAACTGGCCTTGCGTGCGGAGTTGGGTTCCACGGCGAAGGCTCCGCGTTGGGCGATTGCTTATAAATATGAGGCGGAGCAGGCGGTGACGCGTTTGCTGGATATTACGGTGCAGGTTGGGCGAACGGGTGTGCTGACACCGGTGGCGGAGCTGGAGCCTGTCGTCGTGAGTGGGAGTCGGGTGAGTCGGGCGACGCTGCATAATGAGGAGGAGATTCGGCGAAAGGATGTGCGGATTGGGGATTTGGTCGTTATTGAAAAAGCGGGGGAGATAATTCCCGCGGTGGTGGAGGTGAAGAAGGAGGCGCGGACGGGGGAGGAGCGGGAGTTTGTGATGCCGGATCGCTGTCCGGTTTGTAGGAGTGAGGTGGTGCGGACGGAGGGGCAGGTGGCGGTTCGCTGTATGAATCCGAGTTGTGAGGCGCAGCTTCGGCGGGGCTTGGTGCACTTTGCTTCGCGGAAGGCGATGGATATTGCGGGGCTGGGGACGAGTGTGGTGAATCAACTGGTGGAGGAGGGACTCGTGAAGAGTCTGGCGGATATTTATACGCTGGAGGCGAGGGCACTTGTGAGATTGGAGCGGAAGGCGGAGAAGAGCGTGGGGAAATTGCTCGCTGCAATTGAAGAAAGTAAGGGGAGAGCGCTTTGGCGACTGCTTTTTGGATTGGGAATTTTGCATGTGGGAGAAACGGCGGCGCGGAAGTTGGCGGCGAAGTTTCATACGATGGAGAGGTTGCAGGCGGCTTCGCTAGAGGATTTGCAAAATACGGATGATATTGGCGAGATCATGGCAGAGAGTATTCGGGCGTGGTTTAGCAATGCGGAGGTGCAGCGTTTGCTGGAGCAGTTGCGGGAGTTGGGGCTGAACTTTGGTGAGCGGGACGAGCCTGTGGAGGATACGGGGACGTCGGGTAAGTTTGCGGGGACGACGTGGGTGCTGACCGGGACGCTGAGTGTGGGGCGGACGGAGGCGGCAGAGTGGATTCGTGCTGCGGGGGGAATGGTGACGAGTAGTGTTTCTAAAAAAACGACTTATCTTTTGGCGGGTGCGGAGGCGGGGAGTAAATTAGCGAAGGCCGAAAAATTGGGTGTTAAAATTCTCGACGAAGCGGAATTTCGTAACATGCTGGAGGGCTAATTTTATGATGCAAATCGATTCAAAATTTGGTGATCTATCGAAGCGTTCGACGCAGGAGCTTTGCGCTGAGAATATTTTAAATACCTATGGACGTTTTGACCTCGAAATTGTGCGAGGCGAGGGGTGCCGTGTGTGGGATGAGACGGGGCGGGAGTATTTAGATTTTGGCGCGGGGATAGCGGTTTGTTCGCTGGGGCACGCGCACCCTGCGGTGACTCGGGCGGTGTCGGAGCAGTTGGGGCAGCTGGTGCATACGTCGAATCTATATTTTACGCGTCCGCAGGCGGAGCTTGCTGCGCGGTTGAATGAGGTGGTCGGGGTGGATGGTCGGATCTTTTTTTGTAATAGCGGGGCGGAGGCGAATGAGGGGCTTTATAAGTTGGCTCGGCGGTATGGTGCGGCGTCGGGGCGGTATGAGATTATTACGTTCAAAAATTCGTTTCATGGGCGGACTTTGGCGGGGATTGCGGCGACGGGTCAGGACAAGGTGAAGGTGGGTTTTGAGCCTTTGCCGGAGGGATTTCGTCATGCGGTTTTTAATGATATCGAGTCGGTGCGTGAACTAGTGACGGATAAAACGGTGGCGGTCTTGCTGGAGCCGATTCAGGGCGAGGGTGGGGTGCATATTGCGCATTATGAGTTTTTGCAGGCTTTGTCTGAGCTTTGTAAGGAGCGGGATTTGCTGCTTCTTTTTGATGAGATTCAATGTGGCTTGGGGCGCACGGGGGACTGGTGTGCATGGAAAAGTTTTGTGGGCACGAGTGTGGTGCCCGATGGGGTGAGCTGGGCAAAGGGAATCGCTAACGGGATCCCCTTGGGTGCTTTTTGGGTGCGTGATCGTCTGCTTGGGGAGGGAGGAGCGGAGCGTTTGCCGACACTGCTTGGGCCGGGTTCGCATGGGACGACGTATGGGGGGAATCCGATTTCTTGTGCGGCTGCGCTGGCGGTTTTGGAGACTATTCGGAGTGAGGATTTGTTGAAGAATGCGCTGGAGCTTGGAGCTTATCTGCGCGATGCGCTTTGTGCCATAGAGCATCCGGCCGTGGAGGAAGTGCGGGCGGTTGGTTTGATGGTTGGCTTGGTTTTGAAAAAGGATTATTTTTCGGAATTGGCAGGGGGAGTTGCGCCTTCGATTTATTTTAGTAAACGGCTTTTGGATGTCGGTTTGCTAGTGATCCCAGCAGGCGAAAATGTGATACGTTTCTTGCCTCCGCTGAATGTGACTCGCGAGGAGATTGATGCAGCGGTGGAGATAATTGCGCGAGCTTTAGCTAGCTAAATTTTTGAGTTATTTGGTGGTAGCTGTTTTCGTAGGTTTCGACGATTTTCGGCCAGGAAAATTCTTGTGCACGTGCGAGGGCTCGTTTGTGGTAGTCTTTGCGTAAGTCCTCGTTTTCCAAAAGGGATTTTAGATTTTTTGCGAGTTTTTCTGCGTCGTTGACGGGTGAAATAATTCCGTCTTTGCCATTGCGGACAAAGTCTTTGCAGCCCGGGCCGTCACTGGTGATGATGGGGAGTCCGGCGGCAGCAGCTTCGAGAAGGGCGGTGCTGAAGCCTTCTAAAATAGAGGGCATAACGAAGGCGTCCGCGCTGCGGTAGAGATCGACGAGTTCTTGCGGGGGGAAGTCGTTGGCGTGGCTGGCGTGGATTTCGTGCGTTCGGATGTGGTTTTGGAGCTTACGTTTTTTGATTTCCGGAGTCAGCTTGTCGGTATCGCGTCCGATGATGAGGTGCTGGAAGTCGCTGTTTGTTTGGGCTAGTTTTTCCAGAGCATCTAGGAGGGTGGGATAGTTTTTTTGGGAATGGTTGCGTCCGACGGAGAGGAAGAGAAATGTTTCGGCGGCGAGTTGATGCCGTTTTCGGATTTTTTTACGCAGGGATTTATCAGCCGGAGCGAAGCGGTCAAGATCGACGGCATTTGGAATTTGTAGAATATTTTTTTGCGGGACGCCGAGTTTTAAAAATTCATTTTCGATGGATTCGGATAGGGCGATGAGGGTGCTGGCGCGAGGGATTTGTGCGGCGACGAGTCGATTTATTTTTTTGTTTAGTAACATGCCAATGCTGCCATCGAGAGCCGCGATGATGTCGTCTCCGGCAGAGCGGACGAGGTGGGGGATGTGTCGCGTGCTTGCCCAATTGATGAGGGAGAGTCCGGCGGGATACATCATGACAGCATGCCAGATGTCGAATCGGTGTTGTTTTTGGAGGCGGTCGAGGTGGTGGTTTGCAAGGCGGTAGGCGAGCCAGGGCCAGCGTTTGAAATAGCTCCAGACGTTGGTTGGAAAGGTTGCGGTTTGGTAGTTGAGCTGCCAGTCACTTTGGGCGAGGGCGAGAGCGAATTTTCGGGGGAGAATGACGGTGACTTTGTGTCCGTTTTGGCTGAGGCGTGTGGCTAGGTTGTGGTGAAAAATTTCGGCTCCGCCGATTTTTGGTAAGTAGGTGGGCGTGAAGATAGCGATTTTCATGTCGCTTTTTCCATGCTGAGTTTTTTGTAGATTTGCAGGAGATTTTGAGTGGCGTCTTCGAGGGTGGGAAGGGTGAGTTTTTTTTGGTGAGCAAGGAGTTGGTTGCGGAAAGTTGTTTCTTCGGTGGCGCGTTTTAGAAGTTGGGCGTAGGCAGGGATGTTATTTGGATCGAAGAGGCCGGGGTGGTCGTGTCCGAGGAGAGTTGTGTTCCCTTCGATGCAGCTAGCGAGAATTGGGATTTCGGTTGAGATGGCTTGGAGGAGGGCGAGGGATTGGCCTTCCCAAAGGGAGGGGAGAACGAAGAGGTCGAAGCATTGCATCCAGGGAGCGATGGGGCGTTGGTTGCCCATTAGGAAGATGGGTGTGTGGATTTCGGGAGAGGATGCGAGTTTTTCGAGATGGCTGCGTTCTTTTCCTTCGCCGAGAATAATGAGGTCACAATTTGTTTCGAGATTGGTGGCGGCTTGGAGGGTTGCGGTGTGGTTTTTTACAGCGTTGAGCGAGGCGACGGTGCCGATGAGAAAGCGGTCTTTGGCGAGACCGAGTTTGCTGCGTTGTTGGGTGATTTTTTCAGGCGAGAGGGGGGCGAAGGCTTTGCGGTTGACCGGATTTTCGATGGTATGAAATTTTTTGTCGGGGAGTTTGTAGGCTGTCTGTAGATCGAGTGCGCTTTGTTTGGAGAGAGTTAAAATGGCGGAACTTTTATGTAAGAGTTTGCCGAGTCCACGGCGGCGACGGGGTTTCATTTTTTTTAAATCATCCGCTGTTTTGTGGTGGTGTAGGATGCTTGGGATACCGAGCCAACGGGCGGCTCGGATGGCGTAGGCGTGAGCGTGGTAGGTGTGGGAGTGGACGATATCGATTTTGTGTTTTCGAAGCCAGCGGATGAGACGGAAGAGGCCGACGGGGGAGAAGCGTTTGCCGGGAGCGACTCGAATTTGTTCGATGGGGTGTTTTTGAGCGTTTTTTATTTCTTTACCGAGAATGCCGAGTTCGCGCAGGCAGACGAAATGGGTCTGAATTTCAGGGTTTGGGAGTGTGTCGGCAAAGGCGATGGCGAGGTCTTCGGCACCGCCTACGGGCATTCCCATAAAGACGGATGCGACGTGGAGCGAGGGAGTGTCCAGAGATATCGAAGGGGGGTCAGTTTGCTTCGACATGATGGGGAGTAACAATGACGGGGCAGGGAGCGTGTTTTAAAACTCCGGTGACAACGCTGCCGCTGAATAAATGGAAGATAGCACCGTGCCCGTGGGAACCTAATATGATGTAATCTATTTTTTTTTCTTTTGCTTGGGTGAGAATTTCTTCTACGGCAAGGCCGGTTATGACTTCGTAAGTTACCTCGATTTTATTTTCACGGAGAGATTTGGCCGCGTCTTCGAGTTGGGCTAAAATTTCTTTATCGTCGGTATCTACAACGACCATGGAGGGGGGCGTAGCGAGATCCATAGAGGCTCCAATGGGAATATATCCCTCTGTTGGCTCGCGGACGTTTAGTAGGTGAACTTTGGCTCCTAGCTTTGTGGCGAGTTGTCGGGTGGTTTGAAGGACGTTTGGTGAAGATTTGCTAAAGTCGATGGGGGCGAGAAGCGTTTTCATGTCTCTATAAAATGCTAGAATCTAGATTTTTGCTAGAAATTCTGCAATTTCTATTGAGTCGGTAACCTGAAAATGGCAATTGCCCTTGCGACGAAGGTTAGCTGAGAAAGGCTTCTTTTAGTTCTTCGATCACGGTGTCGGACATAGGGTGGACGTCGCCGAGTGAATGACTATTAATTACCGCTTCAGCTGTGGATTCCAGCACTTCGAGGCGGTCGAAGGCGTCAAGAATGGTTTCTCCAACGACGACTACGCAGTCATTTTCGATCAATGCGATGGGAGCTTCTTTGGAGACTGCTTTTGCAATGCTCTCCGGTTCGACGTAGAGGGACTCGACGGGAAGTTGTGCGATGTCTCGTAGGAAAATATAGCTCTCAGGAATCGTGCGCGAGTCGAGCTTGCTCGGGGATACGGAAAATGCCGTGGCGTTTACGGGGGTGGCATTCACGATGGCGTTGATCTCCGGGTGCTGCGCATAGATCGGCGCGTGGAGGCGATGGGCGCGGCTTGGAGGGCGTCCCTCTTGGGCTTCCCCATTTTTTATGAGCACGAATTGATCTGGCGTGATGGTGGCGCGGTCGGCTAGTTCTCCCATGATGAGGAAGGAATCCTCGTCGAGTCTTGCGGAAAAACTTCCCGCCGTGCTGATGAGGAGGCGTTGCTGATACCCGCGTCGAATGAACTCGCAGAGTTCGGTGCGGAGTTTGCATTCGCGGCTTGTCGGATCCTCGGGAATAAATGTGGGTAAGGGCACGGCGGGTGTCTCGGCTGCTGCAAGTTGTTTTTCGTTGAGATAATTTACCTCGCCTAAAAGACTGGCTTTGATGATGGTCTTGGCGACGAACTCGAGTAGCTCGAAACGTCGGAAGGCTTCGTTAAAATTTCGTCCTGCGACGACGACACCGTGGTTTTCGAGCATCACGCAGTTGTGTCCTTTGGCAAAAACCTCCGCAATCCGCTCGCCAAGAGCGACACTGCCAGGGAGTGCGTAGGGGGCGAAGCCGACCTCTCCGCACATCGCGTGTGCTTTGGCAAAGAGTCGTGTGTCTGGCGTGCGCCCACAGATGCTGAAGGCGACCAAGGCCACGGGGTGAGCGTGGATGATGGCACCGATGTCGGGGCGTTGCTGGTAGATTTTTTGGTGAAAAGGAAACTCGGAAGATGCTTTGTGGCGTCCCTCACTGGAGCCTTCGGGCAGCACGTGGACGATGTCTTCGCGCCGTAGGGTTCCTTTGTCCACACGGGCCGGCGTGATCCAGATGGAGTCATCCGTGTCGCGAATGGAGAGGTTGCCGCCGGAGGTGGTCGTCATGCGGTAGCGGTAGATACGCGCCATCGCGTCAACGAGGTAATCTGCTGGATGTGTAATGTCTCTGGTCATGTTTTTTTAGTTTGGAATGATTGCAAGTTTGATGCCCTGCATGGCGATATTTGTCTCCATAGCTTCGCTCATGCGATCCAGTGGGAAGGTGTGCGTGACGAGGGATTCGAGCGGGATGCCGATGCGCGTGAGGTGGCGAATCATCGCGATGGCGACGGGATATTCCTCGGCGGTATAGACCCACGAGCCGACGGCGGTGACTTCTTTTTTGCAAAGGTCTTCGTGCGGGTTGATCGTGCAGGTTCCGTTGTCCATGAAAAAACCGACCTCACAGAGTCCACCACCGCGCCGAATAAATTTCCAGATGGCGGCGGCTGCGGCGGGAACGCCCGTGCATTGAAAGGCAAAGTCCACACCGCGATTTCGTGTGAGCGAGCATACTTTTTCCATTACCTCATTAGGATTTTTGGGATCGACTTGGATGGTCTCGGCGGCTCCCATTTTTTTTGCCATTTCTAGGCGTTGAGGCACGCTATCGATGGCGATAATGTTGCTGTTTCCATTGGCGTAGAGCGTGGCGATCATGAGGAGTCCGATCGGACCGCATCCCTGCACGATTACCGAGCTTGCAAAATTTAATAATCCGGTCGTCTTTGCACGCTCAAGAGCGTGGGCGGTTACGGCGACGGGCTCGATGAGCAAGCGTTCTTTCAGCGACATGCCGTTTACGGTAAAGACGGTGGATCCCGGACGAATGATGATATGCGTGGCGAAAAATCCGTTGAGATGATACTCCTCCGAATCCGGCAGGAGACCATACACGCCGAGATTATCGCTCAGGTTCGATTTTGCGGGAAAATCATGGGTAAAGGCGCAGTCGTCCGGCACGAGAATGGAGGTCACGATTTGATCTCCCGGCTCGAGCAAACGTCCCGTAAAATCTTTCACGTCGCCGCCTGTCGCTAGGATCGTGCCCGTGCCCTCGTGCCCTAGCACGACCGGCACCAAGCCAAAGGGGTCGCGCTTGTATTCGTGCACATCCGTTCCGCAAATTCCGCACCCCTCAACTTTTACTAAAATCTCGCCTGTGCGGAGAGTTGGAATCGGAAATTCTCTGACTTCGATTTCTTTGGGCTGCACCAAAACTGCAGCACGCGCGGTCTTTTGCTCGGTATTTTTCATAATAGAATTTAGTGAATCCAAGAAGGAAACTAAACCTGAAAACAAAAAATAACAAATCTAAACAAAGAAAAACACAGATTTTTTACTAAAATTATTCCGTTTTTGTCGGAAAACCTTCACACAGAGGCTTATAGCATCAAAGAAGCCCTTGCAGGTAGGCGAAGTCTTCGCGGAGGAATTGCTCGC
>JBKEAD010000178.1:0-1534 GCA_047971915.1 Chthoniobacterales bacterium
TGAGACGATGGGGGCCTAAGCCTAAAACCTGAATCACACGACCAATCACGCCATCCTGAACAAGCTGACTCGCATACATCCCCGCTTCTGAATGCAAACGCTCACTAAAATAGACAAAATAACGCATCCCTGTTTCCACCTGCACTTTTTTTGCCTCCTCCAACTGCTCCAGCGTAGTAAATGGTGACTTGTCGGTAAAATAATCCTTCCCCGCCCGCATCGCTTGACAGCCAATCGGTCCACGATCTACCGGAACCGCAGCGGAGGCAACAAGCTGTACCTCCGAATCTTCCAAAACGCGATCAAACGAATCTACAAATTTACTTCCCGGATTCGCTTCGAGGTAAGGTTTTGCCCTCTCAGGGTCTGTATCGTAAATCCATTTCAGTTTTCCACCCGCCTCCGTTAGCCCATTTATCATCCCGCCAATGTGGCCATGATCTAGATGCGTTGCGGCAAAAATAAATTCGCCATCTCTGCAAACCGGACGCGGTTTGCCCTTCGGTGCGTGTGTCATTCCATCTGTGCTCATAAGAAATAATAAAATCGATAAAAGAAGAGTGTAGCAATCGTTTATGATAAATAAATTTCAAAATTGTCATCCCACTCACTTAATCACGATATAAATTTTAGGATTGCTAAATAGGTATTGACATTTCATAAAAGCGAGATTAATGAGAGGTATGGAATGTCCTCATTGCCAATCAAAAGATCTCGTTAAAAACGGCTGCAGCCGACACGGAAAACAGCGCTGGCTATGCCGAAATTGTAAAAAAACATGCGGAGAAAACGACGGACGACGGGTGCCTATGGAAAAAAGAGAAGCGGCTTTAGCACATTACCTTGAAGGGGTAGGGCTCAGAGCCACTGAGAGGCTAGTCGGTGTCAGCCATAACTCCGTAATGAACTGGGTTTTACAAGAAGTGGAAGGCAAGGCTCTGACATCGCTTCCATCGGAAGAGATTGAATGGGTGGAAGCAGATGAACTCTGGACTTACGTAGGTTCAAAAAAAACTCCTGCTGGCTCTGGTGGGCTGTTGATTGTGCTTCCAAGAAAATCTGCGGATGGGCGTTGGGCGATCGTGGAACCGAAACGGCCTAGCGTTTGGCTACGCAACTTCCTCACGCCGAACACATCACCTACTGCACAGATTTCTGGCATCCCTACGGAATCATCTTTGCCTCGTTTGTCAAAAGAAGCACATCGTAGCGAATCTCGAGATTGAGGTTGAAGAGTCGAATACGGTGATTTCCGGCTTCTAAAGGGATGGTGACGGGGTTGAGTAGTCCGGGGCGCACCCATGTCCATAGCTTTTCCGCGGTTTCTTTATCGTTTTCGATTACACAACTATTTTTAACCTTACTTCTTCAAAAGCTGCCAATGTCGTCTGGCGTTTGAAGAGATAGATTTCTATTTTTTTAAATGAACCATAAGGGCTTTGAGTTGGGACGGCCGTCCCAACTTAAAGCGGGAGAACGCCAGACCGTATTTAACCTTGTGACCTCTTCGATCACGAATGTCAGCTTGGTCAGC
>JBKEAD010000035.1:0-12207 GCA_047971915.1 Chthoniobacterales bacterium
GTCCGCCTCTATGTCCTAGACAAACAAAAAGCTCTGGAACAAGCCAACATCGACACCTTCCTAGGCAACGCAAGCACACGCGCCAATGTCAACCACCCCTCCATCCTAGCCGTTTACGAAGCCGGCCAAGCCCAAAACACGTATTTCTACTCCTGTGAATACGTCCCCTCCAACACGCTCGGACAACTAGAAAAACAAGGTGAAAAAATCGACGAACGCACCGCTCTAAACGCGCTAAAAACAGCCGCCAGCGCACTAGCCTATTTCCAATCCCACAAAATAGCTCAAGACCCCATCACCCCAAACAGCAATTTAGTGGGAGCTAAAAATCGCAACCGTATCGACAATATCGCAGCAAACGAAGCAAGAGAAGAGCCATCTACAAGCGAAGTCATCGCAAAACTCGGCAGCATCATCGAAAACGCACTGGCACCGGAAAGCGATGGCAGCATCCCCGCCCTGCGTCCCCTGCTAACAAAAATCCAATCTCCAGACAGCGAAATAAAAACTTGGGAAACTCTGCAAAAAGCCATTGCCGCCGCAGAGCCAAAAGTCGCACCTGCCGACGCCTACAAACTCGACGCCCGAAGCCGCGCCGCCGTCAAAGCCGTCGAATATGCAAAACAAAAACAAAAACGCTCCATGCTCATCAACATGGGGGTATCCCTAACTCTCCTTGCCCTCGCCCTCAGCGTTGCCCTCTATTTTATTAAGTTCCGTGGCACCTCTTTCACCGACTTCAATACTTTTATCAAAATCCCCGCCGGTGAATTTATCTACCAAGACGGTCAAAAAATAAATCTCCCGGATTACTGGATTGCGGAATACCCCGTCACCGTCGGCCAATACAAACAATTTCTCGACTGGGTAAAAGAAAACCCCGAAGAAGCCGCCAAACTCGCCCACCCCGACGCCCCTCCCGGCAAAGACTACCTCCCGCTCGACTGGGCCGATATGGAAAATCTCACACCACCCAACCCCGGATTTTACAATCGCGCACGCAAATGGGGACGCTACAAAGGCGGCGATCTAAACCTCAACTCACCCGTCTTTAACCTCGATTTTTACGATGCCTACGCCTACGCAAAATGGAAAGGTGCCCGTCTCCCCACCGAGCAGGAGTGGGAAAAAGCCGCCCGCGGCCCCAATGGAAACAACTATCCTTGGGGAGCCGAAGCCGATCCTAAAAAAGCCAATACCGGTGCCGACTTCAACCCCGATCCAAAACTCGGCGGCGACCTCGATGATTGGAAAAAATGGTCCCCCGTCGATGCCACACCGGACGACAGCAGCTACTACGGAGTCAAAGACATGGCCGGCAATGTCTCGGAATGGACCAACTCCTGGGATGAAAGCGAAACCTTCGGCACCAAAGTCCCCGTCATTCGCGGCGGCAACTGGAAAAACCCCGACAGCGACCTGCGCCGACGCCTCACCCTCCGCATGGCCGAGCAAAATGATTGGGTTCTCGGCTTCCGCCTCGCACGCGACACGCCACCCGAAGATAACTAATCGGAAACTCGTTTTTTTTTAAAAAATCACATCATGCGGATTCGCTTACTCTGTCTTTTTCTTTTGCTCACAGCATTCGTGCCACTTGCATCGGCACAACTTCAGGTCCGCATGGACATTCCGCGGACGCTCTACATCAAATACGAACCCATTTTAGCAAAAGTCCAAATCACCAATCTCTCCGGACGCGACCTCGAACTTTCCGATTCCGCGAATATTCCGTGGTTTGGATTCACGATCAAAACCGCTGAGGGCAGCCCGATTTTACCACGTAACCGCCACTATAGCTTCCCCCCCATGACGCTTCCCGCAGGCGAAAGCATCAGCCGCAGAGTCAACCTCACACCCATCTACCCCTTATCGGGTGTGGGCGGCTACCGCGTGCAGGCCACCGTTTTTAACCGCTCCGCAAACGATTACTACAACTCCAAACCCGAGGTTTTGGAAATCACCGAAGGGCGCGTGCTCTGGTCCCAGCGCGTAGGAAACCCACTGGACGGCACCACCCGCATCGTCACCTTACTCTCCCATTTATTCAAATCCACCACCTCGCTTTACCTCCGAATCGAAGACGAAAAAAACAGCACGGTTTATTGCACCTACAAACTCGGTGGCCTACTCGACTTTGGAAAACCATCCGTAGAATTTGATCTCCAAAATCAAGTTCATGTTCTCCACCAACGTGCGCCCAAAGCCTTTATTTACTCCTATATCGGACTGAATGGCGAAATCTATGAACGTGCCGCCTACATGGAAACCACCAGCCGTCCGAGCCTAGTAAAAAATGCCTCTGGAGCCGTTGCCGTCGTAGGCGGACTAATCTACGATCCCAAAGAAATCGCGGCAGCAAAGAAAAAAGAACCCTCTGTTTCGGACCGTCCCGTTCCCATTCCTGACCTAAAAAACGAGCCGGAAAAAACGAAAGAACAACTCAAGGACGAACGTCGTAAAGCAAAAGAAGCCGAGAAAAAAGCACGCGAAGACCGGAAAGCCATCGAGCGGGCTAAAAAAGATCTTCAACAGCAAAACAACAGCTCGTCATAATCCTAAGCCAAAAAAGCCGTCAGCTCGGTAAGAAAAGTCTCACCAAACTCGGCTTGTAGTTTTTGCTTCAAATCTTCCGCATCCGCACTCTCGCGAAGAATCGCAAACACCGTCGAGCCCGAGCCGGACATTAGCGCAGCCTCCACGCCGGGCAGCCTAAGCAAGTAATCTTTTAGCGTAGCTAGGACGACGTATTTATCAAAGACCGGAGCTTCCAGATCATTTTCTAAAAGGATTCCACCAAAGCTCTGAGCAGACGGCACACGGCCTTCCCCCTGCCAATCCCGTGCATCCCAAGCCGAAAAAGCCCAAGGTGTCGAAACACCAAAAGGAGGAAAAATTAATAACACTTCGGCTTGCGGCTGCAAGTTGGGCAAACTCTCCACCAGCTCCCCCCGCCCTCGACACCGTGCGGTATGATTTTGAATAAAAAAAGGAATGTCCGAACCGAGTTGGCTCGCCATTTTCATAAGCTCCTGACTCGAAAATTTTTCCTCATAGAGCCGATTCATGCCGAGCAAGACACTTGCAGCATCGCTACTGCCACCAGCCAGCCCACCCTCTACCGGAATTTTTTTTTCAATTTTTATATGGATTCCGCTAGAAATTTTTGCCTTTTCAAAAAAAAGTTTCGCCGCTCGCCAAGCCAGATTTTTTTCGCCACACGGGAGCGAAGCATCGCTACATGCCAGCGAAATCCCGCTTAAACAGAGCTCCAATTCGATTTTATCGGCAAGTTGCAGGCGTGTCATCACTGTGTCGATATCGTGATACCCATCCTCCCGTTTTACTCCGACCCGAAGGGACAGATTGACTTTAGCGTGCGCTTCCAGTGCGATCATGCCCTATGGATATGACTGAAAAACATCTCGACCGCGAGAAAATCATTATCGCACTGGATGTCCCTGACCGCAAAGCCGCCAAAAAGGCACTTGATCGTCTTGGCTCTAGTGCTCCGTGGATAAAGGTCGGCCTGCAACTTTTCATCGCCGAGGGACCGACGATCATCAAGGAAATCCATGAGCGCGGACACAAAATTTTTCTCGATTTAAAACTCCACGACATTCCGGTAACCGTCGCCAAGGCGGTCGCCTCCATTTGTAATCTTGGAGTCGAAATGACGACTATTCACACACTTGGCGGACCAAACATGCTGCGCGAAGCGGCTGCCGCCGCTGCTGGTTCATCCACCAAAATCCTCGGTGTTACCGTATTAACCAGCATGGACACAAGCCAGCTCGCGGCTATCGGCATTCAACAAGCACCGGCAAATCAAGTTCTTCATCTCGCCGCAATCGCCAAAGCTGCCGGGATCGGCGGCCTTGTCGCCAGCCCACTGGAAGTCGCTTCGCTACGAAAAAAATTCGCAAACGATTTTCGTTTAGTAATCCCGGGGATTCGTCCAAAAAACGTAGCTCTCGATGACCAAAAACGCGTGCTCTCACCCGCAGAGGCAATCCAAGCCGGGGCGGATTGGCTCGTCATAGGTCGCCCGATTCTTGAAGCCGAAGATCCCGTTTCTGCATTCAATGCAATAGTCGACGAAATTGCGGACTATTAAAACACAGACAAGATTGTCTGTGCTTCATTGCTTTTACTTTTTCTGAATGTAGAGCGTAATTTCTGTTAAAATCGGCTCTTCTTCTCCTGCGTTGCTTTTTTCAACCTCTATCTTCGCAGGGCTTCCGTTTTTCTCCAAAGCATTTTGCAACGTTTTAAAATTCGATGGGTTGATTGAAGCTAAGTATCTTTTTACTAAAATTTTTTCTTCGCTTATTTTTGCCGCTCCCTCATCTCCGCCTTCCACATCAAGAAGCTGAATTCCTAATTTTTGAGTTATCTCTTCAAGCTTATTTCTCCATATTTCGGCGGCATTTTCAGAATCGGCCGTGAAAGAGATTTCTTGGAGATAAGAGCTAATTGGGGTGACCGAGCTAAGTTTTTCGTCTGCAAAATGAGCATCAACCCTAGATTCTAAAACGGCTTTTAAGGGCGCGAGTGCTCTTTGATCAGCGACTTGTTCCTTCTGAGTATCTTGTGACTCTTTGTTTCTTTTGAGTTCCATATCGGCCGCCCAAAAAATGATCGCAATGGGCAAAATCATAAAAGCCAAGACAATGGAAAGCATCACCAACATCCGAAAAGTGAAGCGGAAGGGCGGCTTTTCCAGAGGATACTTAGAGTCGTAATCTATTTCCGTATATTTTTTATCCTCTTTCAAAAGTATAAACGCTTGGATTCTTTATTCCCCTTGGATTCAAAAAGCTAGTGATAACCAAAAAGACCGCGTTCCTTGACGAGCGTGACAACTTTTGGTGGCACCATCGCCTCCCAATCAGAACTTCCCGCACGGATGCTTTCTAAAATATTTGATGAGAAAATGCTCAGGTATTCGTCATTGTAGCCCTCTATCGCTTCAATGAAACGATTTTCCAACAAATGGGCGTAGAGGTGCTTCAGAGAAGGTGCTACTTCAAAATTTTCCGGCGTCACTAGCACATCGCCTTTTTCCAACTTCGGATAAACATAGAGCTTCACACCTTTTTTAAAAAGCCGCCCCAAGCCTTCGAGGATCCCGCCCTCGAGATTATTATAGTATTTCTCATCGAAAATTTCATGCATGCTTGGAATCCCCAGCGGCAAACCAATCGGGCTGCTCGTATAACGAGTTAAATAATTTACCAAGCGATAATATTCACCGTAATTAGAAATGAGCACAGTCCGATCCAAAGCGGCTAAAACATCGATTCGGTCCAAAAAATCGTGCAAGTCAAGCCGTCCTCCCTGTAATAAATTCTGCATCGTAATCTCCATAAGCACGACCGGGTCTTCCCCCTCCACACCATTTTCTTTGAGAAACATATTACGTGCACAATCCAGCATATCATTGGTCACTTGAGTGACCGGGCGGAAACTACCACGCTCCACCAGAAGCGGTTTTTTATAAAAAGCCTCTGCGGGTTGAATCACTTCTCCATCCGCACCGAAAAGTGCGGCTTTCGTAAGCCCCTGCATGACGAGTTGCAGGCTCATTAGACGATTATCAATCGCCGCAAATTCCGGACCGGAAAAACGAATCATGTCCACTTCGATCCGCTCTGGGCCCAAATCATCTAAAAGCGCACCAATCAATGACTCCGGACGATGACGTAAATAAAAAGCACCGTGAATCAAGTTTACACCGATAATTCCAAGAGCCTCTTGTTGCAGCACGTTTTTGTTATCAAGCATCCGAACGTGAATAATGATCTCACTAACCGGCGAGCGTGGCGCGGATTGAAAACGAATCCCCAACCAACCATGAGACTCATCATGACGGCGAAAGCTACGGGCTTGGACCGTATTTGCGAAAGTAAAAAAAGTCTTTTCCTGCCCGATGCTTTGGTCCAGCCGCTCCAATAAAAGTTCGTATTCATGATCGAACATCGTTTTGAGACGCTCGCGACTGACATAGCGTCCGCAAGCACCATAAATGGAATCACTAAACGTCATGTCATAGGCCGAAATCGTTTTTGCGATCGTCCCAGAAGCACCACCGACGTGAAAAAAACGTCGTGCCACCTCCTGTCCGGCACCGATCTCAGCAAAGGTGCCGTAAACACGGTTATCTAGATTTATCTGAAAAGCCTTTTTGTCCGCCTGTAAATCAAGAGTATCTTGCATACGGTCGAACTGCTTAGCAGGTTAAGCCAATGCAAGCAACCTAATACCAAAACAGAGCGAACCCTTTTCGGATGAAATACTTCGGCAAATAGCTATGCTGTTAAAAATTCGACTTGTCACTATGCGGATCGATTTTCCAGCGTAGATGACGGGCTATGAGCCAGCGAACTCCAAAAGTGTCCCGAAGACCGCGCAGACCGCGTGCGAGACTGCTGGAGACGGAATATTTGGACTCACCCGTGAGGCGTTCACGATGGTGAATCGGAACTTCGCGAATGCTCAGGCCCGCGCTTTTAAACAATGCGGGAAGGAAGCGGTGAAGGCCGTTAAAAGGAACGAGATAGCGAACATATTCGCGAGGAAATGCCTTCAAACTACATCCTGTATCGCGGATCCCGTCATCTAAAATTGTGCTTCGAACGGCATTGGCTATCTTGGAGCCGATGAGTTTCGCTTTTTCATCCTGACGCTTTTCGCGATAGCCGCAGACGACATCGCAGGATTTTAATTCCTCCAAAAACCGAGAAATATCCGCAGGGTCAATCTGCCCGTCACCATCCATCAAGACACAGATTTTTCCATTCGCCGCATGCATTCCGGCGTAAAGTGCCGCGCTTTGGCCAAGATTTTTTTGCAGGCAGACGATGTTTATATTTTCTAGCTCGCGCAAACGTTCGAGCGTAGCATCCGTGCTGGCATCATCCACCGCTACGATCTCTGCTTCCGGTTGATTAGCGCGAATTTCATTAATGACCGAATGCACGTTGCCCTCTTCATTATGAAGCGGAAGGATCACCGAAACTTTCGGCAAACTTTTGGAATTTTGAAAAGCAGAATCACTCATACAATCAACATGCAGTCACCATAACTAAAGAAGCGGTAGCGTTCTTCAATCGCTTTTTTATAAGATTCGAGAATCAGCTCGCGTCCGGCAAAGGCACTCACCAGCATGAGCAGGGTCGAAGCAGGAAGATGAAAATTTGTCAAAAGTCGATCAACGCGCTGAAAAGCATAAGGCGGACGGATAAAAATTCGCGTGCTCCCGAAGTTCGGCAACAATGGCCCCTGCGGCTGACTCTCCAACACACGCACAGAAGTCGTTCCCACGGCAAGGATGCGCTTGGCCGCATTGATTTTATTCGCTGCGTCGTCCGTCAATATATAGCGCTCCTCGTGCATCACGTGATCTTCTAAACGCTCTGTCTTCACGGGACGAAATGTCCCCGGCCCGACGTGCAAGGTGACTTCGCAATGCGGTATCCGCAAAAGCATTTCTTTTGTAAAGTGCAACCCGGCCGTCGGTGCTGCCACACTCCCCTCCTCCGAAGCAAAAACACATTGGTAACGCTCGTCGTCTTCCGCATCCGCCGATCGCTGCATATACGGCGGCAACGGCAGCTCGCCAACTTTTTCAAAATCTAGAGGCCCAGACAACTCGACGATACGTTCACCCGTCGATAAAATTTCCCGAACCGAAACTTGCACATCAGCAATCTGGCAAGAGTCCCCTACCCGCATTCGACGGCCCGGACGCACCATCGCAAGCCAAGTCCCATCACCACGCGGCTCGATAAAAAAAACCTCATTTCTGCCATCATTAGAAAACGTTCGCGCTCGAAAAACACGCGAATTATTCAAGACCGCCAAATCACCCGGCTCGATCAAATCCGGCAAGTCGGCAATTTTTAAATGCTCGATTTTCCCGCTTTTTCGATCCACGCACATCATACGCGAATCATCGCGCCGAGGAAGTGGACGGGCCGCAATCAAATCACTCGGCAACTCATAATCGTAGTCCGCAAGCGTCTCAGAAACGATCGCTGTCATCAGCCTTCTTGCTGTTTTGGAACGGCTTTTTTCAAAATCGCTTTAAAGCCGCACTTCATCGCAGCCGCATCAACCAACTGCGTAAAACGCCGCTTCAAGCGACGCGCACGCACGGCAAGATAAGCAACAAAAAGCGCATACAAACCGACAAGAATCATAAAGGACATCGACTGCGGATTCAACCAGGCCTGATAAGCCAGAACGCCAAGCAAAATCGCATTCAACAACACCGTTGTCGCAACGAGCTTATTCTTCACCCTTACCCGCGTCAGACAACCATCTCGATGAATTTCGGTGACACTCAACATCCGCACGCCCCACCAAAAATTTCCGTAAACCTGCACATCCCAATCTTGCCATCCCGTGTCAATCGAGTAACTCCAGCCCTCTTTATCGAGGAGGCTAACGACTTCATGAATCAAATTATCACGATTGATGGAGTAGTCTCCCCAAAAAAGAAGCTCCGATGCTGCACCACGTCTCTTGGGCAATTCAAACTCAGCAAGGTCCGCCTCCACCTTAGCAAAAACATCTCTCGGAGTGCGTTTGTATTTCAGCCAAGTAAAATAGCGAGTCCAGCCACGCACCAAAGGTTGGGTAAAAGCCAATGCCGTAACTAATAAACGCGCTCGAATCGTATCAAAACGTGGCTCCAGCTTCGCATGAATCATATACGAAAGTGCCACGGTGAAGGTGCCGGCAAACATCAAAAACGGCACAATCCGAAGTGCCGGCAACGGAATCGAAATCACAAAAATAAACATCGTCAATACCACCCACTCGACACTGCTCAAATAAGCTGCAACATCCGATTGTGGCGTCGGATAAATCGACTGGAATAGTCCATTCCCAAAAATCCCGTGATAAATCACCGGGCGGTTGACAAGCCAGGTAAAGCGCGGGGCACCATAGATTTGACCTCGCCACTTGGCCGTTCCGGTCGGGCCGAAAAAGACGAGATGTTTGAAACGCAACATCGACTCCGCCTCGCCATACCCCTCCTGCTGTTTACGAAAAGCCTGCAAAGTAAAGCGCCGATAGTGCCAGACGATTGCCGCCGGGCTAAAGGCGATCACGCCCCCCTCCTGCTGAAGCCGCCAACAAAAATCCACATCATCGCCCGCCTTTCGATACTCCGCATCAAAACCACCAACCAAATCAAAGGCCCAACGATGAAAGGCCATATTGCAACCCGGTATATGCTCAGCCACCACATCTGTAAGCAGCACATGGCTCGGCCCACCCGGTGCGGCCGCGACACAAGCCTGAATCCAATCCTCCGCCGGCGGAGAGATATTCGGTCCCCCCACCCCCGCATAATCGCCACTCAAAAGCGTATGCACCAAGTAATACAACCAGTCGGGGTCGGCCATGCAGTCCGAGTCCGTATAGGCGACGATCTCTCCGGTCGAGGCATAGGCACCGACATTTCGCGCTACGCTCAGTCCTTTATTTTCTTGTTTGATGTAATTTATCCACGGGTGCCGCGCTGCAATCTCCGGCGTATTGTCCTTCGATCCATCATCCACCAACACCACCTCATAGTTCGGATAGCGCAGTTTTTTCAGTGAATCCAGACAATCCCCCAGCGTCTTTGCGCCATTATAAGAACAGACAATAACCGAGACCTTCGGATATTCCTCCAAGGGCACACGCATCGTAATGTGCTTCTCTCCCGCAAAAATATCGGACACGACTCCAAAAGATTTTTTCGGTTCCCGCTCTCGTGTCGTCATGCCAAAAGCCCAATCCAGAATCTCTTGCCCACCGCGATACCACTCATCCGTCCATGAGTAAACAATCATCCCCGCCAATCCTGCCAACACACCACTCTGAATCTGCCAACGCAAAAATTCCGCCTGCTCCTCTTGCGGATGCCGGATCGTATCCATCCCAAATTCACCCAGCACGAGCGGCTTATCCTCCGCCAAATTTTGTAAGCGTGCCAAGTAACGCTCAAAGTCATCCTGCCGATGCAGGTAAACATTCAGTGCCAGAAAATCAATATTCTGAGGCAAAAGATACTCCGTCGGCGGAAAGCTTGCGTAGGAAAATAAAGCATCCGGATTTTCGGATTTACCCACGTTGATAAGTAGCTCGATAAATTCGATCACCCGTCGCGCTCCGAGCCAGCGCACCATTGTCGTATCAATTTCATTGCCTGCAAAATATCCAAAAATCGCCGGGTGGCCCTTGTGCTTTCTAACGGCCTGCCGGAAATTATTTATGACCTCGCGGCGCACCTTTCGATCCTGCAAAAACGCAATATTCTGAGGCCAGGGAACAGAGACCATCACCCGCAAACCCGCTTCGGCACAGGTATCCAAAAACCAATCCGGCGGCACATAGTAAATACGGACGACATTGATTCCGGATTCGCGGATCATCGCCATATCCTTTTTCGCACGCTCCGGTTTCCCAAAATATTCCCCCTTCTCATCCGGCGCAAAAGGCCCATAGGTCACGCCTTTAAGAAAAAATTTTTTATCTCCCTCAAAGAAAAATTTTGCCCTTACACGAATAGGTTCAGATAAAACAGAAGTCATTTACTCCGATAGAGCTATTTAAAATGCACACGCTTGGAAAGAAGGATTCACAAGGAATATTTTTTCCAGATTAAAGCACGTTCAATTTTTCTCATCGATTCATCGCTCGTTGCAAAATCAAGCGCAAGGCCAAAAATGGAATACGAGGCGCGACTTGTAAGCGTTTTAAATTTGGAACAGCTACCAACAAACGCGCATCGACCTTGCCGCCGGGTGCCACGATTACAGACGACCCGGCACGCTTCCAAACGGCAATATCTGCCGAACAGTCGCCGACATATTCATAGGCATATTCACCAAATGTTTCACAGAGAAACTGCGCCTTATTCGCCGACTTTAAATTTAGATTTTTGCCACTCGCCCAGACTTTATCAAAGTGTGGATGCGCCGCGGCCATCACTCTAGCCACATCTTCATTAGCCGCCGTTACCAAACAAGTAAGCCGACCGGAAGAGCGAGCGTTTTTTATAAAATTCACAAGCTCCGGCCTCACGGGAATCCCCGTCGGATCAAGAGCCGAAATATCCACCAGCGAAGCTTTGAAACGACTGCGGCTCCGATGCATGAGATACATAAGACACGCCTGTGCAGCACGCAGAGGGTGCTTTAAAAAAAGCTGCCCCAAGTGTTGCCAAAGGGTATCTACCGGACAAAGCGTCTCGTCCAAATCAACACAAAGAGGCAATTTATCTGACATAAGCGAAATTCAGTAACGAAGCCTATCTAAAAAGCAATGCAAAGTCGATGCCGACATGCTGCTTTTATTTTACGATTCGCCGTGCAGGTGCTTTTCCGCAATATCTTCCAACTCCACAATCGAAGTAAGCCCACTAAATTTTTCGCGCAAATGTTTTCCGCCCACCATGCCCCGCGAATACGCCATCAGCCGCGAGCGCATGGCACGAAGAGCAAAATTCTCATCTCCCCGCCACGCCACTTCCTGCCGCGCATGGTCTAAAATCAACTCCCAACGTTCCTCCAGCGACGGCTCTGGAACTATCTCCCCCGTCTCCAAATACGAGCGAATCTGACGAAAAATCCACGGGCTACTCATAGCCGCCCTCCCGAGCATCAGCCCCGACACACCCGTCTCCTGCAAACGCCGCGCCGCAATCTCCACACTCGAAATATCTCCATTTCCAATCACCGGGATGCTCACTGCCGAAACAACACGAGCAATCACACCCCAGTCCGCCTCCCCCGAATACCCTTGCGATTTCGTGCGTCCATGAACAGCAATCCGCGTCACCCCACAGTCTTCGAGAAGCTGCGACGTCTCGACCGCATTCACCGATTGGGCATCCCAACCAATCCGAATCTTCGCCGTTACGGGCACCGGAGCCACAGCCGCCACAACCGCCCGTGCCACTCTCTCCAACAACGGGCAATCCTTCAACAAAGCCGATCCGCCATGCTTACAAACCACTTTATTCACAGGACACCCAAAATTTAAATCGATAAAATCCGGCCGCACCCACTCGGCCACGCAACGCGCCCCCTCAGCCAGCCGCTCCGGGTCACCCCCAAAAAGCTGCACGCCAAACGGGCGTTCACTCTCCTCAAACTCCAGATACTCCCGCGTCCGCTTGTTGCGATGCAAAATCCCATCCGCCGA
>JBKEAD010000228.1:0-10878 GCA_047971915.1 Chthoniobacterales bacterium
AGCTTACTATTCTCACCGGAAGCCTGCTCATCCTCCTCGGACTCGGCGGTTATTTTGGAACCGACGCACAGTCCGTAACGGCTCTCATCCCTGCCTTTTTCGGCATTGTTTTTGCCTTACTCGGCCTTATCGCTACAGCCAAAGACTCTCTGCGTAAACACGTGATGCACGTCGCCGCCCTGCTGAGTCTTCTCGGATTCGGCAGCGTATTTTTTCGCATTTTTAAAAAGCTCCCCGCTCTATTCACCGGCCAGCCCGTCGAGCCAAGTAACGTTGCGGTTTGGCTACAAGTCCTTTTTGTTGCCATCTGCCTTAGTTTTCTCGTCGCCTGCATTCGCTCGTTTGTAAAAGCCCGCCTTGCTCGCGCATCTTGATGGGTGAAATGCGTTGTTGCTGCTTTTAAGATTGCGAATTTATCTGATGAAAAGTTAGAATACGTCCCTTATGAAACTTCTTTCTCAATTAGCATTTGTTCTCCTCCTGGCTGGTAGTATTTTCATTACGGGCTGCACGGCCATGCGAGAGATGGATGCAAGCCAAAATGAACAAAACCTCGCCGCCGCCGGATTTCGCATCCGCATGGCGCAGACCGATGCCGAAAAAGCCCGCTTAGCAGAGCTGACACCCTATAAAATCAACTTTGTTCCCAAAAAAGGCGGAGGGGTCGTTTACGTCTATCCCGATCCTAAACAAAACTTTGCACTCATAGGCGGACCCAAAGAATATCAGCAATACCAATCCATCAACGTAAACCAAGACATTGCTTCGGATCAACTCGCAGCAGCTCAGATGAATGAAATGGCTTACTGGGATTATTACGATGGCGTCTTAGGACCCATTTGGTGGTAAGCTTTCGATAAGGGTAAAAAATTCGCATCGGGTAAAAAAACTGCTTGAAGCAGCGATGCGAATGATGTTCAATCCCCTCCTCTTTCTCTAAAATCCTGAGTAGCTCAGTGGTAGAGCGGTCGGCTGTTAACCGATTGGTCGTAGGTTCGAATCCTACCTCAGGAGCCAATCTGTGATTGGCGAGTCGAAGGCGAATCCGGAGACATTTAAAAAAAGATTCGAAGCCTTGGGTTCGAGCGCAATGCCGCGATGAGCGGCAAAGTTTCCAAAAGCGCGAAGCGTGAATTTTAAATGAGGAAAGCAAGAAAGTAGGAAATGAGCTCTCTTTTCCTGTCTTCCTGCTTTCTTTATTCGATAGAGCTTTTTCTCGTTTAGTAGGGTGTGATAAAAAGTGGGTGAGGCAAAACAATCTCTACTCTGTTAAATTTTCTCATCTCCACCGTATCTCTGCGATTCGCATCCATAAACTCAATGTGACAGCTTTGGAGTGCGGCGATCCTTCGCCGCTTTTCGCGGCCGCGGGTTGAGTCTGAAAGCGACGAAGGATCGCCGCACTCCAAAATTGAATACACATCCCGCCCTCTTCCTTGTTTTTCTGACTTTACTTCACCCACTTCTAATCGCACCCCGTTTAGTATCTACTCGGGATGAATAGAAGTCCGTCGTAGTAACTCTAATTTGATAAAGGAAGAGCATACGAGCTTGCGTGCATGGGCTTTTGTGATTTCGGTTTAAACTTCTTGTTCATGGGCAAAAAATTTTTAGATTAATGGGGATGAATATCCTCATTTTGGGTGCGGGTGAGATTGGCTTTTACATAGCGGAGCGGGTTTCGGAAGACGGGCACCATGTCTGCGTGGTGGAGTCAAATGAAGAGGTTGCCGCAGAGGTTTCTGATAAGCTCGATGTACGCGTAATTCCGGGAAATGGCTCCTCGGTTAATTTGCTCGAGGAAGCGGGTATTGCGGAATGCGATTTATTTCTGGGGCTGAGTAGCAACGATAATACAAATGTCGTGGCAGCCTCTCTGGCAAAATCCCTAGGGGCAAAAAAAGTGGTTGCTCGTGTGCATTCGGAGGTGCAGCAACAGCAGTGGCTTTTTGATTATCGAAAGCATTTTGATATCGACCATCTTTTTAGCTCGGAGCGGATTGCGGCCGTAGATCTTGCGAAATATATTCGTAATCCGGATGCATTAACGGTTGAGGAAATTGCGGGTGGGCGAATCGAGCTTCAGATTATCGAATTGCGAGCGGGGAGCTATGCTGCCGGTAAACGCTTGGTGGAGCTGAATCTTCCACAGCGAATTCGTATCGGCAGTATTCGGAGGCTGGAAAAAAATATCGTCCCGTCCGCCAATGAGCTTTTGCAGGTCGGCGACGTGATTACGTTATTCGGAAATCCGCGCGGATTGAGCGATGTATTGGGTATGTTTCGTAAGACTTCACCGACGCGCGAAGATAGACGCGTGGTTATTTTTGGAGGTGGCGAATATGGGTTGGCATTGGCTCAGATGCTTGAGAGCGGGGGATTTCGGACGCGAATTTTTGAACGCGATCGGGATCGTTGCGAGGTGCTCTCTCATCTTCTTCGACGAACAACACTAATCAATGCTGATGCGACTTCGATGCGGCAACTCCGTGAGGAGCAGGTGGGCGAGGCAGATTTTTTTGTCGCGGCTACGACAGACGATGAAGATAACGTCATGACGTGTTTGCAGGCAAAAGATCTCGGCGCACGACATTGTATTACCTTGATTCACCGTGCGGATTACGCGGATACGATCATGAGATCGAGTGATAAATTGGGGATAACTGGTGCTATCAGTCCACGTTTGTCGGCACGGCGTCACTTGCTACGATTTATGAGCGGAGAGAGTCTTTCGGATCTACTTTCATTGGATGGGGGGATTGATCTCGTCGAATTTGTTGTCGATGCGGAGGGGCCTCTTCACGGAAAAAAAATTGCTGAGGTTCCCTGGCCGGAGGGGAGTGGACTAGTGGCTCTGACTCATGGTAGTAGCGCGATGGTTCCTTCTGCAGGAGATGAGTTGGCGGCGGGAGATAGCGTGGTGGCATTGGTTTCCTCGGGGTCGCGGAAGGCACTCGCAAAGCTAATCGGCTAGAGTTTTGGGAATGAATTATGAATTTTAAGCTGCTTTCCAAAGTGCTCGGCTTACTGCTTTTGCTTGTGGCGGTTGCGATGATGCTGTGCGAATTTTATGACTGGACGGATGATTTATTGAGTGGAAAAAAAGTTTCCGATTTGGCCTTGATGACCTCTGCCGGGATTACGGTCTTTTTTGCAGGTATTTTATTATACATAGGACGGGGAAGCGGTCGGGAGGTCTTGCGGAAAGAAGCGATTGCGATTGTGGGATTGGGTTGGTTGTTGAGTGCTCTGGCGGGCTCAATTCCTTTTATGCTGTGTGAACCCGGCCTGAGTTTTTCGGCTGCATTTTTTGAATCGGCGAGTGGTTTCACAACGACAGGGTCGTCGGTAATAACGGATTTAAGTGCTTTCCCGGGAGACATTATCCTCTGGCGCTCAACGACACAATGGCTAGGAGGGATGGGTATCCTTGTTCTTTTTGTCGCTTTGCTGACAATGCTTGGTGTGGGGAGTAAGGCTCTGTTTCAAAATGAGTCGAGTGCCCAGCTGAGTACCTCTTTTTATACAAAAATTCAGCATACGGCATTGAGTCTCTGGAAAATTTATTTGCTTCTGACCGCTCTCTGCACACTGGGTTTGGTGATTCTAGGGCTCTCTTTTTCTGATGCGTTGATGTATACTTTTGCGACGATGTCAACGGGTGGTTTTGCGCCGACAAGTGCGGGTGTTGCCGGTATAGATAATTTTCTCGTCTATCTTTGGATAACGCTCTTTATGATTTTTGGAGGGACTAATTTTATTCTTTTGACATGGTTTTTCCGGAAAAATTTTCGTCGGGTTTGGAAAGACGAAGAATTTCGTTTATATCTTTTTCTGCTGGCACTTGCGGCCTTGATTGTGACGTTCGATCTGAAGGAAGAAATGCATTATAAAACTTGGTTTGAGTCTTTTGTGCATTCGAGTTTTCAAGTGACCTCGATTATGACCACAACCGGATTTGCCTCTGCGGATTTTGATAAATGGCCGACCCTTTCTAAATATATTCTCTTATTTGTTATGCTCGTTGGAGGCTGTGCCGGATCGACGGCGGGTTCTATCAAAGTTAGTCGATGGCTTATTTTTGCACGCACGGCGGGGCAACAAATCGTAAACTCTTTTCGTCCAAGCCAGGTCCTCCATGTGAAAATGAATGGCAAAGTTTTATCCGAAGATGTGAAAAGCAATGCGATATTTTTTATTGCTCTAAGCTTTTTTATCGTGGGCGTCTCGATTTTGCTTGTGAGTATTTTTGAGCGAAAAAACGGACATGATATGATTACGATTATATCTTCCGTGCCGGCGACTTTTTGTAATATAGGACCGGGCTTTGCCGTAATTGGACCGTATGCAAATTTTTCTGCAATGACAGATGCGTCTTTAATTTTCCTATCATTTCTAATGATACTTGGACGTTTGGAACTGTTCGCACTACTCGCACTTTTTGTCCCTGCACTTTGGCGAAAATATTAGAATTGTGCTTTTCGATTGGAAGTCCAAATGATATCGCCTTGCTGTGTTTTGCAGTCTAAAGGTATTTTTCCGTGCTGATTAATTTCGTCGGGCCCTATAGACCAAAGTTTATATTCGGCAGGAGAGAGGCGTTCGTAAAGCATCGCTTTTTCGGAATAAATATCTTCTGGTAATTTTTGATTTAGGTCGCTTAGAGATTCGGGATAAGCGGTGTTAGCGAGTTTATAACGCTCTAATTCCAAGGCGATCCTTGCTTGTCGCAAGGAGTTTTCGTATTGGATGACTTGCTTCTTAGATGAAGTGATCGTCGTCAGCGTAAGATCAAACGGATCGAATGGAGAAATTTTTGTGCCACTTGTTAATTTAAACGAACTTTTTGAAGAAAAGCTGGGTGATTCGGCGTCATCAATAAGCTGTTGGATTAATTGGAAATAGCGCGTTTTACCTTTGTTTAAAAAAACGGTTTTATAGACAAAGCTGTAAATTTTAAGATTTATATTTTGTTTTGATGAAGTATCTGTTTTTTCATCATCAATTGTAGTTTGGAGTGCTTTATAGATATTTCCCTGTTTAACTCCGGAATCTATGATAGATCCACCATAGGCTCGTTCGCCACGTAAGGCGTTCGCATAATCCTGCGGTAGGCTTATATCATTAAGAAGGTTTTTAATTTGTTCTAATTGTTTGGCATTCCATGCGGATAGGCTGATTCCATTAGCAATCGTATTTGTAGCGACTTTTAAAATAGCGGCACGCATCAGAAAAGATAGTATTAGAGGATCAGCATTTGCCGCGTCGGCTAGACGAAATATCAATAAAAGATGTTTAAAAGCTTCGTCACCTTGGCCAAGTTCGGCTTCTACACTACTTCGTAGATAAAGATATTGAGCAACACTTAAAAGATCGGAGAGAGCAGCAATATCAATAACGAAATTACCGTCTGCACCGTAAGAAAAATTTGTTTGCTGAGAGGGGCGTTGAGCAGCTTGTTGTATTTCCTTTAGCTCTGGATCGGCTGTGCGAAGTACTTGGAATACAGTTTCAGGAGCCGACAGGTCTGCTGAAATTTTATAAGTTTGCTTATAAAAATTCGCAGCAAGCTCCCAGTTAGGAATTTTATTTTTTTGCCTATCTTTTCTCAGGACAGAAAGAACCGATTTACCCTCTTCGCCCTGCATGGCTGCGCGTATCGAATTTATCGGCGGCTCTTGCTCTTTGGATGTTTTTATTTTTTTCCAAACGGGTGCTGCTAAAAAATTCTCGGATTCGGAAAGGGGGTGAGGAGCAAATTCGGAGAGATCGATTTTTTCGCCTTTTGCACGAAGGTCGTTTTCTAATTTATACCATTTTTGCTTTCCGTTGAAGCTGATTACAAAAAGGGCGATTGCGCCTACGACGAGCAGTAAAATGAAAGACAAGCGTCGCTTTAAAAAGGCCATGCGGAGAGGAAATTTTTTTAAGAAGTCAAGCGTTTTAAATCGCTATGAATTCGATCTAAGACACCGTTTACAAAGCGTCCAGAGTCTTCCGTGCTATATTTTTTCGCGATTTCGATGGCTTCATTGATGCTGACAACGGGAGGCACGTCGGGACATTCCGTGATTTCGAAAATAGCGAGCCGGAGGATGTTTCGATCCACAGCAGAGAGGCGGTTTATGTTATAGTTCTGTGCGTTTGCACGGATTTTTTCGTCAATTTTTTCTTGGTGTTCAGAGATACCTTGGACGAGTTTCGTACAAAATTTTCGGGCACTGGGACTAAGGTTTCGAATGGCAAAAAAATCGGAAAGACTTTCCGGGGTTTTTTCTCCAGAAAGGTCTCGTTGGTAAAAATACTGAACTGCGGCTTCGCGGCCTTCGCGTCGTGCTCCCATATTAGATAATGTCGTTTTTTTTAATTTTTTTTGAAGATTTCGTTTAGCCAGTCCGGATCGTCTTCGTCGTCGTCCTCATCGTAGTCTCCACTTTCAGAGAGGGTTTCAATGAGCGCTAGAGAGTTTACGCAGACGATGGCCGCACGGGCGGCTTCGACACCTCGGTTAAGTTTTGTATCACCGCCTCCGAGACAACGCTCTTCGGCTTGTCGTTCGTTTTCTAATAATAAGACTTCGTGAATGATCGGAGTTTCCGTTTCTAGAGCAAGGCTTTGTAAGGAGTTTGTTACGCTTTGCGCAATCAGATGGGCATGGGCCGTCTCGCCTTTTAGGATAACGCCGAGGGCGATGATTGCTGCGCAGGATAGGTCTAGCGCGAGTGCCTTGCAGATAACCGGTATTTCGTAAGCACCCGGTGCGGGGATAGTGATAATCTTTGCTTCCGGATCGATTGCGAGGAGTTCTTCTTGCGCGGCAAGGAGCATCGCATCGACATATTTGGCGTGGTAGCTGCTGTGGACGATGGCGTAGGTTTCGCCCGCGAGATTTGGGTGTAGCTCGGGGCGTTGAGGTATTTGTTTGGCCATAATGCGTTTTTGGTGTTGTGTGGCTTTGTTGCTAAAAAAAGAAGGAGAGCAAGTGGCCCATTTTTTCTTTTTTGGTATTTAGGTAACGTTCGTTGTGTGGGTTGGGAGTCGAACGAACGGGGATTTGCTCGACAATTTCCATTCCATAGGCATCGAGGCCAACGATTTTTTTGGGATTGTTGGTGAGCAGGCGGAGTTTGTGCACACCGAGGTCAGCGAGAATTTGTGCACCGAGTCCGTAATCGCGTAGGTCCATAGGGAAGCCAAGTTTTTCATTTGCTTCGACGGTATCGAGCCCTTCTTCCTGGAGTTTGTAAGCGTGGATTTTCGGGCCGAGTCCGATGCCGCGACCCTCTTGGCGCATGTAAACGAGGATGCCATTGCCCTCGGCTTCTATACGTTCGAGTGCTGTGTGGAGTTGAGTGCCGCAGTCGCAGCGGCGGCTGCCGAAGACATCTCCTGTGAGGCATTCGCTGTGAACGCGGACTAGGGTTGCTTTCTGGGGATCGATTTCACCTTTTACTAAAGCGATATGGTGGAGGCTATCGACACTGGAGCGGAAAAGGTGGAGTTTGAAATTTCCGTAATCGGTGGGCATGTCGATGGTCTGTTCGCGTTCGACGAGTTTTTCGCTTTTTCGGCGGTAGGAAATGAGTGCCTCGATGCTGCACATTTTCAAGCCGTGGGTTTGTGCAAAGCGGCTGAGGTCGTCGAGCCGGGCCATAGAGCCGTCTTCATTTAGAATTTCGCAAATGACGCCGGAGGGATCAAGTCCGGCAAGCCGGGCAAGATCGATGGCGGCTTCGGTATGGCCTGCACGGCGAAGGACGCCACCGGGTTTCGCCTGGAGTGGGAAGATGTGACCGGGCTGGACGAGGCTTTGTGGTTGGGCGGTCGCATCGGCTAGCAGGCGGATGGTTTCGGAGCGATCACCTGCGCTGATTCCCGTGCTGATGCCTCTTGCTGCATCGACGGAGACGGTAAAATCGGTGCCTTGAATTTCACGGTTTTGAGCAACCATACGTTGGAGTCCGAGTTGACGAGCACGCTCTTCGGTAATGGGTGCGCAGATAAGGCCACGCCCGAAACGCGCCATAAAATTGACAGCATTCGGCGTCACTTTTTCGGCAGCCATAATGAGGTCGCCTTCGTTTTCGCGGTCGGAATCATCCGTTACGATAACGAGGCGACCCGCTTTGATTTCTTCGAGAATTTCGGGAATAGATGTAAAGAGCGGTGAGGTCATCAGAGTAAGAAAAGAGACTCTATAGAGATTTGCTCCACGAGACCACCTTTTATCATGCGGGAAGTGGAAGACTTTTTTTAATAATCGAAAAATTGAGCAATCACTTCAGGGAAGTACGTGAAAAGGATGAAGATAAATAAAACGCCGATAAGTGCTATAAAAACCCAGAGAACGTGGAGGAGGCGATTGCCGGTTTCTCTTTCCAAATCTTTTTTCGATTTATCTTCTTTGATGGGGGTGTCACCGGGCCAGAGAACGCGGTAGCGTATGAAATCTAATACGCCATAATACCAGCGGATGAGGAAATAGGGTATACGCATCAGGTTGTTGTGCGATAAATAAATGATTCGGGAATTTTTTTAAAATAAAAAAAGCACCGGATTTTGTTTCCGATGCTTTTTTGGAAAAGGTGAAATCTTTTTAAAAGAAGATGGGGATGATCAGGATAGCAACGATATTGGCGACTTTGATCATGGGGTTGATGGCGGGGCCGGAGGTGTCTTTGTAAGGATCGCCTACGGTGTCGCCAGTTACCGATGCGGCATGGGTTTCGGAGCCTTTGCCACCGAAATTTCCTTCTTCGATGAATTTCTTGGCGTTGTCCCATGCACCGCCGGAGGAGGTCATGGCGAGCGCGAGGAAGAGACCGGTGACGATCGTGCCGACAAGCATACCGCCGAGTGCCACGTAGCCGAGCTGGGGAATGGCTGCGACGCCAATGACGGCGATGACGGGCAGCAACGCGGGAATGATCATTTCGCGGAGGGCGGCTTTGGTGACGATATCCACGCAGTTGCCATACTCGGGTTCGTGCGTGCCCTCCATGATGCCGGGGTATTTTTTGACCTGCCGACGGACTTCCATAACGACGCTGCCAGCGGCTTTGCCCACGGCGTCCATCGAAAAGGCACTGAAGGCGAAGGGGAGCATACCGCCGATGAGGAGACCGACGATTGTGCGTGGATCATTTAGCGAGAACTGGAGGTGTGCCGTGATGGTGTCTGTCAGTGCCCCTGTTGCTTTGAAGTGATGATCGAGTTCGATGACGTAGGAGCCGAAGAGGACAAGGGCGGCGAGGCCGGCGGAGGCGATTGCGTAGCCTTTGGTGACGGCTTTCATGGTGTTGCCGACGGCGTCGAGGTTGTCGGTGATTTCACGAACTTCGCCGGGAGGCTCGCTCATTACCGCGATGCCGCCTGCGTTGTCGGTGATGGGGCCAAAGGCGTCGAGCGAGATGATGATTCCGGAGAGGGAGAGCATGCTCATTACGGCAATGGCGACACCGTAGAGTTCACCGCAGTTGTAACTTACCAAGATAGAGATGATGATAAAGATGACGGGCAGGACGGTGGAGTGATTTCCGACGGCAAGTCCGGCGATGATGTTTGTAGCGTGGCCGGTTTCGGAGGCTTTGGCGATTTTTTGGACGGGCTTGTGAGTCGTTGCCGTGTAGTAGTTTGTAATCATGACAACGACGCCGGTGAGGATAAGACCGACGACGACGCAGAAGAAAAGATTGTTTGCCGTGATGCTTTTTTCACCGATTTCCAGAGCTTTTGGGAAAAGCATATGGGTGAGTGGATAAAGCACGAGGCCGCTGAAGAGGGCGTTTATGCCAACCGCCGTGACAAGCGATGTCGTGGGGCTGGCTTTGCTGATGTTTACATAAAGAATACCTAAGACGGAACCGATGATGGAAACGCCTCCAACGACGAAGGGATAGACGAGAGCTGCCGGAACGTCTGCCAACACGAGAAAACCAACAAGGAGGGCACCGATGAGGCTGACGGCGTAAGTTTCAAAAACGTCTGCCGCCATACCGGCGCAGTCGCCGACGTTGTCACCGACATTGTCAGCAATGGTGGCGGGGTTACGCGGGTCGTCCTCGTCAAGATTGGCTTCGATTTTTCCAACGAGGTCGGCACCGACATCGGCTGCTTTTGTATAAATGCCGCCGCCAAGTCGCGCAAAAACAGAAATCAAACTAGAGCCAAGAGCGAGGCCGACGAGACTCATGATGGTATGTTCGAGGCCGATTATCGAGCGAGCTATGAGAAAGTAAGCTCCCACAGCGATGATGCCAAGACCGACGACAAGAAGACCGGTGACGGCACCGCCATTAAATGCCGCGCTCATGGCTGCATAGCGATTTTTTGTGGCGGCTTGTGCGGTGCGGACGTTTGCCATCACAGCGATTCGCATACCGACATAACCTGCCACGAGAGAACAAATTGCTCCTATGGCAAAGCCAATAGCCGTAGCCGCATCCCGTAGAAAAAAGAGGAGCAAAAACATGACGACAGCAATGGAGCCAATAGTCGCAATTTGGCGATTCAGGTAGGCTTTTGCACCCTCTTGGATGGCAGCCGCGATGTGCAGCATTTTTTCGTTTCCTGCGGGGGAACGGAGGATGGAAAAGATAAGCCAGATGGCCACGGCGAGACCGGCAGCACCACAGGCGAGTGAGAGCATAATTCCGGTTTGGGAGAGGAACGTTTGTGCAGTCAAAAGAATCATATTGTTTTGGTTGAGAAACAGGGGAGTCTAACCAAGAAGTCTCCGGGATCAACCCAAATATGTGAAGTGATGAATTGCGCGAACCGAATCGTGAAACGCTTTCAAAAGCTAAAAGACCGATGTTTCAGGTCGAGTTTTTTTGCTATTTTCCTTTCCTATGTTTAAAACTTTGTAAATGAAGCAAA
>JBKEAD010000002.1:0-9887 GCA_047971915.1 Chthoniobacterales bacterium
ACGCGGTCGTCGGTCGCAGAATCAGTCGGCTCCGCGAGCTTTCTCAAGTCACGATCACACGTCTCGAGCGCAACGGTATCGAGCTTATTCCGAACAGCTCGCTAACCCTGCAAATTGGTGATTTGTTAATGGTTGTGGGAGAGAACGAAGACCTAGATGATGCCAGTGCCTTTTTAGGAAACTCGGCAAAATCTCTCCAACATCTCGAAGTCGGGCCAATGTTTGTGGGGATTGCTTTTGGTGTATTGCTTGGCAGTATTCCGGTTTTTATTCCGGGTATTCCCGCTGCGGTAAAACTCGGTCTGGCCGGTGGTCCACTGATCCTAGGCATGATTGTCAGCCACTTTGGCAAGGTGGGCAGGCTTGTTTTTTTTATGCCTCCAAACGCCAATCTTATGTTGCGAGAAACCGGCATTCTTATTTTTCTAGCATGTGTGGGGCTAAAGGCCGGTGCCCATTTTTGGGAGACCTTGGTGCATGGACCGGGCTTACTGTGGATGTGCTACGGGGTGCTCGTCACCCTCGTTCCTCTCCTTTTAGCAGGGGTGCTAGGCCGACTATTTTTGAGATTAAACTACCTCACACTTACTGGGACGCTTGCCGGTAGCATGACCGATCCGCCAGCTTTGGCCTTTGCCAACAGCTTGACAAAATTCAATGGGCCGGCACTTGCCTACGCCACAGTTTATCCGCTTACGATGGTGCTGCGCCTTATAAGTGCCCAGATTTTAATTTTAGTTTTCGGGCCTTAGTTAGCCCCCCTCTAAAAAAGTGATGGGAAATTCTAAAATAGCTCGCGATAGCTTTTTTCAAAAAACAGAGAAGAAATATGTGAGCCGCGTTTTGTTTCCGTCGATTCGTACAATCCGTTTTATTTTTTTTCTTTCAGTTTTCGCGATATTTTTTGGATGGGGTTTGCCGCTTCGAGCGCATCCCATGCAGATGTATAAAATGGAATTGCGAATCTCGGGACAGATACTTGAGATGTCTGTTCGGGTGCCTGTAACCGATATTTACCAATCGGAAGGCGGATCAGAAAGTGGACAAGAGAAACTCAAATCAGAACTCCTAGCCGAAATGTTTCCTGCCCTAGAGCTCTCTATGGATGGCAAAGCACTTTCGTGGGAAGGAGGAGATCCAAAATGGGGGGAGGGTGAAGAAAATTTTTGGATTACGTATCACGGAAAATTCGCTTTGGGAGAGGGGCATTTTCGGGCAGCGGTGATCCCTCCGGATGAATATGTGAGCTACCTCGTTGTCCGTTACCTCGAAGACGGCACGGAGAGTATCTCTCCACTCAGCAAGGAAGAGCCGTATGAGGTTAATTTTCCGATTCAAAAAACGCAGGGAGCGGATCATGCGAATTCTCTTGCCACGGTTTTTGGCGAATACGTGGAGCACGGCTTGTGGCATATTTTGAGCGGCTACGATCACATGTTGTTTATGGCCGCGCTCGTGCTGGCCGCAACCTCGCTATGGGATTTGGTAAAAGTCGTTACAGCCTTTACGCTGGCGCATACGATAACTCTCACGCTGGCAGTTTTGCAAATAGTGCATCTGAATCCGGCAGTGGTGGAGCCGATCATTTCTGCGAGTATTGTTTTTGTGGCCGTGCAAAATATGATTGCCCCTGAGCGAAGCCGTGGTTGGGGGAGGTTAGCGGTCGCGTTTTGTTTCGGCCTTTTTCACGGTTTGGGCTTTGCGGGAGGGCTACTGGAAGCCATGTCTGGACTGGGAGCAGGAACTGTTTTTATGGCCATCATCGCATTCAGCCTCGGTGTGGAAATTGGCCATCAGTTTGTCGTGATTCCGCTTTACAGCGCGAGAGTTTTGCTTCGGAAGTTGAGTGGAAAAAAATCTGAATTATTTTCGAGAGCAGTGACCTTTTGGGGCTCCGCATGGATCGCGCTAGCCGGTATGGTTTATTTTATAAAATCTCTATGATTCTTTTCGACAAATAGTCCTTCCTGCCTTACCTCTGCTCCCTATGAGTAACACAAACCTAGACGTTCGTTACGTCGCCAACCTTGCGCGTATGGATCTGAGCGAAGAAGAAATAAACACTTTTCAAAGCCAGCTCGACCGCATTCTTCAACATGTCGAAGAACTAAACCAAGTCGATATCACAAACGTCGAACCCACCGCTCATGCTCGTCCCGTCTTCAATGTTTTTCGCAAAGATAGCGTCCAACCAAGTTTAGAAAAATCTGAAGCTCTCTCAAATGCGCCTCGCCAAAGTAACGGCCTATTTAGCGTCCCAAAAGTTGTCGAATGAACTCTTCCGAAATCACCTCTCTCTCTCTTTCTGAACTTCAGTCTCATCTCCGATCCGGCACACTCCACGCCGTCGATGTGCTGGACGCATTGGCCACTGAAATCGACCGCGTCGATCCCGCCATCGGAGCTTATCTTGACTATGATTTAAAAACGGCACGCCGTCTTGCCGAAACAGCCGATCCGACCCTCCCGCTCGGAGGTCTTCCCATCGCAATCAAAGATAATATCAACGTCAAAGGCCAGCCCACCACCTGCGCTTCGCGGATTCTCCAAGGCTATCACTCTCTTTACGATGCCGGAGTCGTTTCGCGCCTACGCGCAGCGGGTGCTATCCCTTTTGGCCGTCTCAATATGGACGAATTTGCAATGGGCTCTTCCACCGAAACCAGTGCTTTGAAAACCACCAAAAATCCGTGGGATACCGAGCGCATCCCCGGCGGCTCCAGTGGAGGTTCGGCAGCATCCGTCGCCGCCCGAACTGCTTTTGTGGCACTTGGTTCAGACACGGGGGGCTCTATTCGTCAACCCGCTTCACTTTGCGGTTGCGTGGGACTCAAACCGAGTTACGGACGTGTATCGCGCTACGGCCTTGTTGCTTTTGCAAGTTCGCTCGACCAGATTGGACCGCTTGCCCGAACGGTTCGAGATGCCGCCCTCCTGCTCAATGTCATCGCCGGACACGATCATCACGACTCATCCTCCGTCGATCTACCAGTGCCGGACTACACCTCCGCACTTGGCAAAGAACCCAATTTAAAAGGGCGTCGCATCGGTATTCCCAAAGAATTTTTTATCAAAGGAATTGATCCGCAAGTTCGTGCAGCGATCGACGCCGCGATCAAACAGTGCGAAGCCCTCGGCGCGGAGCTTATCGACATCAGTCTGCCAAATACGGAACACGCTATTAGTGTTTACTACATCATAGCGACAGCTGAAGCCTCCTCAAACCTCGCTCGCTTCGAGGGGATCCGCTACGGCAACCGCGCCAAAGATCCTAAAGATCTTTCCGACCTCTACCTCCGCACGCGCTCCGAGGGGTTTGGTCCGGAAGTGAAACGCCGCATCATTCTCGGAACTTATGTGCTCAGCAGTGGCTACTACGACGCCTATTATCTACGAGCCCAAAAAGTCCGCACCCTCATGCGGCAAGATTTTAGCAAAGCCTTCGAGCAAGTCGATGCCATCCTCTGCCCGACATCGCCCGATGTCGCCTTCAAACTCGGGGAGCGAATGGACGATCCATTAAAAATGTATCTTGCCGACATTTTCACCCTATCGGCAAACCTTGCCGGCATTCCCGGCATCAGTATCCCTTGTGGCTTCGCCGAGACAGACGGTAAAAAATTGCCCGTGGGGCTGCAATTACTCGGAAAAGAATTTAACGAGGAAAATTTACTAGCAATTGCCCACGCCTACGAACAGTCCACAGATTGGCACAAAGCCACAGCTGCAATCAGCTAACTCACCGCGGCTAGACTGCAAAGAGCGAGGGCTAATTTCAGGCTGTCTTTTACCCAACTCGCGTTCTAGGCTGTGACCTGCCCTATGAATTTGCTTTGTGTCGGAGTAAATCACCGCGTTGCAACGGTGGACGTGCGGGAACGCCTCGCGGTGAGTCTGCATAGTATGCCGCAGGTCCTGAGCGACTTGCTCGGCAATGTCGATGCTGTTTCGGAAGCGGTTATTTTATCGACCTGTAATCGAGTCGAATTTTACCTAGCCTGCTCTTCCCCGGCTCTCGCCTTCCGCGGTCTGCAAACATGGATTTCGAATCGCACAGCCTCTGAGCCGCCTTTTTATCACTACGATACTTTTGCAACAATCTCTCACCTCTTCCGAGTTTCCGCAGGACTTGACTCGATGGTCTTGGGCGAAACCGAAATTTTCGGACAAGTAAAAAAAGCCTACCTCACCGCCTCCGCTTCCGGCGCAACCTCCAAGTGCCTCAACAAACTTTTTCAACAATCCTTTCGAGTCGCAAAACGCATTCGCACGGAAACGCAGATCACCGCCGGAGCGACATCGATTGGCTCCGTCGCCGTCGATCTGGCTCAAAAAATCTTTGGCGATTTAAATGGCCGCCATATCATGATTTTAGGCGCAGGAGAGATAAGCGAACATACCGCAAAAAGTTTACAATCTCGCGGCATCCAAAGCGTCATTGTTTCTAATCGCTCTTTCGAACGAGCAAGGCACCTAGCAAAAGAAATCGGAGGGCGAGCCATTCACTTCAGTGATTGGCATGAAGCTTTTTATGAAGTCGATATTTTGATTTCTGCCACCAGTGCGCCCCATGCGATTTTAACACCGGAAAAACTCCTACCGCTGATGCAAAAACGTCAGCACCGTCCGCTTTTCATCATCGATTTAGCCGTTCCACGCGACGCAGACCCTGCGCTTGATAAATTAAAAGGCGTGTTTTTATACGACATCGATTCACTTCAAGAAATAGCAAAACAAGGCATGTCTGCAAGACGGCAAGAGCTTGGCCTTTGCGAAAACATGATCGCGGAAGCCAGTGCCGATTTTATGCACTGGTTCGATGCTCAATCCTCCGGTTTCCAGACGAAACATCAATACGAGGTAATCGCCGGATGAGTCGCAGAGAAATTATCATCGGCACTCGCGGAAGCGACCTTGCCCTAGCCCAAGCTCACTTAGTCGAAGCTGCGCTAAAGCAGGCCCAACCCGATATTCTCACGCACTATGAAATTATCGAAACAACCGGGGACAAACGCCTAGACCTAAGTCTTTCGGAAGCAGGCAAACTTTCTAAGGGACTTTTCACGAAAGAGCTAGATAAAGCTTTGCTTGGGGGGCGCACCCACCTCTCGGTGCACAGTTTAAAAGACTTGCCCACAGAAAGACCCGATGGAGTTTTTTTATCGGCTGTTCTGCCAAGAGCAGACTGGCGAGATGTCCTCATTTCTCGCTACAGCGGCGGATTACAAGGGCTGCCCGAAAAGGCCGTGATTGGAACCGGAAGCCCTCGACGAGCGATGCAAGTAGGTGAAAAAAGGCCGGACTTAAATTTTCTGCCCATTCGAGGAAACGTGCCCACCCGTATTCGCAAACTCCGTGAAAGCAGCGATTACGATGCGCTTGTGTTAGCCGCTGCCGGACTAACTCGTCTGGGTATAATGCCGGAACAAGAAAGAGCCGATTTGCTAAACGGGCTTCATTTTTATTTTTTGGAAGACATCCTACCCGCTCCCGGACAAGCCGCCATCGCCATAGAAACAAAAACTGATCTCTTGGAAACCGTTCGACCAATCAACGACCCACCCACGATGCAAAATACCGGTATCGAACGCGAACTCCTCAAGCTATTAGGCGGGGGCTGCCAGCTTGCACTCGGAGCACTAGCTACCTGCACGGACGAGCAGGTTTGCCTAAAAACCATTTTCTCTCCCAATAAAAATACACCGCCCCGACGCGAAGAAATCACCTTTTCAATCGAAGAAAAAAATCAGGCACTCCACCATCTCGCAAAAACACTTTTAGCTTATTCATAAAAAAACATGACATCGACACCATCAGGAAAATGTTACCTCGTAGGAGCCGGTCCGGGGGATCCGGGCTTACTCACAATCAAAGGAAAAGAGTGTCTCCAAAGTGCGGGAGTTGTCATTTACGACTATCTCAGCAATCCGGAATTACTTCAATATTGCCCAACAGACTGCGAGTGCATTTATGTCGGCAAAAAAGCCGGGAATGCTGCCATGCCCCAAGACGAAATCAATACGCTGCTTGTGCAGAAAACTGCCGAGGGAAAACGGGTTGTTCGTCTAAAAGGCGGGGATCCTTTTCTCTTTGGACGCGGCGGAGAAGAAGCCGAGGCCTTGGCAGAGGCAGGCCTACCTTTTGAAATTGTTCCCGGCGTAACCAGCGCAATCGCCGGGCCTGCCTACGCAGGAATTCCCGTAACCCACCGCAAGCACAACGCCATGCTGAATATCTTCACGGGACACGAAGATCCCAAAAAAGAGGCATCTATCGTCGATTATGCAGCCATAGCAAAAACGCCGGGAACCAAGGTGCTACTCATGGGCATCGCCCGACTTCGCAAGATTGCCGAGCAATTACAAAAAGAAGGGCTGTCCGGCGAAACACCAATAGCACTCGTGCACCGGGCCAGCACAGGCCAACAAAAATCACTTGTAGGCACCCTCTCGACGATTGCAGATCAAGCCGAAAAGGCTGCTTTCAAAGCACCCGCCGTCGCGGTGATTGGAAATGTGGTGAAACTCCGCGAAAAATTAAACTGGTTTGAAAAACGCCCACTTTTTGGAAAACGCATCGCCGTCACACGCACTCGTAAACAAGCGAGCGACTTTCTAAAAGCACTGCGCGAACTCGGAGCAGATGCCTTCGAACTCCCGACAATCCGTATCGAAGAACCCTTGGAAAAACGCGCCTTTTACGAAAGTGTCGCTTATGCTCACGGCTACGACTGGATTATTTTCAGCAGCCCAAACGGAGTGGATGCATTTTTTAAAGCCTTTTATGAAATTTTTAAAGATGCCCGCGAGCTTGGTCCACCGCGCATTGCGGTTATCGGTCCCGCAACGGCTGCGCGCGTCAGGCATTTTCGTTTCCAGGTCGATTTAATGGCCGAAACTTACATTGCCGAGGGACTCCTAAAAGTTTTTAAAAAAGAAGCCGATATTGAAAACCAAAAAATTCTAGTCGTTCGCGCCGAAAAATCGAGAGACCTTCTACCTCAAGAACTCGAAACGCTTGGTGGAATCGTAGATGAGACCATCGCCTACCGCACCGTGCCTGAAACAAAAGATATTGCGGGTGGACTTGCGCGCTTCAAAAAACATGGTGCTGATATGCTCACTTTCACAAGTTCATCCACCGCCCGAAATTTTGTAAAAATGAATCTACCGCTTCCACCCGGACTTGTTGTTGCAAGCATCGGCCCGGCGACGAGCGAAACGATTACAGAACTCGGCCTCCCCCTCGCCATCGAAGCCAAGTCTCACGATGTGCCGGGGCTTGTAGAAGCAATTTGTAAATATTATAGATAATTCAGATTCGCTCAAAAAATACTTAAACCTCCCTGTTATGAAAATTTCACTTTTTCTCGCTGCACTCAGTCTCTTTTGCCTATCTCGGTTCACCGCCTCGGCAGCTACACCGGAGCAAATTCGAAAGCAGCTCGAACAATTACTAAATGACCGCTCCCAACTCAAAGAGCAGGCTCAAAAACGTGCAATCAATGAAATTTCGCAAGCTGCTGAAAATTCAAGTGTCGCCGTAAACATGTATGAAGACGCCATCCAAGAATCTCAATTCGAGGGAAAATCAGGCCAGCTACAAAGCATGGTCAATTGGAAAAAAAAGAACTCGGGCTGGCTTAAAAGCAGAGCCTTCTCAGATGCACTAAAGCTTCATTTACGCTATCTCGCACTCACGCTACAACGTGCGGGTAGCGATAAACCCGAAAATTTCATTGCTCCCTCGCAAGCCTATTTGATGAGTTTGAGAGATGTTAAAAAAGGCGAACTCGCTCCAAAAAACAAACCTCCCAGAGAAGCACATAAACTACTATCCGGCTCCATCATAGCCAGCCCTTTTGTGCGACTCAAACGCCTTGATCCCTTCCTTGTTGGTCTTTCAAATGATTGGGCAAAAACTCCCGGAAATGCTGAAGAAATTCTCGAAAAAAATATCCGTTCCGTTTTACGCAAAGACAAAAATCCCGATCTCCTAAAAACTTGGAACTGGCAAATCCAATATGAAGAAATGGAGGCCAGTGGAAGTGATTTAGACATTACCATAAAAGAATTTAACAGCACCCGAAAACCCAAACTCGAAGCCGCACGCGCAAAAGATCTACAGTTGCTCGGCAATAACGATGCTGCCCTGCAAGAACTTTTACGCCTTTTAAAAGGCTATCCCGCCCACCCCGATTTCGAGGCATGGGTTCAGCAAGCACTTAGCTGCTTACCCCAGGATTCCACCCCAAACTCCACTCCAAACTCCACTCCAAACGCAACGACGACCACGGAGCAAAAATAAACACCCCTCTCCCATAAAACAGCACCTCAAAAATAACTCGCAATTTTTTCCTCTGGCCAAATTTTTTTCACAGGCTAAAACACACTAACAACACAACTCATTACTATGGCATACGAACTACCAAATCTACCCTATCCCGCAAACGCGCTCGAACCTCACATCGACGCACGCACGATGGAAATTCACCACGGCAAGCACCACAATGCTTACGTTAGCAATCTAAATAAAGCACTCGAAGCCCACCCCGAGCTAGCAGACAAATGCATCAACGATCTCATCTCCGACCTCTCCGCAGTGCCCGAAGAAATCCGCGCAGCCGTTCGCAATAATGGTGGCGGCCACTGGAACCATACCTTCTTCTGGGAAAGCATGGGACCAAACAAAGGCGGACAACCAAGCGGCCCACTCGCCGATGCAATCAACTCCACCTTCGGAAGCTTCGATGAATTCAAAGCTAAATTCGAAGCCGCCGGAGCCACCCGTTTCGGCAGCGGCTGGGCATGGCTCGGCCTTGCACCAGATAAAAGCCTCTGCGTCTGCTCCTCGCCAAACCAAGACAATCCAACGATGCAAGGAGTCTCCGAATGCTCGGCCACACCGCTACTCGGTTGCGATGTATGGGAACACGCCTATTACCTCAACTACCAAAATCGCCGCCCAGACTACCTCAAAGCTTGGTGGAACGTCGTGGATTGGGATAAAGTCAGTGCACGCTACGAAAAAGCACTCGCTTGATCTTCATCCATAAACTTTTCAACATTCATTTTTTCCCATCCCAGAGGCGTCGTTGCAGCGACGCCTCTGCTTTTTCGGAACATCACTTCTTATGGCCACACTAAATTCCAACTACCTAAAACTCAAAGCCGGCTACCTCTTCCCCGAAATCAGCCGCCGCGTAAACGCCTTCACCGAAGCCAATCCGAACATTGCCAAACGCCTCATTCGCTGTGGCATTGGCGATGTGACCGAACCCATCCCGGCAGCCGCTCGCGAAGCCATGCACACAGCGGTCGACGAACTCGGCACACACTCCGGCTTTCACGGCTACGGCCCCGAACAAGGCTACGAATTTCTGCGCAAAGCAATTGCCGAAAACGACTACCGCGCCCGTGGCATCCAAGTCGAAGATGACGAAATTTTTGTATCCGACGGCTCCAAATGCGACTGCGGTGCCATCCTCGATATTTTTGGAAAAGACAACCGCATAGCCGTTATGGACCCGGTTTATCCCGTCTATGTCGATACAAATGTAATGGTCGGGCACACCGGCACAGCCAACGCAGATGGCACCTACGGTGGCCTTCTTTACTTGGCCTGCACAGCCGAAAACCAATTCGTGCCGCCCGTCCCCAAAGAAAAAGTTGACCTCGTTTATCTCTGCTACCCAAACAACCCAACCGGCGCAGTGGCCACCCGCAAACAACTCGACGCATGGGTCGCCTATGCACTCGAAAACGAAACGATCCTCCTCTACGATGCCGCCTACGAAGCTTTCGTGCAGGATGCAGACGTGCCGCGCTCTATTTTTGAAATCCCCGGCGCAGATCGCTGCGCAATCGAGTTCCGCAGCTTTTCAAAAA
>JBKEAD010000029.1:0-5922 GCA_047971915.1 Chthoniobacterales bacterium
TTTCACGAGAAGATGAAAAGTATTTTTGAAAAGAAGTGTGTTTTCCCTATTGCCCTACGTCTTTTGTTTGGAGAGAAGGTTTATTTAAAGCAACACGCTAGTGCTGTCCTGAGGTCAAGGCGTGTAGAGTTTTTCACCCTCTGTTCGAGCAATGATTGCTGCGCTGCAAGTATCGCCAAAAACGTTTACACTCGTTCGGCACATATCCAAAATTCGGTCAACGGCCATGACCATGCCGATGGCTTCTGCCGGCAGGCCCACGGCGTTTAAAATAATCACAATCGCAACCAAACTTGCTGATGGAATTCCGGCAACCCCGATGTATGTTACCAAGGCAAATAAAACGACTGTAAATTGCGCTCCAAGCGACAAATCAATGCCATAAATCTGAGCAATGAAAAAAACGACCGTGCATTCGTAAAGAGCCGTGCCATTCATATTCACCGTCGCTCCGAGTGGAATCGTGAAGCTCGAAATGCGGCTCGAAACTCCGGCATTCTTTTGTGCACACTCCAAAGAAAGCGGAATCGTCGCTGCCGAAGAAGCCGTAGAAAGTGCTGTTAATAAAGCTGGTGACATCGCGCGGAAATGCCGAAACGGAGGAATCCCAAACATTAATAAAACAACGGGCATCACCACAAACATATGCACCGCCAAAGCCAGAACCACACAGAAAAAGAAACGCAATAAAGGCAAAAAAGCACTTCCCCCCGTATCCATAACCGTTGCCGAAACCAAAGCAAAAACACCATATGGCGTAAAACGAATAACCCAATCTGTCATCGCAATCATCGTTTCATAGGCATCATCCCACCACGCTGCAAAACGGTCGCGACGACTCGCCGGCAGCTTGGTGATAAAAAAACCGAACAGAATACTGAAGCAAATGATTCCCAACATTTGGTCATTTTTGGTTGCCGTCTCGACAATATTTTCAGGCACCATGCGCTGCAAAATGGCAACAATGTCCTGCAAGCCCTTTCCTTCTGCTGCCTTCAAATGCGGTGCGCCATCCACGCTCGCCGAGGCAATCATTTTTTCGGAGACCTCCTTGGAAACAGTGCCCGGTTTTATAATATTTACACAGATCAAGCCGACGCCGACGGCAAGTGCGGTCGTCAGCGCGTAATAAGAAATCGTCTTGATGCCAAGGCGACCAAAGGCATCCTCTTCGCCCAACTTCGCAACGGCTGAAACGATGGCCGAAAAAATTAACGGCACAACCAACATCTTCAACGCCTGCAAAAATAACTTTCCGATAAAATCCAAAACCTCACGCGTATCCACAGAGGCAATCTGAGTTGGCAAAAATAGACCGGTCAAAACCGCCAGCATCAACGCAATCGCGATTTGCCAATGCAGTGCAAGCCCACCGGACTTGCGCCCTAAATTCGAATCCGAATTCGAGTCAGGATTCGGGGACTCTGGGGAAACGGCCATGATGTTTTTTAAAAAAAAGAAAAAATCAGTCTTTCGCACTAGGCGGCTTATTCTCTGGAGCTTGGCGATTTTGAAAAACCTTTAAAATATCCGCTGCCGAATTTGCCTCGCCAAGTTCTTCGCGCACGCTGCAATCATTTAAAAATTTTGCAATGGCGGCAAGTGTTCTCAAGTGGGTTTGAAACTGGTCTTTAGGGACGATAAAAAGAACCAAAAAATGTACGAGTTCATTGTCCAGTGAATCGAACTCAATCCCCGGCTTGCTACGCCCAAATCCCGCAATCACCTCGGTCACGCAATTCGATGAAGCATGAGGGATCGCAATTCCGAAGCCGATACCCGTGCTCATCGTCTCCTCTCGCTGGCGCAAGGCCGCAAGCACCGAGTCACGCCCTTCCGCGCAAACTTTTTTTTGCGACACAAGTTGATCGACGATTTCTGTAATCGCATCCCAACGTTCCGTAGATTTCATCTCCGGAATTATTTGTTCCTCCGAGAGTAATGTGGCTAAAGTCATGAATAAGGATGAACGAACCTAGCAACGCAACGCTTTCTGACAAGAGACTTTTTTAAAATATCTTGATATCGGGCGTGATTTAAAGTGGGCGATACGAAATATTTTCGCTATGGTAGGGTCGCTTTGACAAAGCGACCGCCACGTGTGATAGGGAGTCAAAAACCCGCATTATTTTATCCAATTCAATGTCAACTTACGACCCTCGTTGGAACAATCTAGCAAATACAAATTGATGAGATTCTGATAAGGAATACCTGTCTCTGTAGAAAGGGACTTGAAATAGCTGATTACACTCGAATCAAGTCGAATAGTCACAGCTTTCTTAAGTCGCTTGGTATAAGGATTCCGTTTGGCATTGGTAAAATCATATTCTTTTTTCATTTTGTGTTCTCCCAATATGGTTTTTGTTCTTTAGCTCCAGCTCTTCGAGCCGAAATAATCCTAATGGATGAACCTGTCTGGCGAAAACAGTGAACAACGATCAACATCCGTGGTTTTCTGCTCTGTCCCATGATAATGAATCTATCCTCTTTTTGAGAGTAGCGGGACCAGGAATAATTAAAGCGTGATCGTCATAAAATACCGTTTTTGCTTCTTCAAAGGTAACCCCATGCTTGCTGCCTTGCTGGAATCCCATTCAAAAGACAAACCGTTCATTCCATATAGAGCAATATGATATATTGCGATTGGCAACAAGATTTATTTTCTTTTTGCTTATTCCTCGCCGAGTGTCTTGAAATGAATCGCAGCGGCTTTGGCCAGTCCTTGCGGATCGTAACCTCCCTCAAGCACGGAAATGATTTTTCCGCCGGCCCAGCGTCGAGCGATTCTCACGACGGATTGAGTTAATTTTTTAAAATCTTCCGGCACTAAGGTAAATCCGCCGATGGGGTCCGTTGCCAAGGCGTCGAAGCCTGCCGAAATCAATACTAAATTCGGACGAAATTTTTCCATTGCCGGCACGAGATGGTCTTCGATGGAGGCTAATAGGTTGCGCCCACTTGCGCCTGTTGGCAGTGGGATATTCAGTGTGCTTCCCATGCCTTGTCCTGCTCCCGTTTCCTCGGCGGCACCGCTGAACGGGAAAATTCCGGCTTCATGAACCGAAAAATAAAATACGCTCGGATCCGAAAAAAATAAATCCTGTGTGCCGTTACCATGATGCACGTCCCAGTCCACGATCAATACACGCTCGACTCCGAAAACTTCCTGCGCGTGGCGAGCCATGAGAGCGACGTGATTATAAATACAAAATCCCATTCCGCGATCTGCCGTGGCGTGGTGTCCCGGTGGGCGCACGGCCACAAAGGCTCGCTGCACGTGCTCATCCATTACCGCCGCTACAGCTTCCAGTCCGGCACCCGTCGCGAGTTTTGCCACTCGCTCACTTTCCAAGCAAATGGGAGTATCTCCCGTGCGTAAATGATCGGCCATGCTTTCGACATCGATATGCACTAGGTCCAGATAATGCGAGGCGTGGCAGCGAAGAAGCTCCTCCCGCGTAGCTTCTCTGCCCGGGAGTTTTTCCGCGCCAAGCCGCTTGGCAGCAGCTTTCAAAGCATCCCCGAGTGCGGCATAGCGTGCTGGCGACTCTAGCTCATCCGGTCCACAATCATGGGCGAGACACTCCTCGGACCAGAACCACCCCAGTGCCACTTTAGTTTTCACTGTGGGCTTGCTTTGTCCGCTCGATTTTTTTAATTCGCGAGCGGCCCGTCGCGCCACCGTCGTCACGGGCATGACATATTCCACTTCCCCCGCGCCCTCGGAGCCGGAACGTTGTTTGCCGCCGTATTTTTCAAAAAGCCGAATCATGGGTGCATTTAAAACCAGCACGGAGGCCCAAAAGTCTCGTATGCCACGCTTCGTTGCCACGCGTGCGAGCTCGGCGAAAAGCACGCCGGCCATTCCCATCCGTCTGGTTTCGTCGTGCACGACAAAGGCCACCTCTGCGGCGGCTCCTCCCTCATCGCGATAGAAGCGTCCGACGGCACGCAGAATGGGTTCGCGCCCCAAGCCAACTTCTTCAAAAATCCCCAGAGCTAAATCGATGGACTGATCGACCGAGACCAGTTTGTATGCGGAATCCGCAGGCATCGATTCGCGCAGATACCCGTAGCGATAGCGGACGGTCTCTTCGCTGTGGCTGTAGAAAAACTCTTGCAAACGCCGCGCATCCGCCGCGTGTAGAGAGCGGAGAAAAAAAATTCGCCCCTTGGGGCCGAGTTGCAAACGCCGAAAATCTACCCCTGAACGCACGTCGCCGGGGAGCAGGCTGCTGGGCACGACGGAGACAAATTTCGGAATCCACCCGCGTGCGTGGGCACCTCGCATAAGTTCCTCGCGGTGCTCTGGTGCCGCAATATGGATCATCTCCAGAGCGCGTTCACGAATGCTTTTGCCGCGCAAGTTGGCTACACCGTGTTCGGTGATGACGTACTGCACGTCGGTGCGTCCGCTGGCCACGACGGTTCCCTCGGGTGGACTGGCCACGATGCGCGACTGGCCGCTTTCTTCATCCACGGAGGTCAGCACGTGCACGCCGCGTCCCCCCGCACTGCCTGCTGCGCCACGTAGAAAATCGAGCTGCGCTCCGATGCCTCCGTGGAAGCGGTGTCCTGTGGCGTCACGCATCACTTGGCCGGTGATGTCGATTTGCCGTGCTCCATTTACGGCAACCATTTTGTGATTCATCGCGATGATGCCGGGGTCATTTACCCAATCGCTTCCGCGAAATTCCAGCTCCGGGCATTTTTTTATAAATTCATATAATTTTCGAGAACCCATCGCATGGCTGACCATCGCCTTGCCCGACATGAAATGTTTTCGCGAGTGGTCCACCGCACCGCAGCGGATGAGGTCCATGAGTTCGTCACAAAATAATCCGCTGTGAATACCCAAGTGTCGGTGTTTTCGCAATGCAGCGATTGCCGCACGTGGAGTCGCTCCCATGCCGACTTGCAGAGTGGAGCCATCGTCTATCAACTCCGCCAAATAAGCACCGATGCGTTTTCTGACTTCGTCGCGGCGTGCTTTTGGAAAGGTCGGTAAGGGCTCGTCTTTGCGCACATACCAGTGCACATCGTCTTTGTGCAATTTGCCATCTCCGGCGGTGCGGGGCATGGCGCGATTTATTTGTGCGACGACGACGCGGGCTGAGGCGACGGCCGCCTGCACGATGTCCACGCTCACTCCCAGCGACATCCAGCCCTTGGCGTCCGGCGGAGTGACGCTGATCAGAGCGACATCTACGGGGAGCAGGGTGGAGCGAAACCATTTAGGGATTTCTGACATCGAGGCCGGCGTGTAGTCCGCCCGATCTTCTAGCACGGCATCACCGAGTTCGGGGGTTAGAAAAAAGGCGTTGGTGCGCAGGTTGGCATGTTCGGGTGCAACCCAAGGGGCTTTTCCCAAAGTGTAGGCGTGCACGAGCTCGACATCGCGCATGTTGCCGGAGTTTTTTAAAAATTGCTGTAGTAATTCTCGCGGGACCGAAGCACCGCCGCTGATGAAGACTCTGGTTCCCGGCCTTATGATTTCGCGCCAAGCCTCTGCTTTTTTGTCTAAGGGGTTCATCGTGTTTTTCTTCATGCGTTCTTTTTTGTCTAAGGGGCGGTAGCCCGGTAGGGTCGCTTTGATAAGGAGTCATTCTAACAGAATGACTGGAAGCGACCGCAACGTGTGATGTCGTAAGCGGAATCCCGCGGTCGCTTTATCAAAGCGACCCAAAGCGACCCTACCAAGAGGCTTTAGTCGATTTGGGAGCCTTTTTTGATTTGTTCTAGGAGGCGCGGGTCGCTGAGTAGGCTGAGATAGGGAATGGGGTCGATTTGTTGATCTAGCAAATATTCGGTGAGTTGTTCCTTTACGATTTTGCGAAGGGTTTCCGCTTGCCAGGGTTTTGCAATATAGTGTTGGAGCCCGCCGGAGTTGATGGCTTGGATCGTGTCTTGCTGGTCGGCTTG
>JBKEAD010000059.1:0-3360 GCA_047971915.1 Chthoniobacterales bacterium
TTTATTGGGATACTAACGGCTCGACTGCCGATGCGGGAAATCCGGCTGACGGCACATGGGATGCATCCGCTACGAACTGGACGACGGACTCTGCCGGCACTTCGGCTACGACGACCTACACGTCCGGCAGCGATGTCGTTTTTTCCGCCGGAAGCGATGCCGCCTCGGCAACCGCACTGGTAGATGGCAGCATCTCCGTAAACAGCCTCACTTTTGAAGAGGGTGTTGTGAATATCGATCCCTTTGATAGTGTGGGAGACAGCTTGGCGTCCGGAACGGTAAATATCAACGTAGCAAGTGGCGCAACTGCCAATTTTGATGTTCCAACTTTTTTCAACGGCACCTTTGATGTCGAGGAAACTTTATACGGCAAAGAATTTATACCTTTACCGAAAGCACCGGCATCCTCTCCGCCGTGCCCGAACCTTCCGCTCTCTTGACTCTCTTGCTGGGCTCCGGCACGCTACTTTTCCTGCGTCGCCGATAAGAAAAATACCTCAATGTTTTTTTGAAATAAAAAGCGGCTTTTAAATATATAAAAGAAAAAAACTTCTTGAACGGATGAATCTGAAAGAGGAGAAAAGAGGGGAATCTCAACCCTTAACCAAACCTTAACCTTATTAAATCAATGAAAAAAACATATCTGCTCACAGCCTGCCTATCCTTTACCCTGCTCGCCGCGGTTCACGCCGGTGAGTCTGCAAAAAGTTTTAAAGAACCCGTCGTTGCCGAAGAACCCGCGCCGGATCCTTTTGCACGAGCGATTCGTCCGATCTCGAATCCGACGGCCTTCGATCTCCCGATTGCCCGGACGCAGCTTCACGCCATTTACATACACCAAAATTTACCGCGCCACATTAATTCCACTGTCGGCAAATTGCCGCTAGGGGGGAATTTTAATCTCTATGCGCTACAATTCGAGTATGCCTTTACTAAACGCTTCTCTCTGGTCGCGACCAAAGACGGCTACATCGACTTCAACCCTCATAATACGCTAAATAAAGAAGATGGTTTTGCAAACTTAGCGGCGGGGTTAAAATATGCCTTCATTTACCTGCCGGAGCATCAGTTTGCTCTCTCTGGCACAACCACGGTCGAAGTCCCAACGGGTTCGTCGAGAGTCTTTCAAGGTAAAGGAAACGGAGCGATCAACCCAAGTTTGAGCGCGCTGAAAATGTTTGACCGTCTCCAACTTGCTAGCTCGCTCGGCATGCAAATTCCCTTTGGGCAAAAGCAATCGACGACAGGTTTTGTTAGCGCACACGCCAGCTACGAAGTCGTTTCGTGGTTTATCCCACTCGTCGAGCTAAACTGGTATCACGTCTTTAACGCCGGTGACGGTTCGGCCAACTACAAAAGACAACTCGGAAACACCGTTCCCGCTGTCGTTAAATTTGAAGGGAGCGATTTGATAAATCTTGGAGCGGCAAACAGCAAAACGAATGACATTGTGACGATGGCTTTCGGTTTCCGCAGCAAGATCACCAAAAATCTCCAAGCCGGTTTTGCCTTTGAAATTCCGCTGACCAAACAAAGCAACAGTCTCATGCAAAATCGCTTCACGATCGACATGATCTGGATGTTCTAGAGCCCGCGAATCAAAATTCCAAGGTGGGGTCGTTTTGACAAAGAGTCATTCCTACGAAATGACTGGTAACGACTGCGGGATTGTCAGATCGACATCACACGCCACGGTTGTTTCATCGAAACAACCCCTACCTTTTTGCACTGGGCCACATGGTAGGGTCGCTTTGATAAAGCGACCGCAGGGTTGTCGGCTAACTACACCCCACGTTTCTAGGATTACTTTTCCACGACGATACGGAAACCGAAGCGGCTGGTGGCGCGGGTGGGGATGATGCCGCCGCGATTGGTGCTGCGGAGACTTAGCGGTCCTGTCTCCCAGCAGCCGCCGCGCAGGACGCGGGTGTCGCCGTTTTTCGCTCCCTGTGGGTCGCTTACGGCTTTGTCGCGGTAGGGGCCATTGAAGCGGTCGGAGCACCATTCCCAGACATTGCCGCTCATGTCGTAGAGTCCCCAAGGGTTCGGTTTTTTTGTTGCGACGGGATGGGTTTGGCGCTTGCTGTTTGCCCTATACCAGGCATGATCGGCGAGGGTGGCAGCGTCGGGATCTTCGCCAAAGTAATAGCGCGTTGGTGTGCCGGCGCGGCAGGCATATTCCCATTCGGCCTCCGTGGGGAGGCGGACGGTTTTTCCGGTCTTGGTGGAAAGGAGATTGCAATATTTTTGGGTGTCTTCCCATGAGATGTTGTCCACGGGGTGATCGTCGCCTTTGAAAACGCTGGGGTTTTGTCCGATGACAGCGCGGTATTGGGCTTGGGTGACTTCGGTTGTGCCGATAAGAATGTCTCGGCTAATGCTTTCGGAGTGCTGGTAGTCGTCGTTTTTTTTGAAGCGGTCAGATTCGTTAAAGGCAGCTCCTTCGCTTTCTTTGGGGCTGCCCATTTGGAAGGTGCCTGCGGGGATGGATGCGAGTTTCAGATGGATGCCGTCGCCGAGATCGAGATCTTGTGCTCGGGCGGGCGTGGCGAGAAGGAGAGCGAAAATGGTGGAGAAGATGACGGTGCGCATAGGGAGAAATCAGTAAGGAGCTTTTTTGCCGAGGGTGCGCATGGGCCAGTCGTCGGAGCGAAAGGGGGCGGCAGGAAGACCGGCTTGGTTAAAGAGGTTGGCTCCTTCGGGGTTGATTGCCCAGGCATAGCTCACGGCGACCGGTGTGGGGATGGAGTCGTGCCAGACGACGACGGTGTCGCCGTCGATGCGTGCGTCGGCCCAGACGTATTTTTGATCTGCTCCGGCGATGGCGAAGCGGCTTAGAGCACCGTCGGGCGCATCTTTAGCGATGAGGCCGCCGTCGGTGTGGGTGAATTTTACCCGAATTTTAGAACCTTCGATGCTCATGCTGTCGTAGAGGGGGCCGGAGTATTCGTTTTTTTCGCCGAGGGCGACCGCTCGGGCGGCGAGGGCAAAACGGGCACCGACATCCTGTTTGTTGATGGGATGAATGTTGCCATCGCCGAGGTCGATGGTCGTAATCATGGCAGTGCGCGGTTCGTCGAGTCCGAGCCATTGGGCATCACGGAGTTCGTTCCATGAGGCGTTGTTTTGTTTTGCATCATCGCTTGGATTTTTAGAGGACGCACCAAGGCCGGGAAGCTGGGCGTATAGGAAGGGCAATTCTTCTCCCCAAGCTTCGCGCCATGAGCGGATCAGGAGAGGGAACTGGGCGCGGTATTCCCAGGCGTTGCTAATGTTTTGCTCGCCCTGATACCAAAGGATGCCGCGAATCGCGAAGGGAATGACAGGGGAAACCATCCCGTTGTAAAGACCGGAGGGGAG
>JBKEAD010000057.1:0-54360 GCA_047971915.1 Chthoniobacterales bacterium
TTCGCAAAGCTCAGTGGCCTTGGGATCCAAACGAAAAAGGATTCAAACGCTACAAAGAACTCTGGGACTCGACCTGGGTCGTGATGATTGCTATGGTTCTACTCGGAGGCTATATCGCTACCTTCGACTTTTTCTTAGTCACCGTAGTTGGCTTCCTGACAAAACAACCATTCTAATACGAAAGACTCATTACCGATGCCAACAGCACCCCGAGATCAATGGTATGTCGTGCACGTTCTCTCCGGTCAGGAGCAGAAAGTCGCAGACAATATCAAGAAACGCATAAAAAGTGACGAGCTAAGCGATGAGATTTTTGAAGTCTTGATTCCCACCGAACGAGTTCAAGAAATCAAGCGTGGAAAGAAAACAGAAACCACGCGCAAATTTTTTCCCGGCTATATCTTGATCAACATGCACTTGTTGGACGAGGACAACCAACTTCGGGAACGCCCCTGGTATTTCATTCGCGAAACCAACGGCATTATCGGATTTGCCGGCAATAAAGAACGCCCCTCTCCGATGCCCAAAAAAGAGGTTGACGGCATGTTGGCCCAACTTCGCGACCGCGAAGACAACATCAAACCCAAAATTGAGTTTGAGGTTGGAGACAAGGTCAAGGTTGCCGACGGTCCTTTTGAAAACCAAAACGGTATCGTGGAAGAAATCGACCCCGAACGCGGCAAGCTCCGTGTATCGGTCACGATTTTCGGACGCGAAGCCCCGGTCGATCTCGAATACTGGCAAGTCGAACGCGCATAGTTCGAAAGGTAGCCACTACACTTTTAACAAAAAAATCCTGAGCAAAAAACTCAGGATTTTTTTTGAGCCCGAAGCGGATTATCGCCGAATCATTGTCTGAACTTGTGCTAAAATATCCAAAAACGGCCATTGTCGAAAATAGCCGTAATCCGCGGATTCAAACAAACGGTCTCGACTAATTGCCGGACTTGGAATGCCGCATAAAAAACGCGTAAGCGCACGGGGGCTGCGTAGAGCCGGATGGCTTTGCTCTATAACAGCACGGATTCTCGCGATGTCTTCCGTGTGGAGTTCGTATTTTGCCTGTAGAAGTTTTTTGAGGGGCTGAACCTTTTTTCCCTGAGCACGTAATTTCTCGCGCAGACAATCCGAGCAGCTTCCACAGCGCGAGGGCAAGCTTTCACCAAAATGCCGAAGCAATCGCATGGGGATACATCCGCGCCGTTCGACAAGATCCTGCACCTGATGGAGACGCTTTAAATCTGCCTCTTCGCGGTGCTGAAAAATATCTTGTAGCTGCTTGGCAATCTCACGCGGTGTCTTTGTCGAGGCCGCCGGCAAAAGCGTAAACGATTCGCGCAAACCATAGGCTTGCAACTCGACATCGCTGCTATTTTTAAGGTCTTGCAAGAGGCGTTTCAATATTGTCGCGGAGCTTTGGGTAGCCTCCAAAGCTTTATCAAAATCGATCGTCAGCCACCGCCAGCCCTTTTTGCCGGAGGAGAAAAGTTTTTTCAGCAGGCGGCGTTCGCGCGGATTTCTGCCAGCCAGCACCGCTTCTTCCGAATGTTGAAAAGCAAGACGATAGCGGCTGTAAGCTTTGCCACTTGGCTTTAGGAGTTTTGCTTTTTCAAGATAGGTCAAAAGTGTATCCAAAACCGCTGGGCGTATGTCGAAGGCGCGGGTTAATTCATAACGACTGATGTCAATCTTGACCCCTTGACGAAAAAAATGATCCACCAACTGCACCAGCAAAGATTCCGAAGGCGTATTGCCAAAAATAAAATTTTGCAGAGGAATCATATCCTCTCCGCAAGCAAATATCTCGCAGTGCGAGACCCCGGCATCTCTCCCGGCTCTACCAATCTCTTGCTGATAGTTCTCCAGAGTTTTCGGTAAGTTGTAGTGAAAAACGGACCGGATATTTGCTTTATCAACTCCCATTCCGAAAGCAATTGTTGCGACGACAATGGTGATTTTTCCCTGCATGAAACGCTCTTGGATTTCATCACGAAATTCGGTCTTGAGACCCGCATGATAAGCTGCTGCCGAAAAACCCTCTTTACTCAAACGCGTCGCAAGGTTTTCAGACGTTTCTCGATGGGTTACATAAACAATCGCCGGAAGATTTTTTTGTAAAAACAGCTTCTCCGATAAAAGGGCATAACGTTTTTCAGAGTCGGTCGGGGTGATATGCAGGTGAAGATTCGGTCGGTAAAACGATGTTTGCACACGGTCGTCTTTGCGGATGCGAAAGGCCTTTGCAATATCTCTGGCAACGCCGGGCGTTGCTGTCGCCGTGAGTGCCAAAACACGCGGAAACTTCAAACTCCGCGAAAGTCCGGCAAGGCGCAAATAGTCCGGTCGGAAATTATGTCCCCATTCGCTAATACAATGCGATTCATCGATTGCCAAAAGAGCAAGTTTTATCGAGCGAAGTTGCCGGATGAAGTCCTGTGACGCAAAACGTTCCGGAGCGATATAAAGAAGTTTTAAAGAGCCGTCCGCCATTATTTTTTTTATCTCGGCAAGAGCTGCGTCATCCATAGTCGAATCCCAACGCGCAGCGGTAATACCGATTTTTTGCAACCTATCAACTTGGTCTTTCATCAGTGCAAGCAAGGGTGAAACCACTAGGGTCAACCCATCCAATAGGATCGCGGGAAGTTGATAGCAAAGCGATTTGCCGGCACCGGTCGGAAAAATAGCAAGTGCCGAGCGTCCCTCAAGAAGCGTACGAATGACCTCTTCCTGCCCGGAGCGAAATTCCGAAAAACCAAAATGCCGAGAAAGTGCTTCTGGTAAATCCGGCATGGTCATTTTGATAAAATGGCCATTTCGCTCAGCCTTGGCAACTCTCTATACTCTCCTAAAATGGATGTGGCGCAGACAATCCTGTCTGTGCTCCCTAAAGATCTTTTTTCACTTCCCCCCCGGCCTAATTGTAAAAAAAATACGCGACTTGACACTGAGTCTCATTTCAGATATCCTTTGCGGCGTTATGACAAAACTAACTCTTACTCTATTGGCACTCGTAACTTTCACTTTAGGATCAGCTTTAGCTGGTGATTGCAGTGGATGCGACAGTGGTAAAGGCAAAAAAGATAAAAAAGGCGACAGCACTTCCGAAGGAATGACGGCTGAAGTCGTAAACATCTAATTATTTATTTTAGGCCTAGGAATGAGCCTTTGTGGGCTCGCCTTCGCTTAATTAAGATTTAGCAGTGTAAAGGTTCGCCTTTACACTGCTTTTTTTATTTGGCTATCTCGGTGAGGATATTCTTTGTCTTGTGAATTGGACCCTAGCTCGTCGGCTTCAAGTGGCTGTTACGCAACGATTTTTTCGGGCGGTTCACTTATTTTTTGAAATCGAGGCAAGTGAACGAGCTGCGGCCTTCGCATATTATACACTTTTTTCTCTCTTTCCGCTGATAGCTTTATTGCTGACGCTAGGCTCTGTTTTTTTTCCTACGGAAGAAGTCATGCATTTTATCGAAGAGTCCGCGCCATTAGGAAAGATTCAGCAAGGGTTCGTCTGGCAAACCGTAGATACTTTAGAAAAAGCACGGGGAAGCGTCGGCATTATCTCTTTTTTAATATTACTATGGACATCCATGCGCTTTTTCAAAGTTCTCGTAGCAGGAGTGAATCGCGCTTGGCATACCGTTGCCAATCCGTGGTGGAAGGTGCCAATCAAAAACTTGGTCATGCTGGGAACGCTTTTATTCGCAGTCTCCCTCGGCGTCCTTTTACCCATTATGCTAGAGGGTATTTTTAGTGCTCTTGTTGTTTTTGAAGATTTTTTACAGAAACAATTTCCTGATCTAGATATTGCCTCTTACTTCAACTTGATAGATTGGTCGCGCTGGGGCGTGGGAACTGGCGTTTTATTTTTTTGCTTTGCGGTGCTCTATAAGATGGCACCGGCTTATTATGTTTCCCTAAGAAGTGTCCTGCTACCCGCCCTTTTTACAGCAGTTTCCTTCCAAATCCTTCAGGAAATTTTTGTCAATGTCTTACCACACATCGTAAATTACAACCGCGTTTACGGCGCGGTGGGTGGCCTAATGTTTCTCTTGATGTGGATTTACTCCTCAGGCTTATTAATATTTTTTGGTGCCTGTCTTTGTGCCGCAGGAAAAAAAGAATCCGCTCCGAGTTAGGGCCTATTAAGGTAACGGAAAAAGAGGATAAAAAATCGGACAATCCTCCTTTTTTTATTTTTCATCACTCAAGCCGCACGAGGCCGCTTGGAGCGAAAAAAGGCAAGCGGAGTGCTTGAAAAATAAAACTCTTCAGGAATGTCTGCGATGCTGGGTATTACCAAGTCTGGCGAGTAAGCATAATTCGATAAATCTTCAGGCGAGGTCCCTCCCGACAACACCAAAATCGTTCGATAGCTTAGACCGACACCTCCAAGAATGTCGGTCTCCATCGTATCGCCGACCATAATTGTCTCCTCGCTCCGCAAACCCAACTGTATCCGCGCCGCACGCATCATCACCGGACTCGGCTTGCCGACCGAAAAAGCTTTTTTACCCGTGGCATTTTCGATCATCGCAGCAATCGCCCCACAACCCGGACGAATCCCCGCATCCGTCGGACAATTCGGATCGAGATTCGTGGCAATGAGACGCGCCCCGGCGGCCACCAACCGAACAGCTTTTTCGATCGTCTCAAAAGTCATCGTCCGCCCCTCACCCACAATGACATAGTCTGGCTTGTCCTCAACCACTGAATATCCGTTGAGATGCAAAGCATTTAATAAGCCTCCCTCGCCAATGACAAAAGCCGAACCTCCCGGCTTTTGTGAAGCGACAAAACGAGCCGTCGCCATACTACAGGTAAAAATATCCTCTTCCACGGCATCGACCCCCATCCGACAAAGCTTCATCGCTACATCCCGCCGCGTCCGCTGACTATTATTCGTTAAAAAAAGAAACGGCGTATTGGTTTGGCGTAATCGTTGGATAAAAGCCTGCGCCCCAGGAATCAGTTGACTCCCACGATAAATCACCCCGTCCATATCTAGTAAAAATCCGTATTTCACAAGTCAGGTAGAAGCAAAACCTGTGCCAAAATAGCGAATATCTAAAAAAAACAACCCGCATTTCGCTAATCCTACCCACAATCCAAAAAAGGATAAAATTGCACGTGCGCGATTTGCGAAGCTTGGTTACGATAGCAGAGTCAACGACCGATTTTTTCAAAAAAATCCGTCCGCGCAAGATGCCAAAAAAACACTAAAAAACCACTAAAAAACCAAAACCAATAAACTATCCATGAAAGCACCCATCACAGTCGCCGTCACAGGAGCCGCCGGACAAATCGGCTACGCCCTACTCCCACGCATCGCCTCCGGAGCCGTCTTCGGACCCGACCAACCCGTAAACCTAAACCTCATCGAAATCCCGCAAGGCATGCAAGCCCTCGAAGGCGTCGTTATGGAACTCCAGGACTGCGCCTTCCCGCTCCTGAAAAAAATCACCCCAACCGACGACCTAAATGTCGGCTTCAGCGGAGCAAACTGGGCACTCCTCGTCGGCAGCGTCCCGCGCAAAGCCGGAATGGAACGCAAAGACCTACTCGACATCAACGGCAAAATTTTCATCTCCCAAGGCCAAGCCATCGCAAAAAATGCCGCCTCCGACATCCGCACCCTCGTCGTCGGCAACCCCTGCAACACAAACTGCCTCATCGCGATGAATAACGCCCGCGACATCCCCGCCGACCGCTGGTTTGCCATGACCCGCCTCGACGAAAACCGCGCCAAAACCCAACTCGCTCTCAAAGCCGGAACGCACTGGAGCGAAGTCAGCAACCTCGCCATCTGGGGAAACCACTCCAGCACGCTCTACCCCGACTTTGCCAATGCAAAAATCGGCGGCAACCCCGTCGGCGAAGTCATCACCGACAACGCCTGGCTCGAAGGCGACTTCATCACCACCGTCCAGCAACGCGGTGCCGCCATCATCAAAGCCCGCGGCCTCTCCTCGGCAAAATCCGCCGCCCACGCCGCCATCGAAACCGTCCAGTCCATCATCACGCCAACCCGCGAAGGCGACTGGCACAGCGTCGCCCTCTGCTCCGACGGCAGCTACGGAGTCGAAAAAGGCCTCATCGCCTCCTTCCCCGTCCGCTCCGATGGTAGCAAACTCGAAATCGTCCAAGGCGTCGCGCTCAGCCCATTCAGCCAAGAAAAAATCAACACAAGCATCACCGAACTCCGCGAAGAACGCGACGCCGTAAAAGGCCTGCTCGGTTGATTTTTTTCCTAAAAAAAAGAATCCTGTAAAACAAAAGCAAGTCCACATCCGGTGCTCCACGTCGTATTGGTCGAACCCGAAATCCCGCCCAATACCGGCAACATAGCCCGGATGTGCCTCGCCGCAGGAGCACGTCTCCACCTCATCGAACCCCTCGGGTTCCAAATCGACGACCGCCAGCTCCGCCGCGCCGGCATGGACTACTGGCACCACTGCGACATTCACCACTGGCCCGATCTGCCAGCTTGGACTGCCGCCCACCGCGAAACCCGCAAGTGGTATTTCACCACAAAAACCCGCCGCGCCTACTGGAATGCCGACTTCGCCGACGGCGACGCCCTCATCTTTGGAAAAGAAACCCGCGGTCTCCCCGAAAGCCTGCTCGAAGCAAATAAAGAACAGCTTTTGACCATCCCGATGGCACCCGCAGCCCGCAGCCTAAACCTCGGCACCTCCGCAGGCATCGCCACCTACGAAGCCCTCCGCCAAATAAAAAATACCACCAATTAAAGTAGGGGCGTTTTTGTTTTGATAAGGAGTCATTCCGCGGAATGACTGGAAACAATTGCGGGATTCCAGCACGACATCACACGTGGCAGTCGTTACTAGTCATCTCTCTTATTAAATCATAGTGGATCTTTCATGCGATCTTGCCAAGTGCCTGCTTGCGTAGCATGTTGATCCTCTCATTTTTTTTAAAACATTATGGATGCACTAATTCGCTTATTACAACAGGACTCGACCGTTTCGCACGCAGACCTTGCTCGTATGCTTGATATGAGTGAGGCCGCGGTGGATAAGGAAATTGCGCGTTTGGAGGCGAGCGGCCTTATTATAGGCTATCAGGCGATTGTGAATCGTGAGAAGTGGGAGCCGGATACCGTTACGGCCATGATAGAGGTGCGGTTGACACCGGAGCGTGCGGGTGGTTTTGATCGGCTTGCGGCTCGCATTGCAAAGTTTGAGGAAGTTCGTAGCTGCTATCTTGTAAGTGGGGGTTATGACCTATTGCTGGTCGTGGAGGGGCAGACACTGCGTGAGGTGGCGACTTTTGTCGCTGAAAAGTTGAGTCCGATGGGTGCCGTGCAGGCCAGTGCCACGCACTTTCGTCTGAAAACGTATAAGGAAAATGGAACCTATCACGCTCTTGAAGAAACTCCCGAACGTCTTTCTGTAACGCCATGAGTTTACCACTTGCTGATTCTGTAAAAACTATTCCGCGCTCGGGGATTCGCGATTTTTTTGAAGTCGTGCAGTCGATGAAAGATGTGATTTCGTTGGGGATTGGGGAGCCGGATTTTGTGACGCCTTGGAATATCCGCGAAGCTGCGATTTACGCTTTGGAGCAGGGAAGAACGGGCTATACATCGAACTTGGGATTGCCACGATTGCGGCAGGTTATTTCGAGCTATGTGCGAAATGAATTTGGTATTTCATATTCGCCAGAGAATGAAATTTTAGTTTCCGTCGGGGTGAGCGAGGCGATCGACCTTGCGTTGCGTACGCTTTTAAATCCGGGGGATGAGGTTATTTATCATGAGCCATGTTATGTTTCGTATAGTCCGAGTATATTGCTTGCGCAGGGGAGGCCGGTGGCGGTTGCGACGCAGGCAGAGGATGGTTTTCGCCTACGGGCTGAGGCTGTGGAGGCCGCGATTACACCGCGCTCTAAGGTGCTGATGCTAAACTTTCCGACGAACCCTACGGGAGCGACGATGGATGTGGAGGAGCTCGATAAAATTGCTACGCTTTGTGAAAGGCATAATCTTGTGGTGCTGAGCGATGAGATTTACAGCGAGCTGACCTATGAGGATGAGGGAGCGAAGCGGCATGTGAGTATTGCGAGCCGTGCGGGGATGCGCGAGCGGACGGTTTTTTTGCATGGTGTCTCAAAGGCCTTTGCGATGACGGGGTGGCGGATTGGCTTTGCGTGTGCACCGGCGGAGCTTACGGAGGCGATGATGAAGATTCACCAATATTCGATTTTGTGTGCTTCGATCATGGGTCAGGAGGCTGCTGTGGAGGCTTTGCAAAATGGTAAGTCGTCGATGCTGGAAATGAAGCGGCAGTATGAGTATCGGCGAAATTTTATTGTGAGTTCGCTGCGTGAGATGGGCTTCGAGTGCTTACTCCCAAAGGGAGCTTTTTATGTTTTTCCGCGTATTGCATCGTCGGGTTTGAGTAGTAAGGAATTTTCGCTGCGTTTGCTTCAGGAGAAAAATGTGGCCGTGGTGCCGGGAACAGCTTTTGGTCCGAGTGGCGAAGGGTATGTGCGTTGCAGCTATGCGACGGCTTTGGATCAGATCAAGGAGGCGATGAAGCGTATGGCGGAGTTTAAAGAAAGCCTCTAAGTTTTTTTTCTTCCAGTGTCCAAGAGTTCGACTTCGGCGGGTGGCAGAGCTTATGACGTGATCGTCATCGGCGGCGGAGCGGCCGGGCTTTTTTGTGCTAGAGTTGCAGGAAGGCGGGGGAGGCGAGTGGCCGTTGTGGAGCAAAACGCACGACTCGGAAATAAAATTTTAATATCCGGTGGTGGGCGGTGTAACTTTACAAATAGAGGGGCGACTTGGGAAAATTACTTGTCGGAAAATCCAAGGTTTTGTTGCTCTGCCTTGGCGCGATTTCAACCTAAAGATTTTGTGGCACTCGTGGAAAAGCATGGCGTGGCTTATCACGAAAAAACTTTGGGGCAGCTATTTTGCAATAAAAGTTCGCGACAGATACTCGATCTACTTTTACGGGAATGTGCGGATGCAGGCGTGCAGATTTTAAATCCTTGTCGCGTGACATCGCTGCGACACACAGACCGTTTTTATATCGAAACCTCTCAAGGGGAGCTATGTTCACAGTCCTTGGTTATCGCAACGGGCGGCTTGTCTTTTCCTAAGCTTGGAACGAGTGATTTTGGGTATCGCCTAGCGCGACAGTTTGAAATTCCGGTTTGTGATCCTAGACCCGGGTTGGTGCCTTTGAATTTTTCGGAAGAGGATAGGCAGATTTTTGGAAGTTTGAGCGGAGTGGCTCTGCCGGTGCGTGCGTTTAAGGAGGATAAGAGCTTTTCGGAGGCTGCACTTTTTACGCATCGCGGAATGAGTGGGCCGGCGATTTTGCAAATTTCGTCGTATTGGAAAAAAGGTGATCCCGTTTACCTCGATCTTTTACCGGGAGAATCGCAAAAAAATTGCTTGATAAAACATCGTGGAAGACAAAAGCAACTTTTGAACTTGCTGGCCGGATATTGGCCGCGTCGCTTTGCTGAAATTTGGTGCGAACGATATGCATGTGCCGGACGGAAAACTTTGGCGCAACTCACGCAAAACGAAATGCAGAGAATTGACGAGCTTTTACATGCGTGGCCAGTGATTTTTGAAAAAACAGCCGGCTTTTCAAAAGCGGAAGTGACCTGTGGTGGGATCGCAACAGAGGCTCTTTCGTCGAAAACGATGGAGGCAAAAGCTGCACCGGGACTTTATTTTATTGGCGAAGTCGTTGATGTTACTGGCTGGCTTGGTGGCTATAATTTTCAGTGGGCCTGGGCCAGCGGTCATGCTGCCGGGCTGGCTTGTTAGCCCCAACACGAATTTTTACGGGTTAATTTAAAATCAGCCTTTGCCAGCAAAAGCAGAGTCTGACATAAGGGAGGGCATGTCAGTTTGTTGTGATAAATGGATTCGTAAAATGGCCGAGGAAAAAGGAATGATCGAGCCGTTTGAAAGTGGTCAGGTGCGGGCGGCTAAGGATGGAGGGCGCATCATTAGCTACGGGGTTTCAAGTTACGGTTACGATTTGCGAGTTTCTACAGAGTTTAAAGTTTTTACGAATGTCTTTCATACCGTCGTGGATCCTAAAGCGTTTGATCCGAAATCTTTTGTCGATGTGGAGACGGATGTTTGTATTGTGCCGCCTAATTCCTTTGCCCTTGCTCGAAGCGTAGAGTTTTTCCGTATTCCTCGCGATGTGCTGACAGTTTGTGTCGGTAAATCGACCTATGCTCGCTGTGGGATTATTGTAAATGTAACGCCTTTTGAGCCGGAGTGGGAGGGACATGTGACCCTAGAAATTTCTAACACAACTCCACTGCCCGCGAAAATCTATGCAAATGAGGGACTGGCGCAGGTTGTTTTTTTTAAGGCCGACGAAGTTTGCGAGACGAGTTACAAAGATCGCGCCGGTAAATACATGGGGCAACGAGGCATTACGATTCCGCGCATGTGAAAATTTTGTTGGCAGTCATGCTAGGCGGTGCGCTAGGGAGTGCCGGACGCTATGGACTGTCTCTTTTGGCTGCCGCTTTATTTGGTTTGGCGTGGCCGATTGGAACCTTGTTGGCCAATATTCTAGGCTCGGGAGTTATGGGCTTGTTGATGGCATTTTTTAATATGGCAGAGCCTGTGGCCTGGGGTGGGGAGCTGCGTGCATTTCTTTTAGTTGGCCTATTAGGCGGATTCACGACCTTTTCATCCTTTAGTATAGAGAGTGTCGGCTTGTTAATGAATGGACAATTTTTTGCTGCGCTGAGTTATATTTTGCTTTCTTTATTTTTATGTCTCAGCGTGGCTTGGGCTACTTTTCAAGTGGGTAATATGATTTTTGCCAGATGATATAAAATGATCGCCGAAATCTTTTACGACAAAAATAAGTTTTTCATTCTGGAGCTTGTTATCGCACTCTTTCATCTCGTGGGCTGGGTGCTTATAGTAAGAGCTTTATTGATAGCTCGCACCTCGCAGTCTGCCATCGGCTGGGTCTTGGGATTGTTTTTTTTGCCGTATATCACGGTGCCTTTATTTTTAGTTTTCGGCCAATCCAAATTCTCGGGTTACACGCTGAGTGGTGAGGGTAAATCTCCCGAGCTTGATAAGCTGCGCGAGAGGGTAAAAGCGGCTTTGAAAAATTTTGAGACGCCGCTTGGAGATCGTTACGGCGACCTCCGAAGAATGTTTCAACGCCTTTCGGGCTTGTCCCCTGTCGGCGGAAATGAAGTTAAACTTTTGGTCGATGGGCAACAGACATTCGATGCGGTTTTCGAAGCAATCGATCAGGCTCAGAGATTTTTAGTCATACAGTTTTACATCATTCACGACGATAAACTAGGGCAGAGGTTAAAACAAAAACTAATCGCTGCAAGGCATCGCGGAGTCACGGTTTATGTCCTTTACGATGGAATTGGTTCCAAAAAACTTCCCGAGACATATCGTCAGGAGCTTTTACAAAAAGGTGTCAAAATAGCTGCATTTGTTACGAACCGAGAGTTGGGTGTGCGTTTTCAAATAAATTTTCGCAATCATAGAAAGCTGGTCATTGTGGATGGGCATGTCGGCTTTACAGGTGGCCTCAATGTCGGAGACGAATATATGGGGGAAAGTTCGGCATTTGGTCCGTGGAGAGATACACATATTCGAGTAACTGGTCCGGCTGTTACCGCCATGCAGCTAGCTTTTGCCGAAGACTGGCACTACGCTGCCAATGAAATTCCCGATTTGCCCATTGCCCCCGAGCTTGCGGGTAGCAAGCGGGGATTTTATTTTTGGAGTGGGCCGGCAGACTCCGTAGAGATTTGCCCGGCACTTTACTTAGAAATGATCCGCACAGCTAAGCAACGCTTATGGATTGCATCACCCTATTTTGTGCCCGATATCGCTTTGCGTTTGGCATTGCAACATGCTGCACTTCGCGGAGTAGATGTTCGGATTATTTTGCCCGGCATGGCAGATCATAAACTGCCCTATTTGTCTTCATTTGGTTTTTATCCCTTTATGCGCAAAGCCGGAATTCGACTTTACCGGATGAAAGAAGGCTTTATGCATCAGAAGGTATTGCTCATTGATGATGAACTCGCAATGGTCGGTTCTGTAAATTTGGATTCGCGCTCTTTTATGCTGAATTTTGAATCTGCTATGGTCGTGCAAGATCATGCATTTTGTCACGAAATGGAAGAAATGCTCCTAGCAGATATAGCGGCCTCAAATGAAGAGAATCTAGATCGCTATGAGAAGGGAAACCTGCTCTTTCGCCTAAAAGTTCGTGCGGCCAGCCTCATGGCACCGGAGCAATAAAAAATTACTCCGAATCCAAAATAGATCAAATATATCTGCCGACGTTGATTTTTTAGAATTTTCGATTAGCTTTTTACGAACACCTTTTTATTAAATCTCATGTCTCAAAATTCCTTATTCGATCTTTCTGGTGAAACGGCACTCGTCATTGGTGCCACGGGCGTCCTTGGTGGAGCGATGGCCGAAGCCCTTGCCGCCGCCGGCGCAAAAGTGGCCGTCGGTGGACGTAATATGGAACGTGGTTTTGAACGCGTGGAGGCAATTACAACTGCGGGAGGACAGGCAACCTTTGTCGAAATAGATGCTTCCTCAAGGGAAAGTTTAGAGGAAGCTGCTACTCAAGTCGAAAAACAATATGCCCCTGTTTCGGTTTTAGTAAACGCTGCCGGCGGTAATGCTCCAAAGGTTGTTGTCACGCCCGACAATCCCTTTGAGGCAATTTCTTTGGAAGCTTTTCAAGAAAACGTGGACCTTAATTTGGTTGGTGGCGTTTTTCTTCCCTGCCAAGTTTTTGGGCCACGCATGTGTGCGCAGCGACATGGAAGTATTATTAATATAGCAAGCGTGGCAGCACATCATCCGCTTTCCAAAGTCGTCGTCTATTCCGCAGCAAAAGCGGCGGTTCTAAATATAACACGTTTTCTCGGGCGTGAGTGGGCTTCACAAGGAGTTCGCGTAAATTCGATCACACCGGGATTTTTTCCCGCCGAACAAAATAAAAAACTTCTTTTTAATGAAGACGGCACACCAACCCCGCGAGCCCAATCTATCCTCGATCACACGGGCATGAAACGTTTCGGCGAGGCAAAAGAGCTTGGTGGAGCCGCCGTGTTTCTTGCAAGCGAGGCAGCCAGTGGATTTATTACAGGAACGGACATTCGCGTGGATGGAGGATTCCTCTCTCAAACAATTTAAACAAAATGGCTCTCTCTTCTCTTCGCGCCGCAAAAAATGAATCTCTAACACAAGAGCAAGTCAGCTCGCTCGTTGCCGCCGCAACTCAGAATGTGAGTTGGAAAAATAAACGCGTGCTCGTCATCGTACCCGATAATACACGAACCGCACCGGTGGGCAGTGTTTTCAAAGCTCTACATGCAGAGATCGCCGAAGCATGTGCGGCCTTTGATATTATGATAGCTCTCGGCACCCATCCACCAATGAGTGAAGAGGCCATTCAAGAACGCCTTGAAATCACACCGGAAGAGCGAAAGGGTCACTACGCCAAAGTAAATTTTTTAAATCACGAATGGGATAACCCGGCGGCACTTCGAAAAATTGGAACGATTCCGGCCGCTGAGATCGATATACTCTCCGGCGGACTTTTTTCTATGGATGTCCCCGTGCATGTGAATGCTCGACTCTACGACTACGATCAAATTATTATAATAGGTCCGGTCTTTCCGCATGAAGTCGTAGGCTGCTCCGGTGGAAATAAATATCTTTTTCCTGGCGTGGCAGGACCCGAAATTCTGAATTTCTTCCACTGGTTGGGCGCGGTCATTACTAATCCGATGATTATTGGAAATAAATGGACTCCTGTTCGCAAAGTTGTCGACCGTGCAGCAGCTCTCATCGATCTCCCGAAAATCTGTTTTTGTCTTGTCGTCGAAAAACAAAATTTTGCTGGACTTTATGCGGGAACACCTGAAGAAGCTTGGGATGCAGCGAGTGATCTCTCCCAAGAATTGCACATTGTTTATAAAAAGAAACCTTTCAAAACAGTCCTCTCCTGCGCCCCCAAAATGTATGACGAGCTTTGGGTTGGCGGTAAGTGTATGTATAAGCTCGAACCCGTAGTTGCCGATGGCGGGGAGCTTATCATATATGCTCCTCACATCCATGAAGTCTCCGTGGTTCACGGCAAACTCATCCGCGAAATCGGCTATCATTGCCGAGATTATTTTTTAAAACAGTGGGATAAATTTAAAGACTATCCTTGGGGAACAATAGCACATTCAACACACGTCCGAGGCGTTGGCACTTATGAAAATGGCGTTGAAAAATGTCGTATTCAAGTGACTCTAGCTACCGGAATTCCCGAATCGATCTGTCGTGAGATTAATTTGGGTTATCGAGATCCGAAAAGTATTTGTGTAGAAGATTATGCAGATAAAGAAGATGAAGGGATTCTTTATGTGCCAAAGGCTGGAGAAATGCTTTACCACCTAGAACAACGTCCGGCATGGGCTGCCGAAACTTGATTTTTATTGCGCTGCTGCCCCTATGAGCCAAAATAATGAATCGTCGCAAAAAATTTCCTTATGGCGATTTTGGCTTACAGGCTACATTTTCTTTTTTCTTTTTATACTCTGGGATGCAGCACTAGCTTTTTGGCGTCCGGGAGAATTGAGATTTAGTTTTTTAGCGTATGCTTGCAGTCTTATCATAAGTTTTCTTTTCTGGACAGCTCTAAGACTTTTATCACTTATATTACCATATCATTGGCAAAATATCCTTGCGGGAATAGTCGCCTTTATGAGCGCGCTTATTCTAATCATCAATACCGGAGTTTATTTGGCTTTCGGCCAATATCTTTCAGGATCGATGATTCATTTTTTAGATAAAGACCCAACTTATATTTGGGCTTTTATAAAAGTTTATTTTTTGGGGTGGCTGGGTATTGCTTTGATTATTTTAAGCCTCATTTTTTATTTTGGATGGCATCAGCGAATACAGTCCAAATTTTCGCTTAGAAGAACTTATTTATTATTATTCGCCACGAGTTTACTGCTGCTATCTATACTTATAAATTTAGGATCACCCCTATCAAGATATCGTATAGGGATTGATAGTTCTGTTTTAATAGCTTTTTTAGATACGGGATCGTCTAAGGAAATTGTAAATTTACAATTTGGCAACCGCCGTGCTGTTGCACCGCCGACAGACAATAAAAAATTTACACCGAATGTTTTGTTATTTGCCAATGAATCGTTGGGAAGACGCATCGGTGGTTTGAGCTTTTATGGAGATAATACAGACGCAATGCCATTTTTATCTAGCCTAATCAAATCCAAGCCGCATGATTTTTTTATTTTTAAAAACGCTCTTTCTAATAGCACGGCAACAGACGTTAGTTTACCCTCATTGTTTACGGGAATCGGGCCCGAACTTTCAGCTCAAGATCTTTTTCAAGCACCGCTTCTTTGGGATTGGTTAAAAGCAGCTAATCCCGATTATAAAACAGTCTTTGGTAGCCCTGTTGTTTTTTCTTGGTCTCACCTCAACCAAATTCTTGGATTTTCCGAGGTCGATGAAGTTTATACCTCTGAAGAACTTCCCGGAGAGTTTATTAATGACCTCGGTATCGATGAGGCGATAGCTGCAAGAAAATTTGCTCAAACTTTGGGAGAGATACCTAACGAGCAACATTTTGTAGCGGCTTACTTTTCCAATGCTCTGCATAATCCATTTCAAACAGAATCTTTATTTTTTAATGGGGTAGCCCCCGGAGATACTCGCTTTCATAAAGCACTGCATATTGTCGATGCTGCGTTTAAAGAAATTTGGATCGCTCTTGAGACATCCGGAAAATTAGATGATACGATTATCATTATTACCGGAGATCATGGCGAGATGGATGTTCCAACGCAGCACGGACACCGCCTTTATTCATTCTATGAAGAATACTGGGGAGTTACTTTTATTATTATAATACCTGAAGCATTACAGAGAAAAATACCTTCAGAAAAAATAGAAGCATTAAGAAATAATCAGAAAAAATTAATTAGTAATCTCGATATAATACCCTCTTTAGCTGATTTGTTCTCATTAGAAAATACCAATCAACTAAATGTTAAAGCACTTGGAGGAGCTTCGCTTTTTAAAGAGCTTTCTGAAGATCGTTTTGTTATAGGACTAAGCACGAATGATATACGCAGCTGGACGCAAGAAGGATTTGGAATTGCCAGAGGAAATAAGCGTCTTATATATAATAATGTATCAGGAATATTTTATTATGATTTATCGGCAGATCCTGAGCAGAAAAATAATTTAATAAAGACCCTGTCCCCCAAAGAGGAAAAAAGGTATCTTGATATAATTCAGGCCAATAAACATCTTCAACGAATTCTGAGACCTCCTAGTAAATAGATGGCAGACGGCAGTGTAGATAATCTAATCTCGCCAGATGAAATTTTCTAATCGTAAGCGATTAGCACGAGCTTTAGCCTCTTCAGACCGAGGACCTTTAATTTTGGAGAGGTCTTCGTAAACGGCTATTGCTTCCGTCCACGCCTTGCGTTGCTCTAAAATCCTGGCCGCTTCAAAACCTGCCTTGTAGTGCCAGAAAAATTCAGGATCTTGATCCGGACTACGCTGCAAAATTTGAAATAACGCGGCAAGAGCCTCGTCTTGTTTTCCTTGCCGGGCAAGCGCAAGCCCAATTTTACAACTCGCCTGATTGCTCCATCGACTAAGTGCCGTCTTATTCTCGGTAATTAATTTCCACGTTTCGATGGCCTGATCGAGGCTTGCTGGATCTTTTTCGCTTTGGGCGATGAGTGTATCTCCTTTTTCTATGATGGCGGCATTTTTTAGTTCATCATCTTGACTATCCTTGATGACGATTTCTAAAAGCTTAAGCGCATCACCGGATTGACCAAGGGAATTTTTGATCAATGCTTGTTCAAAGCGTGCTCTTTCAGCGAGTGGTCCCTTTATTTGCGCAGCCTCTTCATAAGAAGCTACCGCTTGATCCAAAGCATCAGAGCTCATCAAATAACTCGCTGCTTTACCTGCATAGAACCACGCTTGCTCCGTGAGAGGCGATGCCGGATAATTCACTGCCAAATCTTGAAAAGCCTGTCGCGCAGCCAAATAATCTCCACGTCGAAATAAAGCCTCCGCACGTTTGAAGGCGACATCCGGTAAATGTTCGGACTCTGGAAAATTTTTTAAAAAATACTCAGACAATCCGACAATTCGCTCACTTGCATCCGAGCTTCCGTCATCTGCCAAAAAGATACGGAGGTAAACGGCGGATTCGTCCTGCAATTCTTTTTCTGATAGAAGACTCAACGCATCATTGGCCCCTTCGATATCGAGTGCTATAAAACGCCATTCGGCAAGTGCTAGTGCTGCTTTTCCGGAACCCTGCTTGGCTAAATTTTCCAACATAGCACCAGCTCCTGGATTTCTTGCAGAAGCGGCCAGCAAAACTGCCGTAATATTATCTTCAGGAATGTCGCTTACCTCCTCCTCTTCGTAATAAATATCTTCAGGCTGTTTTTTACGAATTTTTGCGAAGAGCTTCATGAGTTCCGCATTTTCTATCGCTTCGGAAAACTCGTTATTACGCAGTTCGGCAGCTTTTAAAAAATCTTTCTCGGCCTCTTCAAAATTCCCTAAGCGATAAGCCGCTATGGCTCGGTAAAATAAAGCTTTTGCCGATGGCAAATCCTCCGGTATCGCGGCAAGCGTGCTCTCAAAATTCCCCTCCGCATCCAAGAGCCTTGCTAGATCTTCGAGTGCTGGCACGTAGAGCGGATTCTCGGGCGAAGCTTTTTTTAAAAATTCTTGAAAATGATAACGCGCTACATCGATAAAACCGTCGTGCATAATGCTCCGAGCGTAGAAATAAAGAGCTTCTAGGGCTCTCTCCGGATATTCCTCGTCTTCGCTCAAACGCCGCAAATCTGAAGTCGAAGCTCCTCCATTTCTTGCATAAACTTCGTCCAGTTTTTCAAAAGCCAACAGCCGCGGCACCTTCCCTTTTGCCTCTGCAAGATATTGCTCAAGCAAAGCCTCTGCATTATCTCCCTCGTTAGTTAAAAGAAAACACTCTGCCAAACCGACCGTCGCAAGTTCGGTAAGAGGTCCATGTCCTTTTTGATATTTTTCAAAAAGCTCGCGTGCACGCGGTGTGTTCCCTGATTTTAAAAAAGCAACTGCCGCGAGATATTCGCTGGTATCTTCACTTCCGATTCCACTTTCTTTCATAGATGCAATCGTAATTTTTTGAAGAGAAAGCGGAGCACCTGTCGTTTCCAAATCCGGTAAGCCTGCTAACTTTTTCTCGTCTTGTTTAGATGCATAGTATCCGGCCAGACGGAGTATCGCCGCATTTTTATCGTTTCCTTGAAGTTCGGATAAAAGCGGGACGAGTTCGGAAACCGCCATTTTTTTATCACCCAATTTCCAATGCGATTCCGCAGCTATCAAACGCAATTTTGGAAGAGCATATTTCCCCTGCCAGGCAGCAATATCCAGTGCTTCTTGAAAACGTTCACTCTGATAAAAAGCCGTTGCCAAAAGCGTTGCGGCTGCTTGGGCTTCCGGGCTTTCCGGCTGCTTTTTATATTTTTCTACAAGCTCTTTCAACGACGCTATCACCACGGAAGGCAAACCTTTTGAAAGCATCTTTTTAGCAGACTGAATTTCGCTAAAATCATTATTCTGAGAAATAGTTTTCGCATCCTCCGCCCGGAGAGCAGGAGCCATAGCTGCAAGCAAAATAATTACTAAGCGATTCACGAGAGATATTTTTTTAAATACTGTGCCGTATAGCCGTCCCCGAAGGCAACGATTTGTTCCGGTGTTCCTTCTGCAACGATGCGGCCACCCGCATCGCCACCTTCTGGCCCTAAATCGATAATCCAATCCGCCATTTTGACAACTTCCAAATTGTGCTCAATCACAATCAACGTATTTCCTGCATCACGAAGTTTTAGTAAAACACGAAGCAACTGATGAATATCAGCAAAATGCAATCCCGTGGTCGGCTCGTCCAAGACATAGCACGTCCTGCCGGTCGATTTTTTTGCAAGTTCGGAAGCAAGTTTCAGTCTCTGCGCTTCGCCGCCCGAAAGCGTCGTGGCCGACTGGCCGAGACGCAGATACCCCAAGCCAACTTGCAACATACTTTCGAGCTTGGTGGATAAAGTAGGAACTTGTCGAAAAAATCGCGCCGCGGCATCCACCGTCATATTTAAAATATCTGATATATTTTTTCCCTTGTAAGTTATTTCCAGCGTTTCGCGATTGTAACGCTGCCCACGACAAACCTCACAGGGCACGTAAACGTCCGCCAAAAAATGCATCTCGACCTTTATCGATCCATCTCCTTGACAGTGCTCGCAACGCCCACCTTTTACATTAAAAGAAAAGCGACTCGCATCATACCCCCGCACCCGAGCCGCCGGAGTCTGCGCAAATAAATCACGAATCGGCCCCATCGCCCCCGAGTAGGTCGCGGGATTCGAGCGCGGCGTACGCCCCACCGCCGACTGATCGATCACGATGACTTTATCAAGCTGTTCTCCACCTATTATCTCTCTGTGCTGTCCCGGTTTCCCCTGAGCTCCATTTAGATCTCGCGCCAATACCATGCGAAGAATGTCGTTCACAAGAGTCGATTTTCCACTTCCGGAAAGTCCGGTCACGCAGGTCATACAGCCCACCGGGAAAGATACAGTCAGGTCCTTTAAATTATTCTCACACGCACCAATCACAGTTACCCAACCATCACCCGATTCCGCAGTCTCGGCATTTGGTTTTATATCTCGAGGCGGTTTACGAACTTTCGGGACAGAAATGCCGAGAGCTCCGGTAAGATACTGCATCGTCGCCGAGTTTTCATTTTTTAAAATGTTCTCCAAGTTTCCCTGCGCAACGATTTTGCCCCCACGCACACCCGCTCCCGGCCCCATATCCAAAATATAATCCGCCGCCCGAATCGTATCCTCATCATGCTCGACGACAACGACAGAATTTCCCAAATCACGAAGCCCTCGCAAAGTTTCTATGAGGCGGTCATTATCGCGTTGATGCAGACCAATACTAGGTTCATCCAGCACGTAAAGCACACCCGAAAGCCCCGAGCCAATCTGCGTTGCAAGACGAATACGCTGCGACTCGCCGCCCGAAAGCGTCCCGCTCTCGCGATTCAGCGCAAGATAACCCAAACCAACTTTATCTAAAAAACGAAGCCGTTGCTGAATCTCCTGAACCACATCCCCAACGATTTGTTGCTGCGTATCCGACAGCTCCAGAGATTCCATCACCTGCACCGCCTCTCGAATACTCAGGGTTGTAAAATCGTGAATATTAAAAGACTTCCCACTTTTTGTTGTGAGCGTAACGGCCAAGATCGCCGCCCTCAATCGCCCCCCCTTGCAAGCGGAACAAGGCCGCGCGCCGGTAAAAGCCCTCATCCGATTTCGCAAAAGCTCGCTCTCCGAAGTTTCGATGACACGCTCCACCATCGGCACAAGCCCCTCAAAAACCTTAGAAGAATTTTTACCCGTCAACCCCTTGAGCTGAATTTTTCGATCACCCGATCCGTAAAATAAAACTTCCAGAAAATCCTTAGGAAGCAAACGGGCGAGTTGATCGGGATTTACACCATAGGCCTCAGCCAACCCCGCGCCGAGAGCTTTATAATAGGAGTGCATCCGCTTTGGACTAGTTTTCCAAGGCTTCACGGCACCATCGAGAAAAAGCTTCGAACCATCCAAAAGCAAATCAGGATCCACAAACGCTTGCGTCCCGATACCATGACATTGGGGACAAGCACCGAAATGACTATTAAAAGAAAAATGCTTAGGTGTCAGCCTCGGCAAAGTGAAATCCGTATTTGGATTGCAAAAATCTGTGGAGAGTCGCAGCTCTCGATACTCATCTGCACCCGGCGTCTGAATGAGCGCGAAAAGTAAATTTTCTCCCCAGCGTAGAGCCGTTTCGATCGAATCGGACAACCGCTGACGCAGAGCCTCGCGCAAAACCAAACGATCCACAATGGCCTCGATGCTGTGCCTTTTATCCCTCGCGAGACGAGGCAACTTGACATCGTCTAGTTGAATAATCTCGCCGTCGATACGAATACGCACAAACCCCTCGCGCTTGGCTTTTTCTATAACATCGCGAAACTCACCTTTCTGATTCCGCACAAGAGGCGCGAGCAAAATAAGCCGCGTCCCCTCGGGATGATCCAGTAAAATATCGGTAATTTGCTCCGACGTATGGCGCACCACCGGTTCCCCCGTTTGCGGATCGTGCGGACGCCCCACAGCAGAAAATAAAATACGCAGGTAGTCATAAATTTCGGTCGTTGTCGCAATCGTCGAACGAGGATTGGAACCCGAGCTTCGCTGCTCAATCGCAATCGCCGGCGAAAGCCCCTCGATGTAATCTACCTCGGGCTTTTGCATCTGATCCAAAAACTGCCGTGCGTAAGCCGAGAGACTCTCTACATACTTCCGCTGCCCCTCGGCAAAGAGTGTATCAAAAGCGAGAGACGACTTCCCCGACCCGCTCAAGCCCGTGATAACGACAAGCTGATGCCGCGGAATTTCGACATCGATATTCTGCAAATTGTGCACCCGCGCCCCCTTTATACGAATACTGGATTGGCTGGTAGGATCAGTGAGAGACATGCAAGCAACATTCAAAATAGACTATCGTTCTCGTAAAAGCAAAATCCTCACAGAAGTTCTTCGCGGAAGTCCTGTTGCCTCAAGTCAAAATGACACCGGAGAGAAAAAATCCCTCAGTGTCATTTCATTTGAGTCAATTCGTCAGCAACCTGTGAATGAAAAAAAGCTTAACCTATCTTGAAAAAAGAATATTTTTTCAAAATGTGAAATTCATTGCTGGATGATGGTCACTGCGTGGTTTGACCGAAAATTTACCAAAGAATACTTAAAATGAAAAAAAAGATACCTGCTCAAAAATTAGAACCCTGGGAAAAGGAACTCCAACAAGAGGCGCATCGGGTTTTGGACTGGAAAATCCGGCATGGTGGCGCACGAGCTGGTGCCGGACGCAAGCCGAAAGACTATGTAAAAACCGTGCTAAATCTCTCTCCGCAGGCGCGGAAAAAATTGGAGAAACTTGCAGGGGAGGGGTCGCTCTCTGAGGCGGCAAACAAAGTACTGGCCAAGGCGTAACTACCCGCCGCTGTCACAGGAATTGACAATTTCACTGACCGATTGGGAGGAGATTGACGAAATCCAACGGCTCGATCTGCCTTCGGAGAAGATCGAAAAACAGCCACTGCTTGAAGGAGCGGTAATTTTCCCGAAAGGCAAAGCATTGCTTTACACAGTGCTAATTTTTAAACGCATTGCATCAGATAAAATGACCCTAGCATCTTATTAGTCCTTGTATTATTCCTTTTCCAGCAAGCTTTCTACAAGCCGGACATCCTCGGGGCGATCAACGCCGGGACTGCGATGATCCGTTTTTAAAACGACTATTTTTACGCCGTGTTCCAAGGCGCGGAGTTGTTCGAGCTTTTCCCGTTCTTCGAGAAATGTCGGTGTCCACTTCACAAATTGGAGCAAGAAGTTTCGGCGATAAGCGTAGATTCCGAGGTGATGCAAAAAACCTTTCTCTATTTGTGGCCCCGGCATGTCGCGATCAAAAGGAATAATGCTTCGCGAAAAATAAAGAGCGCGGGAGTTTTGATCCACGACGACTTTCACATTATCCGGGCAGGCAACGGCTTCGGCCTCGCGAAAAGGACTAGCGGCGGTCGCCATTTCGATTTCGCTTTGTTCCCGAAGAGTCCGTCCCAAACGGTCAATTAGTGAAGCTGCAATGAGCGGTTCGTCGCCTTGCACGTTGATAACGATCTCATGCTCCGAATAATTTTTCGCTACTAAAGCGATGCGATCCGTTCCGGTGTCAACGTCCGTCGGCGTCATGGCGACTTCTGCTCCGAAGGCTTTGGCAGCGCAGGCAATACGCTCATCATCCGTCGCGATGACGACTTTATCCACCGTCTCGGCTTGCGAGCTACATTCCCAAACATGTTGCAAAAGCGGCTTGCCACAGATCGGATGCAGCGGCTTTCCGGGAAAACGTGTGGAACCCCAGCGGGCAGGAATAACGACAAGGATGGAACTCATGATTTGGTAGTTTCTTCTAATAATTTTTCGACGGCCTGCCATGCGTTTTCTGCAATCCAATGCGGTGGGCAATCATTTGTAAAATTTTTTCCGTAACCTGTTTTTACAAGGATTCCTCGCGAGCCGGCGGCCTTGCCACAAAGTGTATCGGCGGCTTTGTCGCCGATGATCCAACACACCCTTAAATCAAGATCAAAGTCTTTCGCCGCTTCTAGCAACATGCCGATCCCAGGCTTGCGACGTGGCGTAGCGGCCTCTGGCGAATCCGGACAGAAATAAGCTGCATCAAGTTCGTTGTCGATTTGCCGCATAAACTCAGCGTGAACGGCCTCGTAATCTTGAAGGGAAAAATACCCGCGTCCAATACCGCTTTGGTTGGTAACGAGAATGCGTAGCCAATTTTTTTCACGCAATTTTTTCAGTATGGGAAGGACTTCAGGGAAGACGTGCACATCTTCCGGGCGGGAACAAGAATCGACCTCTTGCATAAGCGTGCCATCGCGATCAAAAAAAACAGCACGCCGCTTCATTTCTCCGTCGTCGTTTTTGTATTAAAAAATTCGATTGCCGTGATGAGGTCAACGGCACGTTGTAAAACAATATCGAGTGCTTGCCGAGGTTTTCGGCTTTCTCCGGTTGGAATAATCTCCGGATTGATCTCGGCAATGAGAGCGGCTTCGTTAAATCGCGGACGGCTTTTTTCAAACACAAAAGTGCTGACGCCCTGCTCTTTGCTGAGTCGGAAAATTTCGTCGAGTTGCTCCGTATCAAAAGGAAGTGTGATGTCGGGAATAACTCCGTCCGGAAAAATAGCCGGCCCGTCGGGGACGCTTGCCACCGCTACCGCGACTTCGAGATCGACTCCGGCACCCAATGGAAATTGCTCATACTCCACGGCGTTCCCCGCAGTTTTTTCACCGACAATCATTGCATCGGCATGTTGCCGTAGCGTTTCTGCAAGCACTTCAGCAGCACCGGAAGTTTGTTCATTAGTGAGGATGACAAGTGTGCCTGCAAAAAGCGGATCGCGGTCAGAAGTATAGATGCGCTCTTGTTTGGCACTGGGTTTTTCGACACGAAAAAGAATGCGGCCTTTGTTACAAAAACGCCTAGCAAACTCCGTCGCTAACTCAAAATTGGTAGAATAGGGAATCGATCGAATATCTAAAATAAGTGCCCGAATTTTTTTCTCATCGAGACTTTTTAAAATAGTGTCCATCTGCACGAGTTCGCTGGAATCCATACTCCCAAGCCGCACGTAGCCGACTCGCCCATCGAGAATTTCAGCTAAAAAATCATGTGGCTTGGTGACTTCGTGAACCGAGCCAGACGGGATAATATCAGCCCCGCTGCCGAGACGTTCCAACAAACCATTAAGGCGAGCCTGCAAAAGTTTTTGTTTTTGGAGCGAAGCAGGATTGACGAAATTTTTTTGCAGGAGTTGAACGGCTTGTTCGAGCTGGGCCTCATTGAGGACATCAATCCGCCCGGCGAGATTTTGCGGTAAATCCACTATGGGCGACTCGTCTTCGATTTCTTTTTGCTCGATAATCGATTCTGCATCGGTCGGTGTTGAATTATCAGCAGGGATATTTTTGAGGTTCTCGTTTTGCAATACTTCGGGGGAAGGTTTTGGCGGAGCTTCGGGGGGAGCGACTTGGGCACCGAGCGGATGCTGCAAAGTCAACAAAAGCAAAAAAAGAAATTTAAGAGATTTTTTCATCGGTTGCCTCCTATGTCGCGGCGAAAATAATTATTTTCAAAAGAAATTTTTTCACAGGCTTGGTAAGCACGCGCCAACGCAGCGGGTAAATCGGTATCGATAGCAGTGATTCCAAGGACACGTCCGCCGGAAGTCACTAGTTTTTCCTTTTGCATTTTGGTTCCTGCGTGAAAAACGACGGCGGCATCGTCTTCCTCCTCGGCCACAGAAATACCTTCGATGGGGTAGCCTTTTTCATAACTTCGCGGGTAGCCACCAGAGGCTTGAATCACGCAAGCTGCGGATTTGTCGGACCATGATGCGGTGATTTTATCGAGTCGGTTTTCTGCCGTTGCCAACAGAATTTCAGCCAAATCACTTTCCAGTCGCCGCATGAGAACTTGTGTTTCCGGATCGCCAAAGCGACAGTTAAATTCCAAAACTTTTGGGCCCTTTTTAGTCAGCATGAGACCGGGAAACAGCATTCCGCGAAAATCGAGACCATCTACCTGAAGACCTTTTACAAATGGATCCAAAATTGTTTCGCGAATGGTTTGTAGCATCTTTGCATCGGCGACGCCGGAGGGCGAGATGGTTCCCATACCACCGGTGTTTGGTCCCAGGTCGCCATCGAAGGCACGCTTGTGATCGCGACAATCCGGACATAAAAGATAATTCGTGCCCGAAACAAAAGCGTGAATCGAGCACTCTGGACCTTCGAGAAATTCTTCGATCAGAATTTTTTTTCCAGCTTCACCGAAGACTTGCAACTCCATTGCGTTGCGAATCGCCTCATGCGCCGCATCAGAATTTTCGGCAATGGTCACGCCCTTGCCTAAGGCGAGTCCGTCGGCCTTTATGACAAGCGGATAGGACGCTGTATCGCAGTAGGCATGTGCTTTGACTGGATCACTGAAATTTTGGGATTCGGCACAGGGTATGCCATGACGGAACATAAAATCTTTAGCAAAACTTTTTGATGATTCCAACTGGGCCGCCATCCGTCGTGGCCCAAAAATTCGCAACCCGGCATCTTCAAAAACATCTACTACACCTTGCGCAAGTGCATCATCCGGTCCGACAACCGTAAGGTCGATTTTTTCTTTTTTTGCAAAGTCGAGGAGTTCCGAAATATCCAAAGCGTCTATTGGCACATTGCTTCCGAGTGTTTGCGTGCCGCCGTTTCCGGGGGCAAAAAAAAGCTGATTTATTTTGGGAGATTGCGCGAGTCTCCACCCTAATGCGTGCTCACGTCCGCCGGAACCAATAACGAGAATTTTCATAATCGGAGAAGCTTAATAGTCTGTCGAAAAAACTGCGAGCTTCTTAATAAGAAAGCAAAATGATACGTGGGTAGGGTTGGCGCGGCAGGATGTTTTTGGAGAGGATAAAACTGCGACTGGGCAAGCGGACGACGTCGTGAAATTTTGCGGCAAATGCATTGCGTGCACTCACACTTCCCATCGGCACGATCAGAAGTGGGCGGAGTTGATTAATGACCGTGAGACGCTCGGAATCACTCAGGGCGGTGGGCATCCCAACGGGGATAAATAACAAATCAACCTCACCAATTCGCTCGGCTTCCGTTCGCGTGAGGCTGCGTTGTAGTTTGCCAAGAAAAGTGAAGCGCATACCGTCTTGTTTCCATGAAAAAATCAGGTTGCGCTCACTGAGCGATCCCTCTGTGCCACCGGGGTAGGTCGGGGTTCCGAGGATCGTGGTGCCGCCCGCGTTATTTGGACCGATGGCCATACTGCCGCGAAAAACTTGCGGCGTGGAGTCTGTAAGGAAGACATTGTTGGCATCACGTGATTCATTTGTAACAAGAATCGTATTCGGCCTCGGGTCGCGTGAGATTTTATATCCTGTCGATCCGGGGTAAAATGGGTTTGTGAGAATTTTTGACCCGATAGAATTTTGAATTAAAAAACACATGTGCCCGAGGGCGTCGACACGTGTCACCTGTTGATGCCCTACTCCCTGTGGTGGCGAGCCGGCGCAACCTGCTAGGAGAGTGATTAGGACAAAGCAGAGGCTCGTAAGACAAAAGCGGTTTTTCATGAAAGCAAGGTAGCTTAAACAGGCTGCTAAAAAACTACGAATCATTTTCTCGGCATGTGCTGGAGAGCTTGCGTGGATCCCCAATAGAGGGCTTGGTCGATGGCGGCTTGGATGTAATTTTTGGCTTCAAAAACAGCTTCCGGCAAGTTTTTGCCTTTGGCAAGTTCACTTGCGATTGCCGAGGAATAGGTGCAGCCAGAACCGTGCGTGCCGATATTTTCTCGATAAATTCCTTTGTAGGAAGTCACCACGTCGTCATCTACAAGAAGGTCGATACCCGCATTTTCTTTGAGATGTCCGCCCTTGCAAAGAACGGCGCAGCCGTAGCGTTCCGCAAGTTCGCGCCCGGCTTTTTCCATCTCAGAGAGCGTTGTGATTTTGCGTTTACAGAGACTAATAAGTTCATCGAGATTTGGCGTAATCACCCGCGCACGGCGAAAGAGATGTCTGCCATAAAACGCCATGGCATCTGGACGTAAAAGCGGAGCACCGCTGCTCGAAGTCATAACAGGATCGACAACGAGCGCAGCCCCCCACCGCTCTAAAAGTGAATCCAAAACAGGGAGCAACGCTTTCATAATATTCGCGGAATAAAGCATGCCTGTCTTAATTGCTGCGATTGGAAAGGCCTCTCCACAAAGAGCCACCTGTGAGGCTACAATAGCTGGCCGCACCGACTGAATATGCTCCACCCGCTGAGGAATTTCCGAAACAACACAAGTCACCGCGGTAAGACCGTAGCAACCCAATGCCGTAATCGTTTTCAAATCGGCTTGAATACCTGCGCCGGCACTATTATCTGAACCTGCAATCGACAAAACAACGGGCACGGACGGAAAAGACATAATCAAAATAGGGGGTTACGAAAAAAAACAACGAGGCGACATCCTATCACTCAAATCTATTTTTGCATAGAAAGTATCAGCCTAAAAAAACGCCGTTTCTTTTACTCCATCCTTCCAAGCCTTTTATAAATACTCCAGGCAAAGCCGCCGAAGAGGTAGCCCATACCGGCTATCAATAACCAATCCGCTCTTCCAAGCAAAAATAAATAACTGCTGACTACGGCTCCAAGCAAAAACCAGACAGTAATCCAAATAGGAATGAGAAGTTTCCAAACCTCGATCTCGTGGCCTCGCAGCTTCATCCCAAGATGAATCCCAAAATCGGTAAAGAGGCCGGTCAAGTGAGTCGTGCGAAGGACAACGCCGCGGTAGCGGTTAGCAAGTGCATTTTGGGCACCGCAAACGGCACTTGCGATCACGATGGCAAGCATTTGGTGAGCATTCGTATTTGCATAATGAGCACCAATCAGACAAATGCCCAGTATGGATAACGTCCGACCATAGGGCCTACTGATTTCCAGTGCAGGGTGATGTAAGAAAAATCCGGAAATCGTGGCACCTATCATAAACCCAAGTGATGCTAGGGATACTTTGGTGAGCAAGCCGGCTTCGGTTTGATTTAGGGAAGAAAGGCTGGAGCCGATTCTGGCAATATCGCCGGTAAGGTGACTGACGGAAGTTCCCGCCGAAAGCAGAAACCCCGTATTCAAAAATGAAGCACCAAATGCAAGAATGCACCCACCAAGGACGATCTTATTTGGAGTGATGGAGTGCATTTAAATTTTTTTTACCGATTTTTTTTAAGGTGAGCTTTTGCGGCTAGGATGGCGGAATCGATTGAAGCCCGGGCCTGCGGGGCGTTGCGCCAACACGTCGAGCCAAGTTCTTCTGAAATCCACTTAGTGATTTCGGCGGAGTTTGATGCTGCTAAATCTTCAAACGTGGAAAAACCAATCTGCTCGAGTCGTTCGATAACCTTTGGCCCGACGCCTTTGATTCCTAAAAGAAGATTGCGCTCTTGATCGGTGAACGCCATGAGAATGCTGCGAATTAAGGACAAAAAAACCGCCAATGCTTTAGCGCATCAGCGGTTTTCTTTTTTAAAAAATGGAAAAAAAACTATAAATTACTTAGCGCGTTCTTCGATGTATTTCACAACATCTCCGACGGACTGGAGTTTTTCGGCGTCTTCATCGGGGACTTCGACTCCAAACTCTTCTTCAAAAGCCATGACCAATTCGACGGTGTCCAGAGAATCTGCACCAAGATCTTCGATGAAGCTGGCTGCTGGAGTGACTTGTTCTTCGTTTACGCCGAGTTGATCGACGATGATTGCTTTTACTTTTTCTTCGATGGATTTTTCAGACATGTCTAAATATTGGGTTAGGATTTAAATTGTGCTTAGTGAGAGCCTAATTCTTTGGCAATCATTTTTTCTCTTAAAAATTTTTGCCACGCTACGACGCAAGTTCAACAATCGTAGAACAAGGTCAAGTAAAAATTTAAGAATTAACGAGGTGAGATCTCCTGAATGGCTTTAAATTCAGGATTATCAGCAAGGCTTGCTTCGACATAATAGGTCTCGCCAGCCTTGAGTTCCCTGGTCGGAATCCGTGCGGAATACTCGATAAATTCTCGCGGATTTATCGTAACAAGCCCCTCTGATTTTTCAAAGGCCCGGTCATCGGACCAGCGTTCAATAACTCGTCCCGTAGCGTCTTGAATCGTAACATCAAAGCGTTGTCCCGTTCCAAAATGCAACTTCATGAGGTTGCGGGTTTTATTTTTCACCTGAAAAGTCACGTCGATTTCGCGACGGTCTGCGAGCGTGAATTTTTGCGGTTCGACAACAAGAGTGGATGGCTGGGAGCCGTCTGCCGATCCTAATTTCACGGAGTCGAAAAGGCCCGTAAAAAATTTTTTGACATAAACATCCGCACTATCCGGCGTCTTTGTAGAAGGATATTTGGCGACGGAGCGATTGAGCAACTCCTCCTTGCCAGCCTCAGTCGTGTAATAATACGCCATGGATTGATTCAGAAAAAAAGGACTCGCTTCGTCGGGGCGGCGCAAGTCGATCACGTCATAAACAGTCGCCCCCTCGCCTAATTCCTCGGCCACGATACGCTGGAGTTCGGCATTTCGATTATTCTCCTGTGCGCGAAGTTGGGGAAGAGCTGAGAAAGAATAAACAAGCGTCAGTAAAATAAGAGTTCTCATAAAAATTGGCATGGAAGTTTCATAAAGAATTTTCCGCTGGGTTGCAAATACGAAGCACATCGCTAAACTCTTTCTCATGATTTCATCTCGTCTTTTATGGATACCTGCTGTGGTGGCATTAATCTTTGTCGCCGGAACCTCGAAACCCTCAAAAGTAACGGTTCGCTTCCAAATGCTCGCCAAGGCAAACGAGCGGGAACCCTTTATAATAAAGGGAAAAATGGCAAATGGCGAAACGGTCTCTTTGCAAAAAATGCCTGTCGCAACGGAAAAAGACATCTCTGGTTTTTACGCGTTTCCGACACCGGACGGGACTCACGGTGCGTATTTTCAACTCGGTGCGCATGGCCGAAATACGGTGGAAAATACCACCAGCACAGAAATAGGCGGCTATCTTGCCGCAATTATTGATGGCCGTGGCGTTATAAAATTACGCATTGATCGTCCCGTGCGCGACGGATTACTAGTCATTCCCAGCGGCCTAACCAACACCGAAGTTATGAAGCTCGGACAACGTTTCCCGATTATCGGAGAAACCCCAAGCCAAGCCAAAAAACGTCAGCGCGAAGATCGGCTCATCTATGAAGAACACCTAAAAACAAAAGCCGCCCAAGCTGCCGCCGAGAAAGCCGCTGCCGAACTATCCGCCGCCGAGAAAGCCGCTAATAATAAGAAAAAGCCCTAATGCGATCCTCCGTTTTTTTCGTTTGTTTGCTTCTCTTATTTTTTGGAAGTCCCTCTTTTTCCCAGACAAATTCACAGGCATGGTTAGAATTTCCGACGGATAATCACGCTCTTTTTACAAAAAATCCCGAAGCTTTTTACATGTATGTGAATCGCGACTTCGAGGGAAAAAAAAGTCAGCCTTGGCAGGGGGGCAGCTACGGTTTGGTGCGAGGACCGCAGCGAGGCAGTGCCGGCATTTACTACCGCGCCTTTCATGAAGGTATCGACATAAAACCCCTCCATCGCGACCGCAACGGAGTGCCACTGGACAAAGTCTGCGCCGCCGCAAATGGGAGAGTTGTCCACGCCTCTGCCGACCCCACAAAAAGCAACTACGGACGTTACATCGTGATCGAGCATCGGCGCGAGGGTTGCCCCTACTACACCCTCTATGCACACCTAGCTTCGGTCCAAGTAAAAGTCGGGCAACAAGTGAAACAAGGCACTCCAATCGGTGTTCTTGGCTACTCCGGCAGAGGACTGGACCGTGCACGCGCCCATCTTCATTTCGAATTTTGCCTAAAATTTAATTCTCATTTTCCGGCATGGCACGACATGTATGGGCAGGGAAGAAATGATCACGGCGAATTCAATGGGCGCAATCTCTTTGGCATGAATCCGGCAGATTTACTCCGAGCTGTTTATAAAAATCCTGATCTCAGCATTTCGCAGTTTATCACGAGTTCACAGAAACCCATGTTTGAGTTGACGGTCAACGAAAGCCCGGACTTCGAGCTAATTCGCAATTACCCCTGGCTGGTCCGAGATGGAGAAGTGGCCAGCCCCGCGGCGTGGAGTATTACTTTTAGCGAGCAACTCATTCCCATGCGTGCACGAGCCGAGTCCCAGCGTGTGGGGGAGCCACGTGTTCGCTGGGTAGGTACCGCGCCGCAAGCTCTTTCGCAACTATCACGAGGACTCGTCACCGGGAGCCGCAGTGCTCCACGTCTTACAGACTCCGGCAAGCGTTTCGCCCATTTACTCACCTTCCCTAGTCACTGATTTATCTATGAGCAAATCAACTTCAGCAGGTAAGTGGATTGTTATCGGGCTCGTCTTAGCCGCCCTCGTCGGCGGCTGGTTTACACGAAAAAACTATCTCGCATTTACGCACTCGACGACAGAAGCAGTTTTGATTTTAGCGGTAAACCCACTTCCCGAGCCGCCGGCAGAAAGCTCCTCTCCAAACGATGCAAGAGATTTTTTGATTCGCCTTTTGCTCGAAGAGCAGCTTGCTCAGGCTAAGCTCTCGCTGGAGCAAAATATGTCCCATCTTGCAGAGACGCACAAGGGCGTGGAGGACGCCGTCTCGATGCTCGAAGAGCAGCAGAGAAATTTTGAGTTTGCCCAAGAGCGCTACGACCGCCTCATGCCTCTCGTCGAAACGGGTGCCCTCGATCTGCTTGCCGCTTCACAGATCGAAAGTGCCTATATTTCCGCACGAGCTTCTTTGGCGCAGGCGCAGTTTTATCTCGGTCAAGTCCAAAGTGCTCGTGGAAAACCGGAGCAGCGAAAAAAAATCTACCTGCAAATGACCCAGCGCATCAAGCATCTCGAAAAACTCTACGCACAAGTAAACGGCAACCCGAATCAGGTGAAAAACGCCCCACCCGACGAAGAGGATCCTCCATCGGATTCAGAAAACAAACCGTCCGCCAAATTGCAGGTAGAAGCCGTTTTTCAAGACATACCCCAAAACGCTTTTCAAGAAGGATCAAAAGCCCGCTGCTCGGTTTTAGTAAATGGAAAAAGAACCCCATTTATCGCCTACGTGGACGCCATAAAACCACTACAAAACCGCTCTACCCTACTCACCCTCTCAACCGCGGATACCGAACTTTTAAAATTCCCTCCCGAAATCCGCCTTGTTCCTTGCGAAGTAACCATCGACACCGTTTCTCAAAAACCGCTCATGGAAGAAAAAACAGGCGACCCCTAACCTTCCTGTCGGTGTCATTTTTATTTGGCGCAATACGAATGCATCGGCAGTGCAAAAAAAATAATACGACAGGATTTGCGGATTTTCTTTACATACTGCAAGGTTGTATTACACTGTCATACATGAGTGCCGTTCTTACGATTCGCTTGGATGACAATTTAGAAATGCTTCTGAATAAAGCTTGTGATCTGGCCGGACGTACAAAAAGCGATCTGGTGAGGGACGCACTACGCCGCCAATTAGCATTGACGACCTTTGAAGAGTTGCGCCGCCATACAATTCCCCATGCAGTCGGAGCGGGATTTGTAACCGATGAAGACATCTTTGCCGCCGTCTCGTGAGGGTAGTTCTTGATTCAAATGTACTTATCAGTGCCTTTGCCACCAAGGGACTGTGCGCCGATCTGTTCAGGGACATTCTAGGCAGCCACGACCTCCTTGTCTCCAATTACATCCTGAATGAAGTCACCGAAAAGTTGCTCTTGAGGCTGAAAGTCCCCAAATCGGTCGTCAACAGCATCAAACAGCTTTTACGCGAGTTTGTCATTGATCCGCAGGGTGTGCCCGACGCTGATCTTTCGATCCGTGACCCCGACGATATCCCGATTGTGATTTTTGCGCTCGCCGTGTCAGCAGATGTTTTAATCACTGGTGATCGTGACTTGCTGGATATAGCAGGGAAACTTCCTGTAAGAGTAATCACCCCAAGGAATTTTTACGAGCAATAGAACACCGCTTGAGGTTTCCCAATGTGAAACGGCAATTTCTCAAAAAATGAAAAAAGCTCGTAGAGGCTTATGTTTACAGGCTTTAAGATCTTTTTGGGGTGGCATCGCGTACGGGAGTCGAACCCGTGTACCAGCCTTGAGAGGGCTGTGTCCTAGGCCACTAGACGAACGCGACGTTTTGTACCGGAACGCTCCAAAGCCTGCACTAAATCGAGCAGAAGGAAAGGAAAAGATTTAAATAAGCCGCAGGGTTGTTTCGGGGTCGAAAAGATGCACGCGGTCTATATTCACTTCAAACTTGAGTCGGTGTCCGGCTTCGCGTTGGTCGATAATGCCATTGCTGCGGCTAATGATCGTGTGCGCTCCGGTTTGCAGATAAAAGTAGGTCTCTGCGCCCATTGGTTCGACAATGTCCACAACGGCTTGAAAGGAATTTTCGGGTGGTGCTTTTCCGGCGGGAACGAGATTGCAATCCTCGGGGCGGAGGCCGAGAAGGATTTCTTTGCCAAGATAGGCTTCGGCTGATTTGCGGCCGCCGAGGTTTAGCTTCATGACGCCTTCTCCCATTTCTTTGAAAACAATTTTTCCGCCTTCGCCACGTAGGTTGCCTTTTAAAAAATTCATGGGTGGGCTCCCTAAAAATCCGCCGACAAAGCTATTTACCGGTGCATTGTAGAGTTCGAGAGGGGGCGCGACTTGCTGTATGACGCCGTCTTTCATCACGACGATGCGTTCGCCCATCGTCATGGCTTCGACCTGATCGTGCGTGACGTAGATCATCGTTGCTTGAAGGCGTTGGTGGAGCTTTGTAATTTCGGTGCGCATTTGCACACGCATTTTTGCATCGAGATTGGAGAGCGGCTCATCAAAAAGAAAAACCTTGGGCTGGCGGACGATGGCGCGTCCTACAGCAACGCGTTGTCGCTGTCCGCCGGACATGGCTTTCGGTTTGCGATCGAGGTAATCTTGGATCCCGAGAATAGCGGCGGCATCCATGACGCGCTTGCGAATTTCTTCTTTGGGATATTTACGAAGTTTCAGTCCGAAAGCCATATTGTCATAGACTGTAAAGTGAGGATACAGGGCGTAGTATTGAAAAACCATCGAAATGTCGCGGTCTTTTGTCGTCACGTCATTCACACTGAGATCCCCGATGAGGACATCCCCTTTAGAGATTTCATCCAGACCGGCAATCATACGAATGGTTGTTTATTTGCCGCAGCCGGAAGGGCCGACAAAGACGATAAATTCGCGGTCTTGGATTTCGAGATTAAAATCTTTTACAGCGACGACATCTTTGCCTTTGTCGCCTTTATAGATTTTGTAAACGTTGTTTAGTGTGACTTGCGCCATAGGAGGATTTACCCTTCTGTTTTTGTTATAAATTTGCCCATAAATTTAAGAACACCCGGTGGGCTAGCCGAGGTCTGTCATTAAGCCGCGCATTGTGCGAAGCCACTGAAATGAGGTCAACCATGAAAGCGATCTCTCTATGGACTCAAAGATTTGGGATGTACCCGTTTGGGACACAATTTTTTTAAAAAAAGCTGCAACTTTTTTCCTGGAACTGTTGTTTATTTCCCTATGATAAATCGAAGTCGTATTTTCTGGGGTATTGGAGCTGTCATCGCTGTTTTTTTTCTCCTGCGTTTTGTTTTTTCCGGTTCAGGCATCAGCGTGAATTATGAAAAGGTGCCTTTGCAAACGGTTTTGCAGCAGCTTTCAAAAAAACTCGATGTGCCACTCGAAAGCAATTTGCCGCCGGATACCCCGGTTACCCTACATCTCAAAAATATCAGCAAGGCCGATTTAATCGACACTTTGGCAGTTCGTTTGGATGCGAGCTGGCAGCTCGCTTACGTAATGGCTCCAGAAAAATCGCAAATTGATGCCTTGTTTACGGCCTATCGTGAAAAGCAAAATTTAGAAAAAGGCTGGCTTAGTTTTGGTGGAAATAATCGGGGTGGACAATTTCTCACGACAGAAATTAGCGATCCTCAACTTGATGAATGGACGGTTGAGAAAGTCGAAACAGGTGATTTACCGGGGTATCTAAACCAAGGTTCTCAAAAAACACGGGCACTTTTTGCCATCGCTCCCGAGTGGACACCGAGCGTAACCCAAGTTCCAAAATCTGATGTGGTTGGAAAGGTCGCTGCACAGCTTGCAAAGGCGACGGGCGGAGAAGTGCGAGAGATAATCTTGATTTCAGAGAGAGGCTGGCGCGGAGGGCAAGGTGACCGCGAAAATACTGATCGCGGCAACCGGCCTCCGCCTTCAGAAGGTCGTGAAAGGCGTCTGCGGGATGCTGTTTTTGCTATGGAGCGCGGCGAAAGAAACGAAACTTGGGAAAACGAAAAACTCGCACAAATCACACGAGACCTGCCGGCGGCCGAGCGTAAAGAAGTTTTGGAAGAAGCGCAAAATATGCGCAAAATTTGGAGCGAACTTCGTGAGTTGCCACCGGAGGAACGTCGCAAAAAGATCGAGGAACTCATGCAAGATCCGAAAATGCAGGAGCGGATGGAGGAGATGCGTGATCTTCGCGACTCGAAGCGGACTCCAGAGCAGCGCATGGAGCGTAGCAGGAGATATTTAGACCGCAAAATGAAAGCACGAGAAGAAAGCGGAAGACCGATGAAACGCGATGAATAGGGACACCACCGCATTTACCATCGTCGAGTTGATTGCCGTTTTAGCCATTGTGGCAATTCTTTTCACCCTCGCAATTCCGCAATATTCGCGAATGATGGAGCGATCGCGAAGCACGGCCTGCGCCAGCAATTTGAAACAGATCGGCGAGTGTGTGCTGCGTTATGTCGGCGAGCATGATAATGCCTACCCGATCATCGAAACGAATCCGTCATCTCCCATCTATCCTGAGGAGGTCGAGGCAAAGGGGATGCTTGAGACTTTGGAGCCTTATGGACTCAATAAACAGGCCTTGCGCTGCCCCGCCGACCTCGCCGGGCCCAAATATTTTGATACTTACGGAATAAGTTACGAGTGGAATCCTATCGCAGATGATGAAAAAGCGGTTGCCCCCATTCTATACTCACGGCGACGCGGAGCAATCACCGTCAGCCCCAAACGGCTTCGTATTGTCACCGATTTTGGAAATGTCCACAACGGGCGTAGAAACCGCCTCTATGCCGACGGGCATATTCGGAAATTTTAGGGGTCGCTTGCGTTTATAGCATCAAGTTCCGAGCAACATGCGTGCGGGATTTTCCAGACAATCTTTTACGCGGATGAGGAAGGTGACGGCTTCTTTGCCATCGACAACGCGGTGATCGTAGCTGAGAGCTAAATACATCATAGGACGGATTTCGATTTTGCCATCGATGACCATCGGACGCTCCTGAATTTTGTGCATTCCCAAGATGCCGCTTTGTGGTGGGTTTAGGATTGGCGTGCTCATTAGCGAACCGTAAATGCCTCCATTGGAAATCGTAAAAACGCCTCCCTGTAAGTCTTCTAAACCGATTTTGCCATCACGGGCTTTGCCGGCATAGTTGACTAAGTCTTGTTCAATTTCGGCAAAGTTTTTGGAATCGCAATCGCGTAAGACCGGCACAATCAGACCGCGTTCCGTTCCCACAGCCACGCCGATATCGTAGTAGTGATTTGTGACGAGATAGTCTCCCTCCATACGCGAGTTAATCGAGGGGATTCGGTGCAGAGCGTCCACCACGGCTTTTACAAAAAAGGACATAAAGCCGAGTTTGATGCCATTTTTCTTTTGAAATTCAGGCTGCATTTCTTTGCGGATGCGCATGATTTCGCTCATGTCACATTCGTTAAAAGTCGTCAGAATCGCCGCAGAGTGTTGTGCGGCCACGAGTTGGGTGGCGATTTTGCGGCGCAGCGGCGAGAGTTTTTTTCGGGTCGTGCGTGGATCGTCCGGTCCGGCCATGATGCTTTTTTGCGGGGCAGGTTCCGGAGTGGGTTCCGGTGCTGTCTCCACTTTTTTGGGGGGAGCTTCCTTTTTGACTTCCGGTTTGGCAGCGGCTTTGGTGCTGGGTTTTTCTTTATCGGAGTCTTTATCTTTTTTAGGAGCGTCTTCTTTTTTGGCGGCACCTTCAGTGATTTTTGCAACCACTTCACCGACTTTAACTTCTTCGCCTTCGGGGACGAGGATGGATAGCACGCCATTTTCCAGTGCGGTGACCTCTGTAGAAACTTTGTCGGTTTCGAGAGTGAATAAAATATCGCCGCTAGCGACTTGCTCGCCGTCGTTTTTGTGCCAGACAGATAATACGCCGGAGGTAACGGATTCGCCGACGGATGGGACTTTTACTTCGTTGCTCATAAGACTTTAGGACTTGGTAGTTTTTGCTGTGGAGGCTTTGCTTTTAGATGCGGGTTTTGCTGTCGTTTTGCTTTTAGCGGCAGACTTTTTTGCCGAAGCCAGCGTGCAGGCAGCTGTGAGAAGTGCCTCTTGCTGTTCGTTGTGAACGCGCAGACTCCCCGCAGCCGTGCTCGCGCTTGCGGGACGCCCTGCATAAATAATTTCTCGATTAAAAATACGTGCCAAGTAGGGTTGTAAAAAGCTCCAGGCCCCCATGTTTTGTGGCTCTTCTTGGCACCAGACGATTTCGGCAGATTTGGGCCAACTTGCTGCCAGCTCTTTCAGGCGTTCTTCGTGCAGCGGGTAGATTTGCTCTATTCGAACGAGGTGGAGTGCGTCTTTTGCTTCTTCAGTGCTGCGACGTTTTACTAGATCGTAATAAACTTTTCCCGTGCAAAGAATCACGCGGCGGATCGAATCCTTTTTTTTCGGTTCTGGGTCATCTAGGATTTCGGAAAAGACTGAGTGGGTAAAATCTTCCGTTTGGGAAACACAATCTTCTGAGCGAAGCAGGCTTTTGGGCGTCATCAAAATCAGCGGTTTGCGGTAGTCCCTACGGATTTGACGACGCAACAAATGAAAATATTGAGCGGGGGTCGAGGGATAACACACCTGCATGTTATCCCCGGCGCAGAGTTGTAAAAAACGCTCCATGCGTGCGCTGGAGTGCTCCGGTCCCTGGCCTTCGTAGCCGTGGGGCAACAGCAGCGTGATAGAGCTCGGTGTCCGCCATTTCGACTCCGCCGAGGCGATGAATTGATCGATAATAATTTGGGCGCCATTTGCAAAATCACCAAACTGCCCTTCCCATAAACAAAGCATCGATGGAAAGTCTTGTGAGTATCCGTAGTCAAAACCCAAAACGGCATATTCCGAAAGTGGACTATTATAGACGCAGAAGCGTGCCTGGTCTTTGGAGAGATCGTTGAGTGGAATATAGCTCTCACGTGTTTGCTCGTCGTGGAGCACGGAATGTCTCTGGCTAAAAGTTCCTCGGCGGCTGTCTTGGCCGGAAAGGCGCACCGGAGAGCCGTCTAGCAAGATCGATCCGAAAGCCAGTGCTTCGGCAAAACCCCAGTCGTAGGGCCCCCCGTCTTTCCAAATTTTTAAGCGGCGATCCAAGAGCATGCGCTTTATTTTTGGAAGTGGACGGAAGCCTTTAGGCGTCGTGGTGAGCGATTTTACGATCTTTTCAAGCGTCCGCGCAGAAATGTCCGTTTTTACAGGTTCAAAACTATAGGGATTTTGAAAGATCGCCGTCGATCCGGCAAAGGGCGATGCTGTCTTGTGTGCTTTTTCACGTTCTTCGGTTTGTTTTTTAGCCTCCGCCAAAGCATCTTCGAGTTCCTTCATGGACTCGTCTTTGATTTCCTCGGCGAGCTTCGAGTTTACCGTTCCCAATTCCGAACAGCGACGTTCGAAAATCTCGCTCAAGCGCGGGTGCGATTTGATTTGTTTATAAAGGTCGGGCTGAGTGAATGCTGGCTCGTCTCCCTCATTGTGACCGTGGCGACGATAGCAATAAATATCCACCACCACATCGCGCCCGAATTGTTGACGATACTCCAGAGCCAATTTTGCACAACGCACCACGGCTGCCGGATCTTCACCATTCACGTGCAAGATCGGAGCATCCACCATCTTCGCCATTTCCGTGCAATACGCCGAAGAACGTGCATCCGTCGGCAAAGTCGTAAATCCGATTTGATTGTTTACGACGAGGTGCACAGTGCCTCCAGTGCGGTATCCGGGAAGCTGTGACATATTAAAAACCTCTGCGACAACGCCCTGTCCAATAAAAGCCGCATCGCCATGCACCAATAGCGGCAAAACTTTTTTCCTTTCTTCCGTATCACCAAGAATACGCTGCCGGGCGCGGGCCTTCCCCATCACGACCGGATCCACGGCCTCCAAATGGCTTGGATTTGCGGCAAGGCGAATGCCGACCTTATGCCCACTAGGCAAGGTACGCTCGGTTTGGTAGCCGAGGTGATATTTTACATCGCCATTTCCGCCGACAGGTTCTTCCAGAACATAGCTACCACTAAATTCATTAAAGATGACATCCAGCGGTTTATTTAAAAAATTCGCTAACACATTGAGACGACCACGGTGGGCCATTCCCATGACGATTTCATCGACCTTAGCCGTATCGCAGTTTTCTAAAATCGCATTCAGCGCAACTAGCAACGACTCCCCGCCTTCGAGCGAAAAGCGTTTTTGTCCCACATAGCGCGTGTGGAGAAAGGTTTCAAACGTCTCGGCATCATAGATTTTTTTGAGCAAATCTTTGTGAATTTCGGCATTGCTCGCCGAGTCATCAACTTCGAACTCCAACTGATCGCGAACCCAATTTCGCATGCGCGGATTTTGGATGTGCATAAATTCGGCACCAATCGTGCCGCAATAAATCGATTCGAGCTTCACGATCATATCGCGAAGCGGCATCACCTTTCCATCAAAGAAAAAGCGAGAAGAAGCCGGACGATCCAAATCTTTTTCAGAAAAGCCAAGTTCGGGCAATGTGAGAAGAGGCTGCTTGTTATGTTTCTTTGCAAGAGGATCGAGATCGGCAATGGAGTGGCCAAGCATTCGATACGCAAAAACCAAACCATCCACCCGTGTGCCCCAAGAGTGATCGGCTCCAGCAAGAGAGGAAGAGCCCGAGTCGTCGCCACCCTGCGCATCCTCTTGCCGGGCCGCGCCCAACTCAAAACCTTCAAAAAAAGCCGACCATTCATCGCTTACAGACTTAGGATCTTGCTGCCAGCGTTCAAAATTTTCATCCAAAAGTGCCGCGTTCCAGCGGGCCGTAAAAGTATTGCTCATGAATCAAGGGTTCTAATCAAAGAAACGTGATCGAATCTTGTTAAGACTGCAAGAGTGCATTTCAATAAGTCGCCACGAAATCAGGCGTTTGGTTAAAAAAGCAGAAATAAAATGATAAAATTACTGTGATGAATGTTTTTAGGGCACCTCTGGAAGCCCCATTCCCTTGCGTAATTTAAGTTCCCTCCTTACTTTTTGCCCGGGCCTATGCGCGAAATTAACTTTTAATTCCAACAGACATAGTTAGCGAATGCTCTTCACTATGCAGATAACCATAGCGCAGTGCTCGCAAAATAAAGCGATACTCCCCAGCCGCGAGCCAGATCGGCTTTCTATAAATTTGCCAGATGGGCGAATCCGATCTGCGAAACCCTATCGTCGCTCCCTCCGTCGCGCAAGCGAGCTGCAAAAGTGCCGGTGCCTCCGTCTCACAAACCTCTCCGGCTAAAAAACCTGCCGGATTTTTTTCATTATAGACAATCGCTAGCGGTGCTGCCGTAATCGCTTGCTCACCATCCGGCCAAAGCCGACCGCGCATCTGTTCCTCACCGAAAGCGCAGTCCGGGTCATATTTTTGCTGCCAGTCATCCAGAGCTTCGCTCAATTCTTTTTTAATTGCGCCACACTCAGGATTTGCAATCAGATTACTCAATTCAAAGGGATCCGTCTCCAGATCAAACAACTCCTCCGGCGGACAGGGCAAATCAAATTCCTCTACACCCTTCAGTTGCTCCAAACGAATCGCCTGCATCGCAGCATGAACGCCCCGGTAAGGAATAAAGCCAAACCGCTCCCGCCCGGGATAATAATTTCGGATATACTTAAACCGCGCCGAACGCACCGAGCGGCTTTTATCATACTCCCCATCCAAACGATCTCGATGCCCAAAAACATAAGCTCTCTCCGAATCCGACAAAAAAGATTTCCCGGCAAAATGCAGCGGAACCGGCAAGCCAGCCACCTGAAATACCGTGGGTGCCAGATCAATCAGACTAACCAAACGCCTGTCCACTTCCCCCGCTGCAACGTGCCCCGGCCAACGCACAATCAACGGCACCTGCGTGCCGGAGTCATACAAAAATCGCTTCGCTCGCGGCAGCCCCTCGCCGTGGTCCGCCCATAGCATAACGAGTGTATTTTCCGCCAGCCCGTCTTCCTCAAGTTGCGCCAAAAGCTTACCAACAATGGCATCATTGTGCGCGATATTATCGTATTGCCGAGCGATTATTTCCCGCACCGCCGCTGTATCCGGCAGATAAGGCGGCACCTCCACATCGCACGGGCCCGTCCGCTCGGGTGGACACAACCCCGCTTCAAACCCCGGCTCCTGCCCCGGCCACATGCGACGCTCGTGCGTATCCTCAAGATTAAAAACGGCAAAAAATGGCTGCTCCGAATCGGGACGATTTCGCCAATGTATCGCGTCAACGGTATCCGGCTTTCCATTTTCGTCCCAAGCTGCGAACGGTGCCTCAAACTGGTAATCCGTCTTACCGTTATTTGTGCAGTAGTAACCCGCAACTCGCAAATCCTCCGTAAAACACTTCACATACGGTGGTGGAACCGCGTGGTAGGGTGTCGGCAAATCCGGAAATTCGTCCGTCTCATAGGTCGTGCGCATATGCTGCGCCGCCATCGCCGTCGCGTGATAGCCCGTAATCACCGCAGTCCGGCTCGGCGAGCAAACCGGTGCCGTGCAAAAGGTATTTGGAAAACACGTCCCCGCCGCCGCCAAACGGTCTATATTCGGAGTCCGGGCGACTTTATCTCCGTAGCATCCAAAACGAGGCGAGCAATCCTCCAGCGAAATCCATAAAATATTCGGACGTTTCATTTATTCGGAACGGATCTGGTATATCTCGCCAGCTGCCTTACGAGAAGCCTCAATCATCTCTTGATAAGGCGTATCCGTGATGCTCAGAAATCCGATGCGGTGGTTTTCACCATCCAGAAAACGCCCCGTCGTCGGCTCATCCACCAGCGCAAACCAATGCGTGCCGACCAACTGTGGATTCCTAGCCGCCCCCGTTACGTAGCTGAAATACAAATCAGCACACTCCTGCGTCGTATCCGCCTTCACCAGACCGGCTCCAAAAACTCCCCGATCCGTCGAAGCAAAATGAAATTCTCCAATGATGACGGGCTTATCAATCGCTGCCGCCGGCTTCCACGCCGCCACGCTTTCACGATAGATATTAAAGGAAACCACATCACAATACTCCGCTGCGATTGCCACAACCCGTGCGTTGTGATCTGCAAAACGGCAGCCAAGATAAAGTTTATTTGGCGCAACTTCCTTCATCACCTTTCGAACGGTTTCAAAATACTTCCGTGCAATTTTTGCGGTAAATTCGCGCAGATCCTGCGTTCCCGCCGAGGTCTTTGGCAGGGTCTTTTCGCTCGTCACCGCGTCCCAGTCTGCAAACGACGTTCCCCATGCCGCGTTGAGTTTTTCCGCCGTTTCATATTTGGCTTTCAGATCCTTCACCAGCTCGACCTTTGCCGGATTGCTGGCATTTCCCGCCATCGCAGCGATTCCCTGCGTGTCGTCCGCCCGCCAAGTCAGTTCATTATCTACAAAATATCCGATGCAAAATGGATCGTTCACCGTGTCCTTGACCATGCGAAGCGCCCCCGCACGAAGGTTTTCCTCAAAATCCGAGGCGAAAGGATCCGGAATGGGATTTCTCGTAGCCGGTTGCCACGGCAACTTTTTACTATGGTAAAAGACCCAGTGCGTATAGGGAATTTTATCCATCTTCAGAATTTCGATATCCGACCAATTCGCAATCGTGTTGAACCCCCAATTCATCAGCCGCTGCGGCATCAGCTCGCGCCAAGTCTGTAACCAAGAATCACCATATTTACGCTTCAGATTGGCCGCATAAAAATCAAATATCTTCGGACTGCCGCCCTCGTAGTCTCCATGTTTTACAAGCCTAGCCTCATCGACAAATTCCGAAAACTCATTTCCTTTTTCCCAGGGCGCATCCGCAAACCATCCCTCGCGCTTGTCGATCGGCGTCCCCCCCCTATTGACCTGCACCACGTCCATACCCAATGAAAAAAAGAGGTGTCCGGACGGATCGACGAGAAACCATTTGCCCTCCTGCTTGGTCGTGTAAAAACTCCCCGTCGCCTCAAGCTGCGGCCCGTCCGCCCAGCCACCATATTCATTCCAGTGCTTCGGACGCGGAAAGTCATGCAGACTCTCCGCCTCCTGTTGACGGATTTTCTCCAAGTCCTCATTCGTCTTTATTTTATTCAACCAATCCTTATGCCGATACTGCCCGTATTGGTCGATGAAAGGAAAAAACGGCTCGGGAATCACCTGCGCCGATGCGTCAAACTCACCGGCAGCCCTGATCCCATTGATCGTAAAATTGACCGGACGCGACGGGCGATTCTCATAGATGTTAATGCTAATCACGTTAGCCGGATCGAGCATCGAACCATACGGCTGCCGAATCCCCCAGGGCGTAAACTGCATTCCCTCCAGCTTTTTGCGCAAATCCTCCGCAAAATAGCGGTCAAAATGAACAATCAGCATTCCACGCTCGCCCGGATCCAACGCGAGCTTACCACCATTCGAATTCATCTTGCTGCTGGCACCCGGATTGTCCACCCGACTCATTAGCTGAATCGATTCCTCACTATCGTTTGTAATGTCAAATTCGATTCGCGTAAACCGCTCAAGATTCCAATTCCCCTTGGCTGCGCTGAAAGTAATGTTCGGGTAAGGCTTCGACGCACCAAAGCGAACCTCCAACGCCTTACCACCCTCTTTTTCCACCACCTTGTATTCCGAATCGAGCGTCGAGATCCGCGCTGCCACATCCTTCTCATTAAAGGCAACTAAAACAGGATCGGAAGGCTCCTTGTTCACCGGTTCCTGCCGCCAGTCCCCTGTTTTCAACCGCTCCAAAAGTTTCTCCGAAGGTGCCCCAAAAGCCTCCACACTCTGCACCACAACACTCGTTTCTTTTTCCGGTTTGTTCACAAAAATGTGAAACGCCGCAATCTCTGCCGGATTGATCGGATAAGCCGGCATTTTTATATTTCCACCCTCACCGAAAAGCACCTCAATCGTTTTCGTCTCTCCAGCTGCGATCTCTTTTGCCCCCGTATTCCAAGGTTTCTGTCCGGGCTTCTCCGGATTATCTACCCGCAACGCCACCTTCGCAGACTCCGTTCCGACGTTTGTAACCGTCGCACGCACGCCACCAAATTTCGACAAATCCCACACCCGCTCATCCGAAGGCCCAAAAGCCGCATCCGGATATTTATGCCCCGTTCCAAAATCTATCCGCAACGCCTCGCCCCCTTCCACCACCGAAACCTTCGCCTCCCGCGTTTTAATTTTCGACACATCAAAATTTTTACCAATCCTCAAAAGCGATTCAGGCCTTGGCTCCGCACCCGCAGCATCCTCAGCCCAAAGCTTCGGACTATTTAAAAAAACACATGCAGCCGCGAAACCACAAATACCAAGTCTAACAAAATTGTGCAAAACGGGGAGGTTTATAAACATAGAGATAGAAAATTTAAGATGATTAAAGCTTAAATCAAATTATTTAGAAGGCTCTGTCAACCTTTTTCGATATTTAAAAAAAATCCGCTCTTACTGGATTTGTAATGTGCGAGCAGGTGAAGTCGATCGACTACCGTGCGAGGAAAATCAAAAAAGTCGGTATGGCAAAGAAAGAATTTTTGAACGAAGTTTTGTCAGTAATCGATGCCTGCATCTATCCCAAACCCGAACAAAGCACTGAGGCAAACTGACAAGTCAAAATTAAAAAAATTGTTCACAAAGTCGTGGGTGTGATTTTTTTTAAATTTATTGGAGGGCTTTGAGATAGGGTGATTCGTAAAAGAAGATCATTCAATATACATCGCACACTAGCGACGACGGTTTTGTGCTAAAATTACCGCGTTTTCTCACGATGTCATTTTTTTAAAAAAACCCTATTCTGCAAACAACTTCAGGTCCCCCGGACTTAGTTTTTGCTGAAAAAATCCACTCACCGAAATTTACAAATGATAACAATCCAACCCGAACTTCGCTCAAACGATCTCCAGAAAAAAATCGACCGCCTTTGGCAAGCCTCCGCCTCAAAAATTCTCTCCATCGACGCCGACGAAAAACCCGGCAGCGCGACTCCCGTCTTCACCATCCAAGGCAAATACACCGCCCGCGGCTGGACCGAGTGGACTCAGGGCTTCGTCTATGGCTCCGCTATTTTCCAATACGACGCCACGGGCGATGATAAATTCCTAGAGCTTGGCCGCCGCCGCACGGTGGACAAAATGGCCCATCACATCACGCACATCGGCGTGCACGACCACGGCTTCAACAACGTAAGCACCTACGGCAACCTGCTCCGCCTAATGACCGAAGGAAAAATCTCCGAAAATGCACGCGAGCGCGAATTTTACGAACTCGCCCTCAAGTGCTCCGGTGCCGTGCAAGCCGCCCGTTGGACACCCATCTCCACGGGCGACGGCTACATTTATTCCTTCAATGGCCCACATTCGCTCTTCGCCGATACGATTCGCTCCCTGCGTGCTCTGGCTGTTTCGCACTCCTTGGGGCACGTCCTCATGGGCGAAAAAGATCTTAAAATTTCGCTCCTCCAGCGTCTCATACAGCACGCCCGTGCGACCTCGCAATTCGCCGTCTATTTTGGCGAGGGACGCGACGGCTACGACATCCGTGGCCGTGTCGCGCACGAAAGCATCTTTAATATCAACGATGGGAATTACCGCTGCCCAAACTCCCAACAAGGCTACTCGCCCTTCACCACATGGACTCGCGGTCACTCCTGGGCCGCCTGCGGCTACCCTGAGCAACTCGAGTGGCTCGCAACTCTCGACGACTCCGAGCTGGAGCCCCTCGGCGGACGTGAAGAAATCGAAGCTCTCTTTTTAAAAACCGCCCGTGCCGTCTGCGACTTCTACATCGAGCAAACCCCGACCGACGGCATCCCCTACTGGGACACCGGCGCACCTCAGCTCCACAAACTCGGCAACTACCTCGACCAACCCGCACAAATCGAAAACGACTACGAACCTGTCGATAGCTCCGCCGCCGCCATCACGGCTCAGGGACTCCTGCGCCTCGGACATTACCTCAAAAAACGCGGCGACTCCGATGCCGACAAATACTGGCAAGCCGGCCTCGCCGTCAGCGACACCGTCCTCGGCGACGCCTACATCAGCGACGACCCCGAGCACCAAGGCTTACTTTTGCACTCCATCTATCACCACCCAAACGCCTGGGACTACATTCCCGAAGGCAGCAAAATCCCACGCGGCGAAGCCTGCATGTGGGGCGACTACCACGCCCGCGAACTCGCACTCTATCTTCAACGCATCAACAACAACGAACCCTACTACACCTTCTTCGGAGGAATTAAATCATGATCGTATCTGACCTAAATAAAATCGAAGGCCGCCGCTACCCAGCACGTCGCCGCACCCAAAACATCGTCGGCGGAGTCGCCCCCGTTCAATGTGAAAACTTCGCTATGGGCAACGTCACGCTCGATCCAAAAGGCGGACAGGTCCCCTGGCATAATCAAGAACAAGAAGAAGTTTACTTCATCGTCGAAGGCACCGGAGAAATGTGCCTCGGAGAAGAAAAACAAACCGTCACCACCGGCCAAGCCGTCTTTATCCCATCCGGCGTTTTTCATCAGCTCACCAATATCGGCGACACGCCCCTCCGCATGATCTACTGCTACGGCCCCGCCGGAGATGTCGCCCACTGGCGGCAAGAACTCGACGGCACCCTCCCCAAAGAAGGTGTCGATGTCCCCGCACTACCCGCAGGCGCACAGCCACAATGCACGGACAAGCCAAGCGAATAAAAAATCCACACACTCAACACAAAAAATAAATTATGAAAAAAAGAACCGTAGGAATCATCATGAACGGCGTCACCGGACGCATGGGCTCCAACCAACACTACATCCGCTCCATCCTCGCCATCCGCGAGCAAGGCGGTGTGAAAATCAGTGATGACGAGGTCATCTGGCCCGAACCCGTCCTCGTCGGACGCAGCGAAGCCAAGCTGCAAAAACTCGCCGCAATGGACAAACTCGGCGTCCGCTACACCACCGACCTCGACGCGGAACTCGCCAAAGAAGAAAACGTCATCTACTTCGACGCCCAAACCACAGGTCGCCGCGCCGAAGCCGTGAAAAAAGCCGTCGCACTCGGCAAGCATGTTTATTGCGAAAAACCCACGGCCGTCTCCACCGAAGTCGCACTCGAAATCTACGAAGCCGCCAAAAAAGCCGGCGTAAAAAATGGCGTCGTGCAAGACAAACTCTGGCTTCCCGGAATGCTGAAAATCAAACGCCTCAAAGAACAAGGTTTCTTTGGCGACATCCTCAGCGTCCGCGGTGAATTCGGCTACTGGGTCTTCGAAGGCACCAGCATCCCCGCCCAACGCCCCTCGTGGAACTACCGCAAAGAAGACGACGGCGGCATCATCGTCGATATGCTCTGCCACTGGCGCTACGTCCTCGACAACCTCTTCGGAAATGTAAAAGCCGTAAGCTGTCTCGGCGCCACACACATCCCCGAGCGCATCGACGAATCCGGCAAACCCTATAAATGCACAGCCGACGACGCAGCCTACGCAACCTTCGAGCTAGACGGCGGCGTCATCGCCCACTTCAACTCCTCGTGGACCGTCCGCGTCCGCCGCGACGACCTCCTCACGCTCCAGATCGACGGCACCAAAGGCTCTGCCGTCGCCGGTCTCCGCGAATGCTGGATCCAGCACTACGGCAACACGCCTAAACCAACCTGGAACCCCGACATTGCTCAACCCATCGACTTCTACGAAGGCTGGTCCAAAGTTCCCGAGCAAGAGGCCGCCGACAACGCCTTCAAAGTGCAGTGGGAAATGTTCCTACGCCACATCGTCCTCGACGAACCCTTCCCGTGGACGCTACTCGAAGGAGCCAAAGGCGTGCAACTCGCCGAAAAAGGCCTCGAAAGCTGGGAAAAACGCGCCTGGGTCGATGTTCCGAAATTAGCATAATCTGACGCCCAAATCAAAATTCACAAAATAAAAAGGTGGGGTTCTTTCGATGAAAGAATCGCCACGTGTGATGAGTAGCCGATATCCCCGCGGTCGTTTCCAGTCATTCTGTTAGAGTAACTGGAAAACGACCCTACCTCGGGGAAGGCGCATTTTAACTCCGGGATGAAGCGTTTTTTCGAGGGAATATTAGGTTTTTTGGCTCGCAAGGTTCTGACAGGTCGTAGAGGATGAACGCCATGAAATTTTTTGAGGGATGCACCGCATTAATTACAGGAGCCTCCGCCGGGCTTGGAGTCGAGTTTGCACGTCAGCTTGCGCCTTATGCAAACACACTTGTTTTAGTTGCACGACGGAATGACCGTTTGGAGCAGCTTCGTAGCGACCTTATGGAGCTTTTTCCCGAGCTGAAGGTTTTGGTTTATTCTGCGGATCTTTCGGATGAGTCGCAGCGCAGCGCATTTATAAACTGGTTGGGTGAAAATCATGTCGATGTGAATTTTCTAATAAATAACGCCGGGCTTGGCGATCATGGTTCGTTTGCAGAGAGCGATTGGGAGCGGGTTCGTGCGATGTTGAATACCAATATCCATGCGCTGACGCATTTGACCCATGCTCTTGTCCCTAGAATGCTGGCCGGAGATCGCGGAGCGGCGGTGCTCAATGTCAGCTCGGTTGCTGGTTTTTTCCCGCTTCCAAATTTTTCGGTTTATAGTGCCACGAAGGCTTTTGTGACTAGCTTTAGTGAATCTTTGGCGATGGAGCTGAAGCCTCATGGAATCAGCGTGACGGCACTGTGCCCGGGTCCGGTGCCGACGGAGTTTTTTGAAGTTGCTTCGCGGGAAGGGGCGAAGGACCGCCAGCCGCACCATGAAAGCATGTCGCTCTTTGCTACGAGTCCGGCAGAAGTTGTTTACACGGGTTTGCGCGGGGTTATTCGTGAGCGAACGCGTGTTGTTCCTAATCCTTTGCTCTGCTTTGCGGTTGGCGCGGCACTTCTTGTTCCTTTTTTTATTACTCGTAAGATTTTATCGGCATCGGCTTCACGTTTTTAGGATGGGTGTTGACTTCTTGCAGACTTCTTAGCAGTTTTTTCGTGAAAAATTTCACAATGCCGGAATCGATCGTTACAAACAATCCAACTCACAGGGTCATCAGCTCGCCAGAGGTTCGTTTTAAACAAGCTTTTGAGCAGGTCGGCTCGCAGTTGCAGGATGTGGAGCAGAGAATTCGAGAGCAAGCCGGCATGTTTGATACAGGGATCGAGCAGTATGTGGATTACGTTTGCTCAAAAGGTGGGAAGCGCCTGCGTCCAGCATTGGCTCTTTTGTCAGGCGGTGCTACGGGCCCTCTTCATTCGCACCATACGGATTTGGCGGTCATTGTAGAGTTGATCCATGTCGCTTCGTTGGTGCATGACGACATTATGGACGAGGCTCACATTCGTCGGGAGCAACCCACAGCAAATGCCAAGTGGGGAAATGCTTTGAGTGTTTTGCTAGGGGATGTTTTGTTTTCGCACTCTTTGCGTTTGGCTACGGATTTTGATGATATCGAAATGTGTCGTCGTATTTCAAATGCCGCGGTGAATGTTTGTAGCGGCGAGGTTTTGCAAACGCGTCATCGCTTTGATCTCAAATTAGGTTTTCGCGATTATTATAAAATCATCGAGATGAAGACGGCTGCGCTTTTTGCCGCTGCTTGCGAACTAGGAGCCTACTTATCAGGTGCAGATAAAGAGACGACCCAAGCTCTAAAAACTTATGGTTTGAAACTCGGGACGGCCTATCAAATCTATGACGACTGTGTGGACCTGATCGGTGATGAAGACGTGGCCGGCAAGACACTCGGCACCGATCTCGGTAAGGGAAAATTTACCCTACCGATCCTGCTCTTGCTTGAAAACGCCAACAGCAAAGATTTTGAAAAAATCAGTAATCTGCTGCTCCATAAAGGGAAATTTGATGTGGTATCCATGCGGAAATTCATCTTGGATGCAGGCACTTTGGAGACCTCTATCGAGCAAACAGAAAGTCTGTTGGCAGAAGCTCGCGAGGCGTTAAGCTGTTTTTCCGAAGATCCCTATAGCGACGGCCTAATGGCCATCGTCGATTATGTGGATTCTTTAGTCGTATCTTTGAAGTAATACCAAAAAAGGAGGAGGTAACCCCATCTCCCCCCTTTTTTCGCGCATGAAACGAGGGAGTTTATTTCGCAACGACGTTGGCTATTTTTCCCGGAACGACAACGATTTTCACGATATTTTTTCCTTCGATCGTCTCACGAATTTTTGGATTTTCGAGAGTCAATTTCTCAATCTCGTCACGAGACATATCTTTAGGAATTTCGACACGGTCGCGCAGCTTGCCGTTGACTTGCAAAATAATCTCAACTTCAGATTCGATTAGAAAATCTTCGTTCCACGTAGGCCAATCGGACTGACTGGCTTGTTTGCTTTCGGAAGGGAAAAATTTTTCTGCAATTTTTTTATGAAGTTCCTCCGCAAGATGCGGTGCGAAGGGGCTGAGCAACTGCAAGAGCGTGACAACGGCAGCAACAGGGCGTGGCGTCACGTGTGTGAGTTCGTTTGTGCAAATCATCATCTGCGAAATGGCGGTATTAAAGCTTAGTTGCTCAATGTCCTCGCTTACTTTTTTAATTGTCTGGTGCAGAGTTTTGCGAATTTTATTGGTCATCGGCACATCTTGGAGTTGCTCCGAGAGCACCCATTCGCCCTCTTGGTTTTGTTCTACAACGAGCCGCCAGACACGTGCTAAAAAGCGATAGACGCCTTCGACTCCTTTTGTGCTCCAAGGTTTCATCTGCTCAAGCGGTCCCATGAACATTTCATAAAGACGCAGCGCGTCAGCACCGTAGTCCGAAATAATTTCGTCCGGATTTATGACGTTACCTCGACTCTTTGACATTTTTTGTCCATCCGGCCCTAAAATCATTCCTTGGTTGACGAGACGTTGGAAAGGTTCATTGGTGCTGGCATAGCCAAGGTCAAAGAGAACCTTGTGCCAAAAACGGGCATAAAGAAGATGAAGGACGGCATGCTCCGTGCCGCCAATATAAAGATCTACCCCACCAGCCTGGCCATTGCTCATCCAATAATTTTCAGCGTCTTTTCCGATAAAACGGTTTTCATTTTTCGCATCACAAAAGCGAAAGTAATACCAGCAGGAACCCGCCCACTGCGGCATGGTATTGGTTTCGCGACGCGCTGTTTCCGAATAGGCCACCCAATCTTTTGCTTTTGAAAGCGGCGGCTCGGGCGTTCCGGTCGGGCGAAAATCCTCCATCTCAGGCGGCAGGACAGGAAGCTCTTCTTCTCCCAACGAACGATGCTGCCCGGATTCCCAAACAATAGGAAAGGGCTCGCCCCAGTAACGTTGACGCGAAAAAAGCCAGTCGCGCAATTTGTAATTTATTTTAGCGACTCCCTGATTTTTCTTTTCGAGTTCGCGAGTGATTTTTGCTTTAGCCTCACGAGTTGGCAACCCCTCGATCATGATTGAATTTACAGCGATACCTTCGCCGCTAAAGCAGGCTTCGCCCTGTGCGTCAGCATTTTCCGGGCGGACGACTTGGCGAATCGGTAGGCCAAATTTTTTTGCAAATTCATAATCCCTCTCGTCATGCGCCGGAACAGCCATGATCGCACCACTTCCATAGCTGCTCAAAACATAATCCGCGATCCAAATCGGTAGGCTCTCGCCATTGACCGGATTCACCGCATGACTCCCAAGGGCGACTCCGGTTTTTTCTTTTGAAAGCTCGGTGCGTTCAAGATCTGATTTTCCGCTAATGCTTTCTTGATAGTCTGCAACCGCCTTTTTGTGCTCAGGAAGTGTGAGGGAGGAGACGGCAGGATGCTCTGGAGAAAGCACGAGATAGGTCGCTCCATAAAGCGTGTCGGGACGCGTTGTGAAAACAGAAATCGGCAACTCCGTATTTCCTTGCTGAGCTAAAAAAGTCACCTCAGCCCCCTCGGAACGCCCAATCCAGTTTCGTTGCAAAAGCTTGATAGATTCAGGCCAATCAACCCCCTCCAATTCATCAATGAGCCGCTGTGCAAAGGCTGTAATTCGGAGCATCCATTGACGCAATGGCCGACGCTCGACAGCGAATCCGCCAACCTCACTTTTTCCGTCAACAACCTCCTCATTTGCCAACACGGTCCCCAACTCAGGGCACCAATTTACAGGCACCTCCGAAACATAAGCCAGACGCACATTGTCCACATCATCGCCCGAGTAGCTCGAAATCGGCTCTGCTTTTTGCGTCTCGGGATTAAACCAAGAATTATAAAGCTGACAAAAAATCCACTGCGTCCAACGAAAATAGCCCGGGTCGGTGGTGCTGATTTCACGATCCCAGTCATAGCTAAAACCGATGCTCTGCAACTGCTTTTTAAAATGTTTCACATTCTTCTCAGTAGTGATGCGCGGATGCTGCCCAGTCTTGATCGCAAATTGCTCGGCAGGCAATCCAAAGGCATCCCACCCCATCGGATGCAGAACATTAAAACCTCTCATCCGCTTGTAACGCGCAATGATATCCGTCGCCGTATATCCCTCCACATGACCAACGTGTAAGCCATCCCCACTCGGATAGGGAAACATATCGAGCACAAAATACTTAGGCTTTGCGGGGTCAAAGCCCACCTCATCGGGATTCGACGCATGAAAGGCCGAGGTGTCTAGCCATTGCTGCTGCCAATAAGGCTCAAATTGATCGAAAGGGTATTGTTTTTTTTGCTGTGAGAAATTCATGCTTTTTCAACGGTGTCCTAAGCGTAATAAGCTATGGGGCAAATTATGCAAACGATTCTTCTCGCAACGCGAAACACCCACAAACTCCGGGAGGTTTCGAATATTCTGGGAACCGGCTTTCAAATTCACGGACTGAACTTTTTAGATAAAGAAACATCTTTTCCCGAAATCGAAGAAACTGGAGAAACTTTTGAGGAAAATGCCTCGCTAAAAGCAGAAGCTGCTTCGCTCCACTTCGACGGCTTCGTCCTAGCAGATGACTCCGGGCTCGAGGTCGATGCCCTAGGCGGACAGCCCGGCGTTTTATCGGCACGTTTTGCCGGAACACACGGAGACGATGCAGCGAATAACGCGCTCTTGCTAAAGCGATTGGAGGCGTATGATGACGTGACGCGAAACGCACGCTTTCGTTGTGCCTTAGCCCTAGCAAAAAACGGCAAGACGCTAAAAACTTTTTCCGCTGCAGTAGAGGGGGCGATAGCCAACCAGCCGCATGGCAAAGGAGGTTTCGGCTACGATCCGCTCTTTGTTCCAACAGGCTACAACAAGAGCTTTGCAGAGCTTGGCGACCAAGTAAAAAACAAGCTCAGCCACCGAGGACGTGCCCTTGCAAAATTAAAAGCGTGGCTGGTGGAGGCGTTTTAGACGGGCTCTTATTCTTTTGTTCCGTTGAAGTATTGCCAGTGAAATTTTGCAATTTCGGCACCATGACTTTCCCAATAGTGCCAGTCGTGCCCACCGGGCGATTCACGATATTCAAAACGTATCGGATGAGACGGATTTTGGGCGTTGATCGCTTTGATTTCATCGACAAAACGCCGATTGGTCGCGAGGAGATAATCTTCCGTCCCACAAGTAAAAAGCAGCGGAGGCAGCTCCGAACCCTGCAAAATAAACTCACGAACCCGAGGCATCACTTGCAGTTTTTCCCATGTCTGAGCATTTTCTTTTTGAGGACCGATAAGGGATTCGAGCCATTCG
>JBKEAD010000128.1:0-4692 GCA_047971915.1 Chthoniobacterales bacterium
GAGACGGCTCCGCGGACGGTGAGGTCGTGGTCGGGAAATTCCTGTCGGGCGACTTCGGAGGCGGAGTAGATGGATGCGCCGGATTCATTTACCATGACGATGGCGATGCTGGCGGGGAGGCCGATGCCTCGGACGAAGAGTTCGGTTTCGCGTCCGGCGGTGCCGTTGCCGATGGCGATGGCTTCAATTTTGTATTGGGTGACCATGCCTTTGATCTTGGTGGCGGCTTCGGCGGCGCGTCCGGTTTCGGGGTAGATGATGTCGTTGTGGAGGAGTTGGCCTTGGGCGTCGAGGCAGACGGTTTTGCAGCCGGTGCGGAAGCCGGGGTCGATGGCCATGACGTTTTTTTGACCGAGCGGGGATGCGAGGAGGAGTTCGCGGAGGTTTTCGGTGAAGACGCGGATGGCTTCTTCGTCGGCTTTCTTTTTGAGGGAAAGGCGGGTTTCGCCTTCCATGCTAAATTTGAGGAGGCGTTTGAAGGAGTCTTCGGCGGCGAGTTCGATTTGTTGGCTTGCGGGGGAGTTATTTTTTACAAAAATCCCTTTGAGGATGTTTTGGGCGCGGTCTTCGGAGGGTTGGATGCGGACAAGAAGGAAGCCTTCGGTTTCGCCTCGGCGCATGGCGAGGACGCGGTGGGAGGGAGCGTCTTTGATGGGTTCTTTCCAGTCGAAGTAGTCTTTGAATTTGGCTCCTTCGGTTTCTTTGCCGGTGAGGACTTTGGAGCTGATTTCAGCTTCGTTCCAGAAAAGTTGGCGGAGGTCGTTGCGGGCTTGGGCGTCATCGCTGATGCGTTCGGCTAGGATGTCTCGCGCTCCGGCGAGGGCGTCTTCGGCGGTGGGAATTTCTTTTTCTGTGTCGATAAAGGCGGCGGCTTCTTTGAGCGGGTCGGTAACGGGGTCTTGCTGCCAGAGAATGTCGGCGAGCGGGAGGAGTCCGCGTTCGGTTGCGATGGTGGCTTTGGTGCGGCGTTTGGGACGGAAGGGTTGGTAGATGTCTTCGAGCTTGGTGAGGGTGGCGGCTGCGGTGATTTTTTCTTTGAGTTCGGGTGTGAGGAGGTCGCGTTCGGTCAGGGATTTGAGGATGGATTCGCGGCGGGCGTGAACTTCTTTTAGCTGGGTGAGGCGATCACGGACGTTGGTGACGGCGACTTCGTCGAGAGAGCCTGTGACTTCTTTGCGATAGCGGGAGATGAAGGGGACGGTGGCGCCTTCTTCGAGGAGGAGAGCGGTGGCGAGGACTTGGTTTTCGGTTAGCTTTAGCTCAGCGGCAACGGGTGCGATGAAGGGGCGGATATTTTCTAAAACGGCGGAGTCGGAAGCGGAAACGGTCATAAAATAAAAGGAGGGAGTGTGCTTAAAAAGGCGAAGGAGATCAACTTTTGATTCTGTGCTTTTTTTAAAAGAAATTACCGATAAATTTTCTCATACTATTTTCCCGTGCATCTCGGGGCAAAATTTTGTAGAGATCATAGCCCTATGAAAAACCTCTTTTCCCTTCTCGTCTTGCTAAGCTTTGCAACTAGTGGACTAGCTCAAGAAGAACCAAAAATCCTAGATGCGACAGATCTCACTACACTACGCGATCACGCTGACACCGAAGTCGTCGTAGAAGGTTTTGTCACAGAAATCGGACGGACAAAAAGTAACTCCATCACGTTCATCAATATTGGCCTTCCTAAAAAAGAAGGTTTCGTAGCACTGATCTACGAAAAAGATTATTCGGCCTTTCCAGAAGCTTTTAACATTTACGAAAAAAAGAAGGTGCGCGTGAAAGGAATGCTAAAACTTTACCGTAACGAGACGCCTCAAGTCGTAATGACCTCCCCGGAGCAAATCGAAATTGTCGAAGGTGGAGAAGACGGGGAGTAAAAAAGCAAATTTCACAAACCGTGCTGCGCCCTAAAGTGTTTTTAGGTGAAATCCGCCGTCCACATTGAAAACTTCACCTGTGCTATACGGAAAATCACCCGCACAAATAGCTGCGACCGCACGCCCTATATCCCGGGGTTGTCCCCAACGACGAATCGGAGTAATTCCTTCCTCGAAAAGCTTGTCGTATTTTTCTTTCACCGGTCCGGTCATGTCAGTTTGAATGATACCGGGACGAATTTCATAAACTCCGATTCCATCGTCAGCCAAACGTGCAGCAAACAACTTTGTCATCATCCCCAGCCCCGCTTTTGCCACACAATAATCCCCCCGATTTATTGAGGCCGTATAGGTCGAAATACTTGTTATATTAATGATACTTTGAGACGCACCCGGCAAGGCATCTGTCTTCAGCATTAGCTTCGCAGCACCTTGACTCAAAAAATACGGGCCTTTTAAATTAATCGAAATCAAACGATCAAAACTCTCCTCCCCAGCCTCTAGTAAATCCGCACGCACATTTGGAGCGACCCCTGCATTGTTTACTAACACATCGAGCCGAGCAAATTTCTCCATCGCAAAGGCCAGCAATCGATCTCGATCTGAAGCAAGGGAAATATCGCCTTGGCAAATCTCGATTTGCACCTCTCCATCTGACGCATCCGCACACAAGCGTAGACACTCTTTTGCCGCCTCCTCATTGCCTGCAAAATTTATAATTAAGTGATGAGAGCAACGCGACGCGAGTTCTAAAGCTATTCCTCGACCAATCCCACGCGATGCTCCCGTGATAAGACAAACAGGTTTCTGATTTTTTTCCATTACGTCACCTTCGCGAACTTTTCTAGAACTTCACAAGAAAATTCATCTCCACTTGCTCTCTAGAGCGCTCCTCAATCTACTTACTTTCTGCAGGTAAAACAAAAATCTCGTTCTCTCCAAAAGTACCCTCCAAGCGATAATTCGCCTTTATATGCCTATACAATTTTGCCGCCCAGTTTTTAAAACGAGAAAATTCCGTGCGATTAATCGCCCTATTATCGACCAAAATAACCCTAGGTTTTTTCTCATCAATTTCCACAATCGCATCGTCCAGAAAACTATCATAAACCGTCACATCATCAATATACAGGTTCCATAAATAAGAACGACGATTCGTCATAAAGTTCACCGTCGGACTATACGGAAAACAAATCACGTAATCCGATTCGAGCGAGTTTTTAACAATCGAATCATGCAAACCTTGCAAAATTGGATAATTTTTTTCCCTTACAAAAACATGCACCCCGTTCGAAGCAACGAGCTCCTTCACATTCCCATTTATCACGAAACGCCCCCCCGCCGACTCACGCCCCAGACAATGAGCCGCATAAGCAACCAAATTAAAAATCAAAACCGCCGTAAACAAAATAACACCAATCCACCTCGCTAACGAAAATTTCAAAAGCCATCCCCGCCGCACCAAAATAAAAATCGAAGCTCCGATAGCCAACGAAAACCCAACCATAAATTCGCTCAAATGCGGCGGATCGGGACGAAAGAAAAAATACTGCGCAAATAAAGTCAGTGCCCCACCTGTCATCAACAAAATCCACAACCCCTCATCAAATCCGACTCGATCTCGCCGCAGCCACCCAAACACCAACAAGCCACCTCCCACAGCAACCAACAAGGCCGCCGAAAGCAGCGGCAAATACAAAGATAAAATTGCCGCCTGATTTTTAAAATTCTTATACTTCACCACATCACTCAACGGACGCCGTTTCAACACACTCGCCTCCGCGTCCTCATCCTGCCGAGGCTCCGCCTCAGAAACAGCCGTCACCACCATTCCCTCCACAGACACCTCATCAACCATAGACGTATTTTCAACCGCTTTCGGCGAAATTTTTTCCCACACCCGATTCCACTCCAGCGAAAGATTATAGCAAATCAAAGTCGGCCAAAGCGTATACTGCTCCAAAAAAGCATCCGCATAACCCCGCTCCTTCGCATCCGCATAAAACGGTAAGTGAAACAAAAAAGCAAAAAGATAAATAAGCAAAAGTTGCCCCAAACGACGCAGAAACGCCACACGCAAAACCTCCCCCGGAGCCAAAGCCAAAACAAACAAAGCACCCCCATACAAAACACTAAAAAATACTCCCAAATCAATCCGCACAAGGTAAGTCAACCCCAATCCCAATCCCGCAAGGACTAGCAAACAAAACCGCCACCACCGAGAAGCCAACGGCTTTACAAACAACAAACTCTCAAACAATAGCAGCAAGTTCAAAACTACCAAAAAACCCATGTAATTTCTAAATTGCATCCCCGGAATCAATACAATCAACAACGCAAAAAGAAACGCAAACCACGCCCACCGAGTCATCCGCCAAAGCAAAAAATACCCCATCAATCCCGTGCTCAAACAAATCGAAAAAAAGAAAAAACGTAGCACAAAATAATCCGGCCCGGTCATTTTAAAAAGCCACGCCACCGGAAAAAACCACATCAAATTATAACCCAAAAACGTATCGATAAAAGGCCGTTGCCCCTCATTCAACCGCATCGCTACCACCGCCACGGTCCCCCCCTCACCTCCTAAATTCAAACCCATCCGAAAATAGCTCGCATAATAAAAAACTCCAACCAGCAACAAAAGCAGTCCCCAAAAAACAGGAGAAAACAACTTCGTTCTCAATAAACTATTGGTATATTCCGACATCACAAAAAAACATCCCTCTACCTTTTACAAGCAAAGATCACTCACCCACTATCGGGAGAACTCTCTAAACTCAAGGCTAACCTAGAAAAACCCTCCCCCTCCACACCACCCGGCCCC
>JBKEAD010000066.1:0-4857 GCA_047971915.1 Chthoniobacterales bacterium
GGAGTGTCGCTATCGCGGACTTGGGGGATGGCGAGTTGGAGGGTGCCGAGGGAGGTTTGGTAGGTTCGGGGTTTGAAGCCGTTGGCATAGCCGTTGCGTTCGGTGTCACGTTGGTAGGGGGGCGGCACCGATGTGGTTTTCGCGTTCGAGGAGCATGGCGGCGTTCATGAGGATTTGGGCGATGGTTACAAGTCCTTGGCTGAGTCCTTCGGTGAAAAGGGTGTAGATGAGTTGGTCGTGGAGTGTAGTTTTAATTTGGTCGTTCATGGTTGTTGTCTTTCTAGTTTTCACCTTCAGACTAATGGCCTTGAACGGCTGCTTCAACTCCCTTGATGGGGTGGCGGTCTAGGGCGCAAGCCCGATTCCGCTACGCTCCATCGGGCTTGCGCCCTGTGGGATGTTGTTGATTGCTTTTACAGATGTTTTTTTACACTACCAATGGACGCTATGCTATCGAATTGATGAAACTCGAAGACCCCCTTCCTTTGCGCACGGGAGCTTGGTAAGTGTCTATAAATTTTTTTTAAATTATGAAAAATAAAACAATTTCCGGTGTTCTGCCGGTTGTGCAGCTTCCTTTCAAAGAAGATTTCTCCATTGATGAGGCTATTTTACAGAAAGAAGTCGATTGGCTTTATGAGTCTGGTGTGCAGGGTTTGGTGGTTGGAATGGTTTCTGAAGTTCAGCGTCTGAACGATGCAGAGCGAGATGCGCTGCATGCTATGTTGGTGCGGATGAGTGCAGGGCGTGGTCCAGTCGTTGGTAGTGTTGGCGATGAAAGTATGTGTCAGGCTTTGCGCCATGCGCGGGCGGCGGAGGATGCCGGAGCGGATGCGCTCATGGCAATCCCGCCTTCCCAGACGCGCTGCGGCCCCGAGGAGCAGTTTCGTTATTTTGCTGCTTTAATTGAAGGAACAAAGATTCCAATCGTCGTGCAAGACGCCAGTGGATATCTTGGAAATCCGATTCCTATTTCTATCCAAGCGAGAATTTTCAAAGAATACGGGGATCGCGTTTTCTTTAAACCAGAGGCTCAGCCGATCGGGTTGAATCTGACGGCTCTGCATAAAGCAACAGACGAGCAAGCCAGAATATTTGAGGGGACCGGTGGGATGGCTCTGGTTGAAAGTCATCGTCGTGGGATTCTTGGCACGATGCCGGGAGCGGACTTGCCGTGGGCACTCGTTAAACTTTGGAATGCGCTCGAAAGAGGGGATGAAAAGCGGGTAAATGCGATTCACCCCCCTCTTTGCACGCTGATCAGTCTCATGGTGAATCTGGATGCTTTTCTTGCTGTGGAAAAACTACTTCTTGTGGATCAGGGCATTTTTACCAGTGCAAGAGTTCGTGGCCCGGTGGCTTATGAGTTGGATGACGTAATCGTTTCGGAGGTACGGCGTCTTTTTAATTTATTACAAAACGCTTGTGTTTAAAAATGCTTGTGCTCGAGTTATGAAATTTTCTTCTCACACAGCGTTGTTCGGAAAACCAATCGATGAGCTTGAGACGCCGGTCTTACTCGTCGATTTGGATTGTATGGAGCGGAACCTTGCAGACATGGCAGCCTATTGTTCGGCTCATAATATTTCCCTCTGGCCACACACCAAAACACATAAGTCCATATCGATAGCACAAAGACAACTGGAACTTGGTGCCGCCGGCTTGACTGTAGCAAAGAGTCGGGAAGCTGAAGTCATGGCCAAGGCCGGCGGCAAACGTATCCTCGTGGCCTATCCGATTTGGGGAGATAAAAAATGGCAGCGTCTTGCGGAATTTGCGGAAGATAATGAAATCACCGTGGCTCTGGACAGCGTGGAGACAGCTTGTGGCTTGGCTCGTGAAGCACGAAAAAGTGGCGTGCGTTTTAATGCTTTGGTGGATCTTGACCTGGGAATGCTGCGCACGGGTGTGAGTAGTCCGCTTGAGGCAGTTGAGCTTGCAAAAGAACTTGACGGATTGCCCGAACTCGATGTGCAGGGGCTATTTACCTACTACGGACATGTTTGGGGGCGTCCTGCTGATCAGGATTCCGCTCTGTGTGAAATGTCTGCCACGGTTGAAGAAACACTGCACCTTTTTGATAAAGCCGGAATATCCAGAGCGCGTGTTAGCGGCGGCTCGACGCCTACTGCAAAGGCCAGTCATCGCATCTATGGACAAAATGAGACGCGTCCGGGAACCTATGTTTTTTATGATCGTAATTACACCGGGATTGACGTGTGTAGCCGTGAGGAATGCGCTCTGACGGTTTTGACTAGCGTGGTGAGTTGCCGTGTTCCGGGAAAAGCGGTGGTAGATGCCGGTTCTAAAACGATGTCGGGTGATCTTTGGCTCTCTGGCGATGGAAAGGGCTATGGCTGGATTTTAGAGCATTCTCCGGAAATCGTTTTTTCTAAAATGAGCGAGGAGCATGGACATCTCGATATTCTCTCCGGCGCAAAAACTCTGAAAGTCGGAGACCGCTTACGGATTATCCCAAATCATGTTTGTACGACGGTTAATCAGCACGATTTTTATCTTGGCATTCGCAATGGAGTCGTCGAAAAAGTTTTCTTCACAGATGCACGAGGATGTGTGCAGTGATTTGAATACTTTATAAAAATGAATAAAATATTACGAGTTGCTGTGGTTGGGGTGGGGGAGTTTGGGGTGCTTCATGCTCGGACGTTAGCCGGGTTGCCGGAGGCTCGGTTGGTGGCTTTGGTGGACTCCAATGTGGAGGCTGCTTCAAAATGAGCGAAGGAGCTTGGGGTTGCTTCGGTTTTTGCTTCGATTGATGAGTTGATTGAAAAGCGTATTGCGGATGCGGTGGTTATTGCGACGCGGGCGGATACGCATTTATCGCTTGCGCGGAAAGCAGTCGATGCGGGGTTGGCTGTTTTAATTGAAAAACCGTTGGCTAATGATGTGGCGACTTTTCATTGTCACATGATGCTTCCCTCTGGCGTGCCAGCAGAAGGCTGGGATCGGGTGGAGGTCTTTGGAAATGATTTTTACAGCAAAACGACAACGAATCCTGCGCCGTGGATTTGGATGGATGAGCAGAAAACGCAATGGCCGGTAAATCTCGAAATCCACGAATCCGGCGGGATGCTGGCGGCGGTCTTACGTGATTTTCTAAGAGCAGCAACGGACGGGCGTATCACGGAGGGATGCCGTATTCGGGATGCTTTGCAGGTTCAGAACTGGATTGAGAAACTTATGAAATCCGCTTTAAAATGATTCTTAGACGGCTCTTACAATGGTGACACTCCCCTCACTCAAAAAATCTATTCATCGCCCCAGAAGCCAATCTTGAAAACACACAAAATTTTGTCATCCTGCACACATCATGCAAGCCGACAAAATGACCACCAAGCTCCAAGAAGCCCTGCAAAATAGCCTTCGCCTCGCCGAGCAAAGCCACCATCAGGAACTCTCTCCCGAACACCTCCTCCTCGCGCTCATCCAGCAGCCCGATGGCATCACCACTAGCATTTTCGAAAAACTCGGCATTCCCCCAACCAAAATCACCGAGATCCTAAATAAAACTCTCTCCACCCGTGCCAAAGTCCACGGCAGCAGCCCCGCATCTGCAACTCCCGGTCGCGAACTCCAGCAGCTCCTCCAATCTGCCGAAGGCGAAATGGCCAAGCTCCACGACCAATTCCTAAGTGCCGAACACATCCTTCTCGCCCTAGCCGACGGAAAAACAAATCTCTCCAAAGAACTCCACGCCCACGGCCTCACCCACGCTGAACTCCTAAAAGCCCTCACCGCCGTCCGCGGCAACCAACGCGTCACTGACCAAGACCCTGAAGGCAAATACCAGACGCTCGAAAAATACGGACGCGACCTCACCGCCGCCGCACGCCAAGGAAAAATCGACCCCGTCATCGGACGCGACCACGAAATTCGCCGCGCCATGCAAGTCCTCTCCCGCCGCACCAAAAACAACCCCGTCCTCATCGGCGAACCCGGCGTCGGCAAGACCGCTATCGTCGAAGGCCTCGCCCGTCGCATCGTCAGCGGCGACGTTCCCGATTCCCTGAAAAACAAACGCGTCATCGCCATGGACATCGGCGCTATGATCGCCGGTGCCAAATTCCGTGGCGAATTCGAAGATCGCCTCAAAGCCTTTTTAAAAGAAGTAACCTCCAGCAACGGCGAGATCATCCTCTTCATCGACGAACTCCACACTATCGTCGGAGCAGGCGCATCCGAAGGCTCCGCCGACGCCTCCAACATGCTCAAACCCCAACTCGCCCGAGGCGAACTCCGCACCATCGGTGCCACCACCCTCGACGAATACCGCAAATACATCGAAAAAGACGCCGCTCTCGAACGCCGCTTCCAACCCGTGATGGTAAACTAACCCAGCCCCGAAGACACCATCGCCATCCTTCGTGGACTCAAAGAACGCTACGAAGTTCACCACGGAGTCCGCATCCAAGACGCCGCCATCATCGCCGCCGCCACTCTCTCCGACCGCTACATCTCCGACCGATTTTTGCCCGACAAAGCCGTCGATCTGATCGACGAGGCCGCCTCCCGCCTCAAGATCGAAATGGAATCCATGCCCACCGAGATCGACAGCATCGAGCGCGAAATCATGCAGCTTGAAATGGAAAAGCAAGCCCTCCACAAAGAAAAGGACAAAGCCAGCAAAGAACGCCTCGAAAAAATCGACCGCGAACTCGCCGACCTCAAAGAAAACGCCACCCAACTCAAAACCCAGTGGCACAAAGAAAAAGAATACGTAGGCCGCATCCAGAAAATCGCCGAAGAAATCGAAATCCTAAAAACCGAACTCGAGCAAGCCCAACGCCGAGGTGACCTCAACCGCGCCTCCGAACTCCAATACGGTCAACTCCCCAC
>JBKEAD010000174.1:0-11123 GCA_047971915.1 Chthoniobacterales bacterium
TCCAGATTTGCGGTCGTGTCCGGTGAAGGCGTTGCCGCATGGGGAGGCCTGCTTCCATTCGGTCTCCATGTCGAGCAGGTTGATGAAGAAATCGTTGGTGAGCTGTCCTTCACGCTCGGTAAAGACGCCGGCTTTTTCATCACCGACGTTTGCTCCGAGAACGCGTAGTCCGCCGAGGAGGACGGTTAATTCCGGTGCGGTCAGGGTGAGGAGTTGGGCGCGGTTTATGAGGAGGTGCTCCGAGTCCACAGAGAAACGTCCTTTCAGGTAGTTGCGGAAACCGTCGGCGACAGGTTCGAGCACGTCGAAGGATTCCACATCGGTTTGCTCTGCGGTCGCATCGGTGCGACCCGGGCGGAAGGGAACTTCCACTTTGTGCCCGGCGGCGACAGCGGCTTGCTCGACTCCGACACCACCGGCTAGGACGATGAGGTCGGCTAGTGAGATTTTCTTGCCGCCCTTTTGTTCGGCGTTGAAGTCGGACTGGATTTTTTGGAGTGCCGCGAGAACTTTGGCGAGCTGCTCGGGTTGGTTTACCTCCCAGTCTTTTTGTGGTGCGAGGCGGATGCGGGCACCATTTGCTCCGCCGCGTTTATCGCTACCGCGGAAGGTGGATGCGGAAGCCCAGGCGGTGGAGACGAGTTCGGCTACGCTCAGCCCGGAAGCGGCGATTTTTTTCTTCAGATCTTTTACGTCATTCGCTTCTACGAGATCGTAATCAGCAGCCGGGATGGGGTCTTGCCAGATGAGGTCTTCGCTCGGAACTTCTGTCCCGAGATAGCGGCTTTTGGGGCCCATGTCGCGGTGGGTGAGCTTGAACCATGCTCGCGCAAAGGCGTCTGCAAACTGATCGGGGTTTGCCAAAAAGTTGCGGGAGATTTTTTCGTAAATAGGATCGAAACGAAGCGATAAGTCCGTGGTGAACATACGTGGTTCGCGGCTTCCCTTACCGAAAGCCTCCGGGACCATGTCGCTGCCTGCACCATTTTTCGGTCGCCATTGCTGAGCACCTGCGGGAGATTTTGTCAGCTCCCATTCGTAAGCAAAGAGAATGTGAAAAAACTCGTTGTCCCAGCGCGTGGGATGGTAGGTCCAGGTGACTTCTAGGCCGCTGGTGATGGCGTCTTTGCCTTTGCCGCTGCCAAAGCTATTTTTCCAACCGAGGCCCTGCTGCTCAAGCGGCGAGGCTTCGGTGTCGGGGCCGATGTTGTCTGCGGGTCCGGCTCCGTGGGACTTGCCAAAGGTATGCCCACCGGCGATGAGAGCTACGGTTTCCTCGTCGTTCATGGCCATGCGTGCGAAGGTTTCGCGGATGTCTTTTGCGGCAGCGAGCGGGTCGGGGTTGCCATCGGGACCTTCGGGGTTTACGTAGATGAGGCCCATCTGCACGGCGGCGAGTGGGTTTTCCAGATCGCGCTCGCCGGAGTAGCGGCTATTGGGCTTGTCGCTCGTGGCGAGCCATTCGGTCTCGCTGCCCCAGTAAACATCTTGGTCGGGCTCCCAGACGTCTTCGCGTCCGCCGCCGAAGCCGAAGGTTTTGAATCCCATGCTTTCGAGAGCGACATTGCCGGTGAGGACCATGAGGTCGCCCCAAGAGAGCTTGCGTCCGTATTTTTGCTTTACGGGCCAGAGGAGTCGGCGGGCTTTGTCGAGACTGACGTTATCGGGCCAACTGTTGAGTGGGGCGAAGCGTTGCTGTCCGCGTCCGGCACCGCCGCGTCCGTCGCCGATGCGGTAGGTTCCTGCTGCGTGCCATGCCATGCGAATGAAAAGCGGGCCGTAGTGTCCGAAATCGGCGGGCCACCAGTCTTGCGAATTTGTCATCACCGCGAGCAGATCTTTTTTTACTTCAGCTAGGTCGAGGCTTTTAAATTCCTCCGCGTAGTCGAAATCTTCGTTCATGGGGTTGGATCGATCACCGTGTTGGCTCAGAAGTTCGATCTTGAGGCGGTTGGGCCACCAGTCTTGATTTGTGGTTCCACCTCCACTTGGGGCGGCGGGTTGAAAGGGGCATTGGGATTCGTTACTCATAATATGGCTTATTTTTGGTTGGTTTGTGTTGGGTTTGAAAAAGTAATTTTGCGATGGGGTTAACTTTTCTGGCAGGCAGGGCAGATACCCCAATAGATAAGTTCGGCTCTGTCGATGAGAAAGCCTGCGCGGTCGGCAGTTTGCACGGTTGGGAGTTTTTTTGCAGAGCAGTTCACGTCCACCATTTTACCACAGCGACGGCAGATCAGGTGCTGGTGGTTATCTTCTACGAGGGTTTCGTAGCGTGCGGCGGAGCCTGCGGGTTGGATTTTACGAACCAGCCCCTTTTGCTCTAGCAGTGCCAATACGTTGTAAACAGCCTGCCGAGAGATGGTGCCAATGTCCTTGCTGACTAGGTCGATGATTTTATCTGCCGTGGTGTGCGGGTGACTCTCTACGGTTCGCATGACCGCCAAACGCTGCGCTGTGATGGGTATATCCATCTCGCGGAGTTTGTTTGAAAGAGTCATCACGGGGTCTTGATTTAGTCAAGATATAGATAAAGTCAAGTTTTGATTTTCAGAAGGTATTTCATTGATGGGATTTATTCAGGTCGGAAAGGAGTTTACGGAAATCTTTTATACCTCCGATCAGAAACCAGACTGTGGCAGCAAAAGCGATGGGTGCCGTGAGGGTGATATTCCAATACCAAAAGTCCGCCCATAGCGAATCTGGCACATCTATGAGAAGGTTGAGAATCGAACCTACGACAAAAAGCCCCCACCAAAAAAATGTCCATGCGAGTGTGAGGCGGCAGAGCAGGCGGTCGCCTCGTGTAAACTCGTGCCCTCGTCCCATGAGCTCGGCGAGACGTTCGCGCCAGCCGAAAATAGGGGTAGATTTTTCATCATGAGCAGCTTGGGCTTCGTGATTTAATAGTGTTTCAAGGTCGAATTTTTTGCGGTTAAAAAGTGAGATGGTGATGTAAACCACAAGTGCCGAGAGCATCGCGGCAAACATAATTTCGCGTCCGTTGTAGGGAAAGCTTTCGGCATTGGCGATTAGCCAAGCATTATCGGGCCAGTATCGGAGAAGCCACGGAGCGAGAGTGCCGACCCATAGTTGTTGAATAAGAATGCCTGCTGCCGATAAAAAAGCACCCGTTATCATCGCCCCCCAAGCACCTGCTGTGCTTCCTTTGCGCCAATAAAGTCCACCGATGATTGCCGAACCCGCACCGCCGAGAAAAATCGCACCCGTCACGTCCATGAACATAAAAATATAGTCTTTGAGCGGAAAAAGCAGGCTGAAGAAAAATGCGAAAACCGCAACGCCCAGCGATGCCATACGAAGGAGAATGACGTGTTGGCGCGGCGTGAGTGCTTTTTTGCGAAGTGGTAAAACGACATCTTGAATAAAAATGCTCCCCCAAGAGTGTAGGTAAGTATTATCTGTGCTAATGGCGGCGGCCACCAAGGTCGTAGCGAGAAGTCCCATAAAACCTATTGGTAGAATACAGGATAAAGCGACCGGGACGGTGACTTGCGTGCGGATCGCCGGGTCGCTCACCTCGTTCAGAAGTGTGCCAATCAGTGCGGCTTGCTCGGCAAATTTTGGATTGTGCATAACGGCGAAAACACAGAGGGGCATTAGAAGCAGCGCGAGATTTTGAGCCATAGCTCGCCAGTTTGCCAAGACGCCGGCCATACGCGCCTCGTGCGGTGTTCGCGCTGAGCCATTATATCCGGAATTTCCCTGCCAGGCACGAGTCGTATAGACGATCATAAAAGCTCCGATGAGATAATATGCCGGCGTAAAATCGGCTGCGTCATTTGCGCGAAAAGGATGAAGCATCGATTGCCCAAGGGGAGCCATCGCCAGCCCGTCGATAAGGTCTTTCCAAGGCATCCACCAAAGAAAAAACAGCATCATCGCTAAAAATACGAGCAAACTAAATACGGCTTGCAGATAGTCGGAAACTAGAATCGTAATTTGTCCTCCAAGCCACACGAGCGAAATGGCAAGGATAAGTTCGAGTGCCATGAGGGTTGGAAATAAAGGTAAATCAAACCCACTGAGAGAAACGCTATCGGGGAGCCGACAAAACTGCATTATACAACGCACCGTTACAGCCGGAAAAATTCCGTAGTTGATCACACCGGATAAAAAAGTAAACAGGCCAAAAAATAAGCGAAAGCGCGAGGAGTAGCGCATCTCGATAAACTCCGCCATCGTCATGGCGCGAGTCTGTCGATAACGATAAATAACAAACCCACTCAATGCTAAAATGAGGCCCAGAGGAGCTAGGAAATATCCCCACCAGACGGGCACAAACCCTGCGGAATAAAACACCTCAAAGGTTCCGACAATCGTAATGGCTCCAAGTCCGGCAATGCCTTCAGAGAGGGTGAGCAAATAACGTCCCGCAAGGCGACCGGCGACGAGATAATCGGTCACACCACGCGACCTGCGACCAACAAAAACACAAGCAATAATGAGGGCTACAAGCGATGTAGCCAGTATCGCCCAGTCAAGTGCGTGCATGGACAGATTGCGGGAGAGAAGAGGATTTTAGGGGAGTAGTTTTACCTGCTCGACCCACATGAGATTGGGGCGAAGCTTTGCTCCACCGGCGGAAGCTTGGACGATACGAAGGCCGGTAAATTCTCCCTCAGGCAACGCAATGTTATTTGTGGGTTTTGAATTATCTTCGACATGCGTGACGGTTGCCCACTGGCCGACTACCCCGGCAGGCTGCACCTCGACACGGAAATTTTTTGCCGGAAACGTTTTGCCCGCATCCCATGCCCAAGCGATTTCTACACTTTTTGCCTCCGTGGGTTTTGGAAGCGTAATTTCCAAGGAATGTTCACCGGGCTGCTCCATCGAGGCCCATGCACGCTCCCGCCAGCCAAGATTTTGCTTTGATTCGCCGGAAGCGATTCCATCCACAATCGCTTTCACCGAGTAGTCCGGGTAATTTGAGCTTGGGTTGATAACGGCTCCAGCGGGAAAGCCATTGCTGGCTTTTTTTAAAGTAAGCTTGCGTGACTCTGCGGTTTCTTGGCGGGCGAGCCATCGGTCATCGGGGGTGGCTTTGTGGTCGATATTATAAAAGGCATCGAGATTTATTGTGGTGATGCAGGGGATGAAACCGAGCGTTGCTGCGCGATCCAAGGCGAGCGGAATGTTTTCCGCATCGGCTGATTCCGCATAGTCTAGTGCGAGTGGAACGAGACCGTAGCTCTTTTGGGCGGGGCGGATAAGACGTTCCCAAATTTCTAGCCCGTGATCCCATGCCGAGGGGCGCATGGTTACATATTTTTTGTCTCCAAAATCGTAGCTGAGCGTAAAGGATTCAAACATCAGCCCGTCAGGAATTTTTTCGAGATCGGGGAGCAAGTCCCAGCCTCGGTTCATTACGATAATTTTATCGGGATGGGCCTCACGGAGTTCTTTAATGAGGCTGACCATGCCGTCATAGGACTCTGGATAGAGCAGGCATGTTTCGATTGTGTCTAAAAAAAAACCGTCAACGCCGTGCGAGTCCACCATTGCCTGGGCTTTTTCTAAAAAATGTTTACGCCACGCGGGAGAGGAGGCATTGGCGTAGGTGGAGTTCCACGTCACATTTTTGTCGGCCTTGCCGTCTTCATTGCGATCAAAGTAGGCGGAGTCATAGCCGCCGGGGCCTTTGCCGTCGCCAATGCGAAAGTCATCATCTTCGCCAATGGAAATGTAGCCGATGGCGAGGTGTCCGGTTTTGCGGAGGGCGTTCACATCGGCAGGAGTCTGGGCTTTGGTTTCGATGATAGAGGCATCTCGCGCAAGCAAATCGGCAGAGTGACCGGAGCCGTAGTAGCAGCTATAGGAGCGGATTTTTTTAAAAGCATCCCGTGCGTCTGTGCGTGCAGGGAGGGGTTTCTCCATTTCTATCGCGGCGGATTTATCAGATGACGTGAGTGAGATTTTCCATTTTTTATCTTCGCGAGGCAAGGTGTCGAGAGTGGAAGCATAGTCTTCTACATAGGTCGCGATAAATCCCTTTAGCGCACTATCTTTAGTAAGCTCGAGTGCGGCGACAGGAAGCGAAACCGTCAGCGTATTTCCGGAAATACTTCGCTCGACGACAACGTCCGGGATTTGTTTCCAATTCCATGCGGTAGGGTCTTCGCCGGAAAAACGGTAGGCGATATTTCCTTCCAAAAGAATGTCGAGACCTTTGCCGGCAGCTACGTTTGAGGCGTGCTGAAAGCCGGTTTCTTCGCCATCAGTATCTAGAAAAACATGCGTCCACGGGGTAATGTCGGGATCGACAGACTCGACGGTGATGGTGAGGGTGCCGTCGAGATCCTCCGCGTTGGCAGAGACGAGAGTAGCTGTGGGCGGGGCAGCGGACTGGGTAGCTTCACCGTCTTGTGTGAATGGCTCGGCATAAATCGAAGTCACTGCAAAAAGTGCGACGCTGAGAGACGAGAGGAGTATATTTTTCATAAGAGATAAATTTTTTTAGATGATAGAGATTTTCTATTCTTCCATGGGAGTATGAGGAATGAACCAAGGGTCGTTTTGCAAAAACTCTTCCTGCTTGAGAACGGCAACATGGCTGTCCATAAAAAGCGATGGCACCTTGCCGCTATAACGTTTCGCGCTAGGAGGTTTATCGACGGTGATAAAGCCCCAAGAATGCTCGTCGGAACCTTCTGCGATGACTAGCGATTCGCTGGGAGTCGGGTAGCCGCCAACGGTAAATCCATAGTCGCCATCCATTGAGGGATCTCCACGATGCCGCCCGGCTACTTGATAGTTCCAGCCATAAGAAATCGACTCGGCAAGCGTATCGCGAGTCGCATCGTTGAACTGGACATGTCCCGGACTGTGAAAGACATGTGTATTATTTCCTGCATAGGGCAATAGTTGCTCCCACCAGTATTTTCCTAGCGTGTAGTCGTGCCAGACGGGGAGGCGGCCACTGTTTTCATTGGCGTAAAGATAGATGCCGCTTCCCATCGTGCGAAGGTTTGAAATGGAGCGGGCCACCTCGCTGCTTTGTTTTATCCCATCCATTGAGCTTACCAGCAAAAGGCTAAGGACGCTGCCGATAGCTAGGACAGCAAGCAGCTCGGTAAGCGTAAAAGCGAGATAAAGGCGATGTGGCTGTTTCCTCATGAAGTATTATGGAATTAGCAAATTTTTTTCCGCCGCGCTGAGAAGATCAGGGCAAAAAGTCCACCTCCGATGAGCATCGTGCTGGATGGTTCGGGAATGGTATAGGATACGACTCCTGCAAAGTCGCTGCCATTATCCGTAAAATAGGCGGCGAAATTAAAGGATGCATTCGGGAATAATAAATCACCGTTAGTTGTGTCTATAATAGCATCGCGTGCGACGCCAAATTCCTGAGAGACTGTGGAAACGGCATAAGGACTGATCGCGATAGCAGCATCTGTAGTTGCTCCTGTATTGAATACGCCAGTAGCCTGTTGAAATGGGAAGTCGTTTTGATATCCCCCTTCAGAGCCGATTAGACCTAATCCAAAGATATCGAATCCTGTAGCCGGATTACTATCATTATCAATAGCTAAATAGAGGCCGGAACCAGAGTTTGGGTTTATGGAGCTAAAGTAGCTGACTCGAAAAAACACATGGGTATCGTTGTGGGTTATTTGAATCGTACTAATATCATGTGCAAGCGATTCGTTAGGGTCGCTATATGCAATAGGCACACCTGCCCAGTCGGAGAAATCGCCGTCAATGATAATGTTGGCGGCTTGAGATGATAGGGTAAATCCGGCAAAGGCCAGAACTGTCATGAGGGTATATTTTAGTTTCATAGGGTTATTATTTTATAGGTTTAGGGGTTTGTTTGTGTTGTTTTATATTTTAACGGAGGGAATGCCGGAGGATTCTCTGGCAGTGAAATAGGTTGGAATGAAAATCGGAGGAGGAGTGTGAGCCGAGGAGGGAGAAGCGGCTTTGCCGTTGCGAGATTTTATTATTTTTAAAAGTATATCTATGACCGAGCGTGCGATGGTATCTCGCGGAACCCCGATGCTGGAAAGAGAAGGGGTAGAGTAAGATGCGATGGCAAGATCATCAATGCCAATGATAGAGAAATCTTTGGGGATGCAAACGCCGTAAGCGTTGGCGGATCGCATGGCACCAAGTGCCAAAATATCGGTAGCGCAAATCACGGCTGTCAGCCCATCAGCATGCCAAGCGGCAAAAGCTCTCTCTCCGTCTTGAAAAGATTTTGGCCCGTAACCATCGATACGTCCTGCAAGGCTCAGGCCGTGCGTGGCAAGTGCTTTTGTGATTGCAGGAAATTTTCCATTATCTACATGACCGCGAAAGTAGCCGATGCGAGTATGGCCATTTTTTACAAGATGATCGACGGCCGCTTGGATGCCGGGTTCGAAATCAATAATGACTTGGGTATGGCAGGGAGGCGGCTCTTGGATTTCTCCGCTTAATATAACCGTCGGAGTAGAGCCGACCTGGGCGAGGAGTTTTTCTGTGCTCTCATTGCCATCGGAGACGAGGATGAGACCATCAATTGACTTGCCTTGCGTCAATGAAGCAAGCTGAGTCAGCGTGTTGTCGTGATGACGGTGACGATGGGAGATGAGCTCTAAATGAAGACCGCATTCCACAACGGTGGCAGCTTTCGCAATCTCTTGAGCAAGCTCCATATTGTAATAATCGAAAACAGGTTCCTCGCTAAAACAATAGTAAAGACCAAGGACACCGCTGGACTGGCGAGAGAGCCGCCGGGCAAGGATGTTTGGAGTAAAATTCAAACGACGCGCTTCCGTGAGCACACGCTCGCGAGTAGCCGGATCAATAACGCCCCGCCCCGAAAACGCTCGGGAAATCGTGGCCGTAGAGAGGCCGATTTCTTCGGAAAAGCTGCGAATGTTCATTAAGGTGGGAGTAAAGCTCGGATGAGAATGTGAATGATTTTGTAAGCGGTTACAAGAAAAATGTAAGCGGTTACAAAAATTTAGAATTGTGGGCACTTCCGGAAACCAGTTTTCTGTTAAATGCGTTACTAAATTTTTATTTTAAATTTTCGTTGACTTTTTTCCTAGTTTGTAGGAACGTTCCTACTCTACTTTCTTTTAAGAATCCCCGTTTCGAAGAACAAACCTAATGATTACCCAGAAAAAAGTCGCAGAGCACGTTGGCATGTCCACGAAGACCGTTGCAAATATCCTTGGTGGTCAGGATGGGTATCGCTATAGCGACAAAACGCGCAAGCAGGTTTTGGAAGCGGCAAAAGAACTGGGGTATCAAGAGAATCGTATCTCTCGCGCCATAAAACGAGGGCGAAGCAACCTTATCGGAGTTATAAATTTAGGCTCTTTTTCAGAAATTTCGCAGAGAGTTCAGGCAAAGCTTCCCAGCTTTATCAATGAAGAGGGATACGATTACCTTTCGATCGATTTAAATTGGCACGGCGGAGACATTGAGCGTGTCATTGCAGAGGTCATCCAAGCTCGCGTGGAGGGCGTGATTATTTCTCACATGGTCGAGGCCTTTGGCCCACAATATACGGCAATTTTAGCCAAAGCTGACATTCCGGCAGTGACGCTCTACGGAAATGGGAAATTGAATATTCCGCTCATCGCGGACGATGCGAGGGCGGCGTATTTTGCGATGACTTCGCATCTGCTCGCGCTGAAAAATCAGCGCGTGATGCTTTTTGTAGGCGACGAGGATGCGAGTCGTCCGGCTCGCCTTCGCCGCGAAGGTTTTGCAGCGGCACTGCAAGGTTTTGCTCCCGTGCAAGCTATTTCGAGTAAAGATCTCACGGGAAGTCGTATTCCCTGGACTGCCTCAGCGGAAGGGATAATCCTCGGCATGGCTGCTCATTCTATTACAGAAGACATTACGATCACGGGATACCGTGCGGCCAAACGAGTTCTCGCAATGGATGACATACCGGATGCCATCGTTTGTTTTAATGATCGGGTGGCCTTCGGAGTCTTCACTGCGGCTTTTGAAGCTGGCCTGCGTATTCCCGAAGATTTGGCTGTTACTGGAGGAGATAATGACTTATTCGGCGAATTTCCGCTCTACGGTTTGAGCACCGTCGAAAAAGATTTGGATGGAGCCACGGCCACATCCGTAAAGACGCTCCTTTCCAAAATTCGAAAAGAAAAGAATGTGCCGGAACGTCAATTTTTTTCCTCCACACTCGTCTTCAGAAAATCCTGCGGGCGCACGATAGCACCCGACGGTGCAGCGACCGAACTTATCCCCGTTTCTCCGATACCAAACACACAACTAAACCCCTCACTCACATCCATTCTATGAAAACAAACACCTATATAAACCTACGTAAAATTGCCCGGACTTCCTCCATAGCAGGCGGAATTCTGGCAATGTCTTTTCTAACAACAGCACCCTCAAATGCCGCAACCACATGGGATAACTCTGTCACCTCCGGTAGTTGGAGCGATTCGGGAAACTGGGATAATGGCGTTCCCTCAGGTGCCAACGGTGCTTATATTCTAAATACAACAAGCAATGCTATTAGCATCACGGATGCTTCGGGAACGAATGCAGGAATAAACAGTATAGAAAATAGCGGCGGCGGATCACTGTCTATCCAACTCGGCGGCGACCTAACTACAACGCGCGACAACTCAGCCAATCGCTTTTCTAATACAGGGCACCCTCTGATCTGACTGTCGATCTAAACAGCTACACCTATGACTTTGGCTCGGGAAGCAGTTTAGGTATGATCTATGCTCGCGGCTATACGATTACAGATACAAGTGCGGGCGGAGATGGCACCATCCGTATATCTTATATAAGTCGAAATACTACTTCAGTAGGTGATCCGGCTTATATAAAAGATAATGTAACTCTAGAAACTATTAGACGAGGGCATCTTGATTTTCGTAATGAAAATACCTCCACATCGGTTGGATTTATATTCGACAAAACTGCAACGCTTCTAATACCTACTGATAATAGTGCCGGACCAAAAAAACTCGGCGGGCGAATTATATAAAAAACGCTGGGCCGATTTCCGTTTTGCCTCCACGATCACCCAACCCTACTTGCACCCGAATTGACATGTTGCGCAAGTAGGCACTTGGCAAGATCGCATAAAAGGTTTACGCTTTTTCCATGGCAGCAAC
>JBKEAD010000070.1:0-19041 GCA_047971915.1 Chthoniobacterales bacterium
GCCAATCCACAACAGCGGATGTCCAAGCGGTGTAGAAGCAAATAGCTCATCATGCTTTAAAATATAATAGAGGGCTAACAAAAACGGCACGCTCGAAGACGGCATGAGCGCACGCATCGGAAAACGACTCGCAAGTGCTGCCACGGCAAATGCCGCCAATGTCGAAGCAAAAAATAAGCCGTCTGTCGGCAACTGCGTGCGAAATAATCCGTAGAGTACAAATGCAGCCGACACATGCAAGAGCCACTCAAACACACCGAGCATCACGAAAGATTGAGCATCACGTGTTTTTTTAAAAAACACAAACGCAGTGCTCTCTATAATGAGAATCATCCCAACAGCTACTGCAAAATGCTGATACGCCGGAATGCCATCCGTAAAATAATCCAGATATAAAAAGATGCCAAAGCACAAAGGGAAAGCACCTGCCAACGCCGACGCAGCTTTTCGGGTAAAAAATGCTGAAGCAAACAAAATAGCAGCCAAAGCACACATTAGCGGTCCTTCCATAAAATCATTTTGTCGAGCGACAACGCCCAACATCATTGTCGATAAACCCGCAAAAAAAGCCAAAATCCACAACCATACATAACCGGTCCGAGGCGACTAGGAAGCCCACTCCGGCGACCACGGGCACGAGAATCTCCAGAGCGTCAACCCTGCAACAATGGCAAAACCTGCCGCCATCAGCATATCAACTCCGGCAGAAAAATCGCATCCCTCCATCCAACGATAAAATCCCAAAAAGAAGGCAAATAAGCCCAAGCCCGAAAAGATTGCTCTAGCCGTATGTCCAAAAATCCATTCCCGCCGCCAGCCCCGCCAAATCATTTCGCTGGCCGCTAACCCGACGCTTCCAAATACAAAAGTCAGCAAGATCGCCGGCGATGTTTGAGACATCTCACCCGCCATGTCAAAACATCGAAAAAACGCCGGAATAATGACCGCGCTGGCAGCGGCTATCGGTGCAAATTTTTTAAAAACAAACGCCGGGGCAGCAAGAGCCACCGCCATTAAAATAAACGAAAAATTCTGCATAAAAAGCTCAAAACATTCCGCCTGCCTCACCAAATAAAAGGCCAATAACCCAACTCCCACACCGAGCAAACAACGTCCCATAGCGCGAAAATCTGCCCAAGACCAATCCCAAGACGGGCGCACGCTCACCAAGTGAGAGGTCCATACGGCATGCAGCGCAAGCACAGCCGAAAGACCGCTCAGAGAAAACCCACCCACCACGAGATGCACGAGATTTACATCTATAGACTCCCAAAATAAATCTCGCAGCACCGATCCAAACGCCGCCATAAAAATAAGTGTCGCCGCCAATTCCAAGCAGCGAAAACGACTCCGGTGATATGCCCACAGCACCGTGCCTGCTTGAAGAGAGAGTGCCAGCCAACGAACCGGCCCGTCAAACTCAGCTACAAAATATAATGCTATCAGCGCACTCGTTTTAAAAAAGAAGGTCTGTACGATCCCAGCATCTTTCGTCCATAAATGACGCACCGTCGTAAACCCAATGAACAAAATAGCGAAGCCGAGATAGAGCCACTTTAGCTGCTCCGGCCATGTAAGTTGAATCACCAATGCGCTCGCCAAGATACCAAGCGAGCTATTACCTAGCGTTAACCAGCGGTTCAAAGTACGTTCACGATTTTGCATCGCCTCCACGCCGAGCAACTGCTTCGCAGAGCACAAGCAGGCCCCTTCAAAAGCGCAAAGCAAAATAGTCAAACACCCGAGCAAGACCGAGAATGTAGGAACTGCTGCGTTTGTCGCTGACCATTCGACAATTCCTAAAAGACAAAAACCACCCCACGAACCGACGAGGGCAAAAGCCATCGGCCAACGCCAATTTTTTTGAGCAAAAAGGAATGCCGCACCCACGCCAAGAATGAGCAGGCCGACCATCGCGAAATTTTGTAAATCGTGATGAACCGAGAACCAAGCTGAGACGTAACCCAAAACAATCGTCATGGCAGCAACACCTTCGTCACGCTTCCATAAGCTCCAGACAAAAGCCAAACAAAGCACGCCAACCTGCACCGCAACGGCAACGACAGGATCGGCGATCACTTTCGTTGCTGGCAAGGCAAAGGCCGCAAAGCTTGTAAAATAAGCTAACCCGAGTCCACCTGCCGAAATCATCCGACCAAAGGCACGGGTGCGTTTTTCCAACCAAAGCCCAAAAGCCGTCATGCCAAACGAAATCCCCAGCAAAGTTGTTGTCCGCATCCAAGGCGGTGTATTTTCCGCCATACGCACACCGAAAAAGACGGCACTTATGATAAAGAGCATCAGTCCGATTCGTGTAAGCCACCAGCCTGCAATAGCGGCCTCCGCCGTCTCGCCCGATGGTGGCCAAAGCTTGATTTTTTCCAAAAGTAAACGCCAGCGAAACGTCACGCGAGGCGAATCCGGTTCGGTTTGCCGAGGCACTTCGGCCTTCGTTTTCTCTATCGGTAAATCCCGAGCCCGATCCGCGGGGAGTGGCGGGGGAAGAATTTTTTTCAGAGCCGGCTTCACGCCTACTTTAAAAGCTACTTTTTCCTCGGGAATGATGCTTTCTCTCGATAAAGAAAACGCCTCTTCGCCCTTATCGGATTGCGTTCGCAGTCTTTCATAATCTGCCCGTAAATTTTTGATGAGCACGTCTTGACCGTTGAGCCGATCATTTATCTGTTTTCTAAAACGAGAAAAATACAGTGCTAAAAATACAACTGCGAGAGTGAGAAATAAAATAAACATGAGCAAAGAATAGCCTAAAATTTACTATTTATAAAATTGATAATAATTATGTTTTGTATTGATAAAATAAATACTTAAGTAGCCAACGATGCCAAGGCACGTGTAGAAGGGAGAGAGAATGTCGTTTCGGGGACTACGGGAGTTCATCCAGCCTTGCATGAATTGTTTGGATTTGCCAAATAGCTGGCACAGACAATCCTGTCTGTGCTCGAAAAAATTCTGGAAAAAAAATACCTTTTGGCATTTTATCGGCGAGCCTTTTATGAGGATTGATTTTGTTACATTGCGCCCCCTTCGTGTTCCTCTTAAGACGCCCTTTGAGTCGAGCCTTCGCCGAACAACTCATCGTGAGACCACTCTGGTGACCGTTGGGAGTGGTGAGGCCGTTGGGTATGCGGAAGATGTCGCGGGATTTGGCCCCTTTTACAGCGAGGAAACTCCGGGGTCCGTGAAAAGTATGCTTGAGGAATATTTGATTCCCATGCTGCTGGGGAGAGAAATTTCTCATCCCAATGAAGTGGCAGATATTTTTGCCGGCATTCGGCGAAATACAATGGCTATTTCAAGTTTGGAATGTGCTGTGTGGGATCTCTGGTGTCGTCAAAAAGGAATTTCGCTATCTGCGGCCTTGGGTGGCACTCGAAAAGAAATTGCCGTGGGTGTGAGCATAGGCCTCGAAGCCTCCATCGAGCGTATTCTTGAGAGGGTGGCAGGGTTTGTGAAGGAGGGATATCGAAGGATAAAAGTAAAAATCAAGCCGGGCTTCGATATTGAGCTCCTTCGGGAAATTCGGAATACCTTCGGCTCAGATTTGCCGCTGATGGTGGATGCAAATTCGGCTTATACTTTAAAAGATATTTCACTTCTGAAAAAATTGGATCAATTTGGCCTTATGATGATTGAGCAACCACTCGGTCACGATGATATTGTGGATCATGCTGTGTTGCAAAAAGAGATGGCAACGCCCATTTGTCTGGATGAAAGCATTCACTCTGTTGAAGACGCTCGCAAAGCCATTTCGCTGGGGAGTTGTCGCATTATAAACATTAAGATCGGGCGTGTGGGAGGATTACGTCGCGCCAAAGAGCTGCATGATTTATGTCAGGATCATAATATACCGGTCTGGTGTGGGGGGATGTTGGAGCTTGGTGTAGGAAGGGCTCAAAATTTGGCTTTGGCTTCGCTCCCAAATTTTTCGATAGCGGGGGATACGTCGGCGTGGCACCGATCTTTTGCCGAGGATATTGTTACTCCGGCGATTGATTTTTCGCGTCCCGGCTTTCTGGCTGTTCGCACCACGCCGGGGATCGGTTGCGATTTACTTTCCGAGGCAGTGGAAAAATTTACATCGGGAGAAACGCAGGCATTTTTCGCAAAAGATTTATTATAAAAATTCTGTGTTATTTTTTTGAGAGGAGCTGTCGGCAGGCATCTACTAGTGGCTCGCTGAACTCGACTTCGAGTTGATGCGATATTGTAAGGCGGTCGAGTTCTTCTTCGTGAGTGGAGCGGAGTTCATGGATGCAGGCGTTTACTTTGCTTTTTCGAGTTGCCAAAGCGAGTGTGAGCAGGAGGAAAAATCCCATCGGCACGAGTGCTAGCAGAGCCGTGGTGAGTAGGACGGAAAAAGCACCCGAGGGAAAAGTGCTGAGAGTGAGCTGATTGTGTAGCGAGACGCCGAGTGCCGCATTTGCAAAGTCGCGGTAAAGCCCATAAATCGGCCAAGCAAAAATTCCCCAGAAAAGGAGGAAACCAACGCATCCATAGGTCCAGGCAAAAAGGCCATTGGGCGCAAATTTTTGAGTGATTTCTTGAAAAAATGCCGTGGAGCGACTTTGCAAAATCTCTAACCCACGGAGTCGGATTTTGCAGTCGAGTTCGGCTTGGGGGAATTTTTTATCTAAACTCTGGGTTTCCGTGTTTTCATGTAAATCACGTCGAAGCGCATGGTTTATGGCACGGAGCTGAGCACCCATAAGATCGCGGCAGACAGACTGCACACGGGTTTGGAGCCCATGAGAAACTTCTCCGGCAAATACCTTGGCATCTTGATAATTTTTCATCGCGGTATGTGCGGTCGAGATAAGAGAGGGGATGCTGCCCATGAGGGCGAGCGGCAGGCGGTCGGTTGCTCCGTGAATGAGATTGGCAATGGACATGGCAAGCCGCCACGGGAATAAAATAAGCGGTGTGCGGATGAGAAGAAGTGCGCGGAAACGAGAGCGAATTTGGGCGGCGATCATCTGGTCATCCCCAAGGAGGGCGGCTATCGATTCGCGGGGGAGCGTGCTTGTGCGTTGCGTCAGATCTTCTATGGCAAGGTGAGTTCTTGGCAGATGGGTGACGGCAAGGGCTGCGACCTCTTTTTTAAAATGCCGTAGTTTTTCGGTAAGCACAGCTTCTGTAAATGTCTGTGGAGAAAAAAGGTCGGGTAGGGAAAATAGGCGGTCGAGGAGGGTTTGTAAGACAGCCGAAAGAATTTGGTCGCGTGGATTTTTTGTCGGATCGTTACTTTCACTCGTTACAAGTTCCCAGTCGGCAATGTCGATGCGTGGGAGAAGTTTCGGAAATTGGTCGCGCAGATGTTTTTCCCATTGGTCGAGATCGCTACGGTCTTCTTCTTTGCGAATGCGATTGACGATGGGGATGACCGGTGTAGAGCCGATCAGTGCAAGGTAATTTGAAATTTCTGCGGATTCGATGGAGGCACGATCGACGACGAGGATCTTTACTTTCGCATCATCGAGTGCTGTGCGAGCGGCTAGTTGCCGCTCCGGATCGCGTTCATTTGATCCGGGAAAATCTAGGATAGCGTAGTCAATTGGCGTATTGGAACCGGGTGCAGCTAAGGCCAAAAGCTCATCCGGCGAGCAAGGGATAAAGAGCTCCTTTTCCGAATCGAAATGCTCGGGTGGGCGTGAGCCAATCCAAGTTGGGCAGGTGGTAGAGGCCGACGAGGTCTCGCCGATTTGAAGACGTTGCCGTTTTTCTTTGGAGTTTATAAAAAGGCTCGCAAGGGTGCTTTTCCCCGTTTTTTTTGGTCCGATAAAAGCAAGGGTTATGCCATCGAATCCGCGTTGCGATGTGATGCGGTGGACCGTATGTCGAAAGTTTGTAGAGGCTTGGAGCGTGGGCGCATAGCCCGGCCAATTTGGGCCGAGACGTTCGACGGCAGCTTCGATGCGATCGGCGGCACGGTTACAAATTTGTTGATTGAGGTCGGACATGGGAAAAATAAGTTACCTAACTGAAAGAGATGGATTATACCAGCGCGGCGGATTTTTATTTATCCCATTCATACGTTATTTTGCTTAGTCTCGCGAGATATGAATGATACGGAGGCTTTTGCTGCACTGAATATGGTTCCACGCCTTGGGCCGGTGCGTTTGCGGAAATTGCTGGAGGTTTTTTCCTCGCCACAAGCGATTTTGACGGCAACAGAATCGAGGCTTTTGTCCGTGTCAGGTATTGGTCCAGAGGCGGCGAATTTTATTTCTAATTGGGAGCAGCATGTGAATCTGAAACAAGAGCTAAAAATGGCGGAGGAGGATGGCGTGCAGATTTTGCCGCTGAGTAGTGCGGAATACCCCAAGGCGTTGAGGGAGATTCACGATCCGCCGACGGTGCTGTATGTGAAGGGGACACTATGCTCGACAGATCAAAATGCAATCGGTATTGTTGGCTCGCGAAAGGCTTCCCACTATGCTCTAGAGGCCACAAAAAAAATCTCTCATCAATTGGCACGGAGTGGGGTGACGGTCGTGAGCGGATTAGCGCGTGGAATCGACGCCGCGGCACATCAAGGTGCTCTCGCCGCAAAAGGTCGCACACTGGGGGTGATCGGGAGCGGTTTGCGAAGACTTTATCCGCCGGAGCATGATCGGCTGGCGGAAGCAATTTCAAATTCCGGAGCGATTTTAAGCGAATTTCCAATGGAAAAAAAAGCAGATCGCACGACTTTCCCCATGCGCAATCGCATCATCAGCGGTTTATCTTTTGGATTACTCGTTGCAGAAGCATCGACGAATAGTGGTGCTCTGATTTCGGCTAATCAAGCAGGAGAGCAGGGACGTTCTCTCTACGCAATTCCCGGGAGAATCGACCTGCCGGGCTGCATGGGATCGAACCGGCTCATTCAACAGGGTGCTAAACTGGTAATGAACGCGGGAGACATCTTGGACGATCTGCAAATTCTTTTTCCACAAGAGCCAAAGCTGGCCGAGCCTAAGTTGCCGACGGGCTTATCGGAAGATGAGAGGACTATTTATAGAGCACTTGCAGAGGATGAGACCGTTGTCGATGAACTCTCTCTAAAAACCAAATTGCCCACTCATGTTGTAATGGCAACGCTATTGAGTTTGGAGATGCGGCGGTTGGTAAAGCAGCTTCCGGGTGGGCGTTTTGTGCAGTTGCACTAAATTTTGAACCTCTCTACGGCATTTTTCCTATTGAATGCCACGGCTTCCCATGATGCAGTCTCTCTTTCTTATCCATGCAGGCAAACGATCTATTTTCAAAACTTTCCAAAACTCAACGCAGCGCCATTTTCGACGACCTTTATGAGAAAGAGCGCGAAACTTACCGTGCGGTAATGAGTGTCCTCTCGACCCGTCGAAAACTCCGACCCGTTTTTCTAGAGCGAAAACCACGGCCCGAGCGCAATCAATGGATGGCCGAAATGCTTTCGCGTATTTTGAATAACGACCTTGCCGCAGAAGTCCTGCAAAACTGGCTCCTTAAATGTCACGAGCCAATGATCCTCTCTTTTCTCAATAAACTCAACATTCCCCACGACGGACACGGACTCATCGAAGAAACTCCCAACGAAAGCGATCCGGCTCTATTGGAAGAGGCGGTCCAAGAGCTGCAAGCAAAATACCCCGAATGGCTAGTGGCCACTTACTTAAATCTTTTTATCGAGATGGCACCCGATGCTTGGCCCACACTCAGCAAACTCCTAATCAACGACCCCAAGCTCGCACTTAACGACGCAAACTAAAAAACCTAACTTTAATTTTATGAGCAATACGACTCTTTCAAACTCTTTAAAAGACGCCCTTGCACTCTTCCAGACCCTATCCAAACACGAAGAATCCATAAAAAAAGCTGCCGACCTCATCGAAAAAGTATTGCTTAGCGGCAACACGCTCTTTCTCTGCGGAAATGGTGGCAGCGCAGCCGACGCCGCCCACATCGCCACAGAGTTTACTTGCCGCTTCAAAGAGGATCGTCGCCCCTACCCCGCAATGGCACTCGGAGTCGATGGAGGCCTCCTCACTGCAATTGGAAATGATTACGACTTCCAAGATATTTTTTCTCGTCAAGTGCAAGCCTTCGGACGCCCCGGCGACCTGCTTATCGGTATCTCCACTAGCGGGAAATCGCGCAATGTCCTCAATGCCCTAGCTGAAGCCAGACGAAAAAAGATGAAAACGATCGTTCTTCTTGGCAAAGGCGGTGGCTTTACCACAGGAGCCGCCGACCTAGAAATCACCATCAGTGAAGAGGAAACCCAAACCGCTCGCATCCAAGAAGCCCAACATTTTCTCCTCCATGTCCTCTGCGAAACCTTGGAAGAGCGACTCCCTAAAGAGTAAACCATTTACCGATGCAAAGCTTCGCGAGCCTCCCCCCTGCCATCGCACTTTTCTTCGTATTCATTTTCGGAGGAATCATAGGTTCTTTCCTCAATGCTTGCATTCACCGCATGCCGCGAGGAATCAAGCTCCACTCACCGCGCCGATCCTTTTGCCCATCCTGCAAAAAAGCCCTCCCGTGGTATTTTAACCTACCCATTATCAGTTACCTCGCACTACGCGGACGATGCGGCTTTTGCAAAACCCCCATCCCATTTCGTTACCTGTTGGTAGAGCTCATCACCGTTGCTTTTTTTGTCGCAGTCTGGCTCCACTACAGTTTCCCTATCTTTTTTGCCTACTGGATTTTTTGTGCACTTATGATTGGTGCTACCTTCATCGACATCGATCATCTAATTATCCCCGACGAATTTACTTGGGGTGGAATCGTCCTCGGCATCCTTTTTTCTTTTGCCATTCCCGAAATCATGGACGCAAATTCACGCCTAATAGCACTATTTACCTCGCTAGGTAGTGCTGCCCTCGGCTTTTTTCTCCTCTGGGGTGTCGTCGAACTCGGTAAAATTGCCTTCGGACGAAAAAAAATAACCCTCGACTCCGAAGAAACCTTCACATGGATCCGCGAGGGCGAAACGGCGCACATCCGCATCGGAGACGAAATCTTACAATGGGAGGAAATCTTTAGCCGCACATCGGACCAACTCATCTTAGAGTGCAGCAGCCTCGACCAACTCGCCGAATCCGAAGGCCCCGGAAAATTGGTCTTCTATTTTGATCGCTGCTTATTCAATGAAAAAACTTACAACCTCGACGACCTCGATACCTTCTCCGGCAAAGTCACCCAGCTCATCATTCCACGCGAAGCGATGGGCTTTGGCGATGTCAAATTCCTAGGAGCCATCGGAGCTTTTCTTGGCTGGAAGGCTGTCTTTTACACCCTATTTACCTCCTCCGTCATTGGCTGCTTCGCAGGTATCGCGCTCATGCTTTTTCGCCGACAAAAAAACGGAATCGTCATCCCCTTCGGTCCCTATCTTGCAATCGGAGCACTCACATGGCTCTTCGGCGGACAAACCCTATGGAACTGGTATTTTCGCTTCTTTTGATTCTGAAAGCCTTTTAGCTTCACCGCCATCCCACAGGGTTAGCTAAAATTTAAGGGCGACTGGCGATAATTCGGAGAGAGCAAAAGATATTTTTTCATCGTGCGCGATGGAGTAAATTCGGTAGAGTAAACATCCGCGAAGAAACACGGATCTTAGCATTTATATGGTTATTGATTTCGAAAATGAAAACGGCGTATTTAACTCTAATCATTTTACTATCACTTCACCTCTCTGGACAGGCGGAGGATTTGGTCGGGCAAATGCAAAACCTGCAAAAAGCGGGGTAAGAATTTGCAGCAGCTTCGAGCATGAGCTCTGGGAGCGCATCTCTCGGTGTCATTGCAGATGAGTATCGAAATTTTAGTAACAACTACAGTTCGCTCGAAAACATACGTAATAATCCCTTTTCCTATCAAATTCTGGACTCTAAGGCACTTATCTCAAAATACGAGGCTATCTTAGAACGTCTTATGAATGCCGCTATAACGGAGCAAAAAGATTCACCTGTCGGACGTCTTTTGGCTGATATTATGAAAAATGTGAAGGTGCCTAAAGATGCTTATGGCGCGGCTCTCAAACTCGAAGCTCTTAGTCAACTCTCGTTGGGGTCAAACTATCAGTTGGTTAATAGTCTGCGCTACGAGCTCAATCAGTTGGCTAAGCTGTATGATGATTTTACCTCCGGCGCGTATGCACGGGTGATCGAAAATAGAAATGGAAGCTCCAACGCTACACCTTACACTTCACAAATAAGAGCTATGGCGGAGGGGCTTCGCCTCCAGGCTATAGCCGCCACCAGCGATCTTTCGGATCTAGGAGAACCAAAGGCAGATGAGGGACTCTCAAGTTTTATCCGTCGATTGGCTGCGGAAGCTTTCGAAAAAAAAGACTGGCAGCGACTTTACACCATGCTTTCACGTCTGAAAAAGAATAGCACTCAAGGAGTCTGATTTAACCGTTGAAATTTTTTGAACCCTTCGGTCCCCTGAATTTTTTGAACCTGACACCAATTTTTTATCCTGACACCAATTTTTTATCCCGATGTGAGCATCCCAGCTACCGACGGACGCCAAGTCCGATTGAAACGCTACACCAAGCCCGAAAAAGTTCATCGTCTCCTGCTTGATCAACTTGGCTTTACCCTACCCGCACAGCCGCCTCCCGAAATCCGCTGCAACCGATCAGAGGCAGCCCGAACGGTCAGTCTTTCAAATCCCATGTCTGTGGTGGAGACCTATTAAGAAAATAAAGCGAAAATCAACGACTTACATAAAAAAACTTCCGAAACAGCGTAAGTCGGGTTAGCATACATTACTCAGAAGCGAGAACCATAGCTAAAGAATGGAAGCGACTAGAAGTAGCACCATCTAAATCTACAATAGTAGTGAATCCCAAAATAGATTCCATGAAGCAGAGGCGAATTCAATGCTCCCTTCCTTTCAATACATTTTGGCACCACGCAAATCGTGAGCCAAAGCCGAGCGACTCAGGGAGCCTATTTGGAGTCGAGTTTCCAAATCCAGTAATTTCTAGCGCACGAACTTTTAATCGAAGTTAAGTTCAGTTTTTTGAAGTATCTCACGGATTCTTCTTTTTGTTATATTGATGTATTCGGAATTCGATTCTATACCAGTCCATAGCCTTCCATTATTTTCAGCAGAGGCGGCTGTTGTCCCACTGCCCAAGAAAGGATCTAGTATTCGATCACCCTTACGAGTGCTTGCTGCCACGATCATGTCGATAAGTGCGATTGGTTTTTGAGATGGGTGTCCTATTTTCTCTTTGGATGAGCCTTTGAGTGATGGGACTCGTAATATGTTTGTCGCGTATTTTCCCTTTCCTAAGTGCTTCTCGCGAGCCTCTTTGTTTTTGTATCTTTTATCTTTCAGATACGATTGTATTTTTTCTTCAGGATATGGAATGCGAACGGCATCTTTGTCGAAATAAGGTTTAGAATTAGCTTCTTTTCTAAGGACGAGAATCATCTCATACTGTGGCGTGAATGAGTCGTATCTTTCGTTGTATCCCACTGCACGATCCCACACAATCATGTCATGGAATTGCATTTCCTTCGCTAGCATGGAGCAGGTGTGAAGCCAGATGTGCTCACGTTTACCCAACTGCCCAAAAATAAAAAGTAAGCCATCGTTTCTGAGCACCCTCTTACACTGCCGCCCCCATTCAAGAGTCCATTCTAGGTAGTCTCCTCCAGACTGCCAAGTATTGTCCCACTCCTCACCTAGAAGCACCTGAAAATAAGGAGGGTCAGCTATAATTGATTGGAAATGGTTTTCTGGAAGGGTTGGCAAGATTTCGAGTGCATCCCCCGCTATCACCTCACCGTTACCTAGCTCCTGTTGTGTTTCGATGGCTGTTTTGTTATACATACCCCTATCTTAGCCAAGCATTACGCTAGAGAAACTCTTTTCTTTCGGTCTGCCAGATTTTTTTCTTCCGTAGTCTCTAAACCACTGAACATCAGACTCTAATATATGATAATCTCTTCCCATTTTTTCAGCAGGTAGTCTTCCATCCTTGATTAATTTTCGGATTCTTGCCTGACTCACATCAAGGTACATTGCTGCCGATTTAGTTGTAAAAGTATTTTCCATGCGCAATATTTTTAAGTTAGCATATCAACAACTCAAGACAAGACTCCCTCCCATAACTCCTCCCGCGAAACGCCCTGGGGTGAAATCTGTGTGATTTTTTTATGGATTCCAAAAGTAATTCGTTTAAGAGATAAACCGCTGAATTTTTTAATTTTTTTTTATGTACAAGACGGAGCAAGAAGTTAAACCCGCCGGTTTGTTTGAAAAGCTAACGTTCTTTCGGGAATATTTGCGTCAAAGTGCTGCCGTAGGTGCGGTTTGCCCGTCGTCGCCACGCCTTTGTGAGCTGCTTGTTGAGCAAGCTGATGTTAAAAATGCGCGTCAGGTTGTAGAAGTTGGGCCGGGTAGTGGGGCGGTGACGCAGATTTTATTAAAGCGGGTTTCTCCTTCGGCGAATGTTTTTCTGATCGAGCAAAATCCTGTTTTTAGCGAGATTCTCCAAAAAAAATTTCCGTCAACGAATGTGATTGCGGGTTGTGCGAGCAAGTTACTGGAGTATCTTGAGGATGCTTCGGCGGGGCCGGTTTGCAGCGTGGTTTCGGGTTTACCGTGGGCGTCTTTGCCTAATAATATTCGTTTGCCGTTGCTGGATGCGATTGAGACGAGTTTGGTGCCACGAGGAGTTTTTGCGACCTTTGCTTACTTTGGGCCGCATTGGTTGCCAAAAGGTAGAGTGTTTCGCAAAGAGTTGAAGAAACGTTTTGTGAATGTTTCCTCCTCGCGGGTTGAGTTGCTGAATTTGCCGCCGGCCTTTGTTTATCGCGCCGAAAAGGCTGCGTGAGATTTAGCTCTAGCGGTCGTCGGACTTCGTGCGGATTCGTGCGGATAAGTCCGACAGGCTGCTAGCGGTCGCTTTCGCCCATCACGAAATCGAAACTGCCGAGAATACTCGTTACGTCGCTAATCATGTGGCCGGGTAAGACTTTGGAAAGAATGCTGAGGTTAATGAAGGAGGGTGAGCGGATTTTTAGGCGGTAGGGCACGCCGCCGCCTTTGCTGTTGATATAAAATCCGAGCTCGCCTTTTGGATTTTCGGCAGCGAAATAAACTTCACCTTCGGGTGCATCGACTCCTTGAGTCGTGATGATGAATTGGTGAATGAGCTCCTCCATTTTTTTCAAAACGTCTTCTTTGTTGGGAAGCATGCCTTTGGCTTCATCGCAATTTATGGGACCGTCGGGTAGTTTAGCGATGGCTTGGGTGAGGATGCGAGCACTCTGGCGCATTTCTTCCATGCGGACAAGATAGCGGTCGTAGCAGTCGCCGACGGTGCCGACAGGAATGTCGAAATCGTAGTTTTGGTAATCGAGGTAGGGATGTTTTTTACGAAGATCGTGATCCACGCCGGAGCCGCGTAAGTTTGGTCCCGAGAGGCCCCATGCTATGGCGTCTTCTTTGGAAATGATGCCGATGTTTTTATTGCGATCGACAAAAATTTTGTTTCGGGTGAGGAGTCCTTCGACTTCGTTTAGTGCGGGAATAAATTCTTCGATGAATTGAGTGACGGCGCGTGTGAATTCGGCGGAGATGTCGTGGGTTTGACCTCCGACTCGCGTGTAGCTGGTGGTGAAGCGTGCGCCGGTCATTTGCTCCATGAGGTTGTAAACTTTTTCTCTTTCCGTGAAGGTGTAAAGAAAGACCGTGGTGGCTCCGACATCCATTGCGTAAGCTCCGAGGCCGAGCAAATGAGATGCGATACGACCAAGCTCGCAAGCGATGACGCGAATGGCTTTTCCACGTGGTGGCAGCTCCCAGCCCATGAGTTTTTCGACAGCCAGTGCATAGGCAACATTATTGGAAACCGGGGCGAGGTAGTCGAGTCGATCAGTGTAGGGAACGAACTGGTTGTATTGCATATTTTCGGCGATTTTTTCGTCACCGCGATGCAAGTAACCGACATCAGGAGTAGCTTTTATAATGACCTCTCCATCGAGTTCGAGAACGATGCGTAGAACACCGTGGGTGGCGGGATGAGAGGGGCCCATATTCAGGGTCAAGTGTTCGCCGACGAGTTCGCCTGTGCCTTTTAGTTCTTCTATGCCCTGCAAATTGCGTGCTAGAGAGTCGGGTTGTTCGAATGTTGTAGCCATTTAAAAAAAGTTAAAAAATATTTTTGGCAGGAAGACTCGAAGGGATGCTTCAAAATTACGCACCTGCACTTGCAACTCGTAGATTTGAATGCTTGTGCAGAAAAATCAAGCCTTGGGGAATTTATTTTTGAGTTAGCGGGTAGGCGCAGGGGCAGCGTCCGTAATGTGTCGTGAAGGCTTTGCTGAAATGGCTAAGGCTCGAGTAGCCGACTGCCATAGCGGCTTCGGTGACATTATAGCGTCCGGTGCGTAGGAGTTCGGCAGCGCGTTCCAAGCGTAATGTCCGAAGATAGCGTGAAATCGTCATGCCGGTTTCTTTTGAAAAAATCCGGCTTAGATAAAACGGACTGCATCCGATGCGTTCACCAAGCGTTTTTAAGCTTGGCGGATTTTCCAAATCTTCTGCAAGGAGTGCTTGCACTTGGGCGACTCGCTCGCGAGCAATGAGCTGGTGACGTGTGCAAAAAAGCTCTTCGCTCTCGGCATCGAAAAGTTCATAGGCCAGTAGCTCCAGCATCCTTGCCCGCATCCATAAATAATGTCCAGAGCCTGTCACGCGTGGGTGCCGAATGCGTTGAACGACTTGCTCGACTTCGGGGTGCAGCGGTGCGTGTCGGAATAGCCGCCCTCGATATTTTCGAATTACAAAATCTAGGAGCGTAGAACGGATGTTTTCCTGTCCCTCACCGAGCGTTTTTCGCAGCCATGCCGTTGACATTTCGATGGTTAGAAAGGCATGTTTTTGTTTTCCGACCCGTTTTGCTTGTAGCTCGTCACCGCCGGCATAAAGGGCGATTTCTCCTGCTTTTAGGAGTGTTTTTTCCGGGCCGATTCTCGCCTCGCCTTCGAGGTTGATACAGAGTTCGAGGGCGTTTGGATGGAAAGTTGCCGACCAGTCCAGTGGTTTATCGATCGTGAATTCATGCCACTCCATGCTCACACCAACGTCTCGGTAGTTTCCATAGAGAGGCTTCCACTCCCCATGAACACTTTTCCAAATCGACTTTTCGGAAAATCCATTGGCTTTGACTAGCTGCATCGCGTTTTTTTATTTTAATTAAGATTGAGTCGCAATAAAAATTCTCCCCTCAAATTACGGCTCGCGAGGAACTTTAAGTCGTAAAATCTCGTTCATCCGATAGAGATGTCTAAAATAAAATTCCTGTGCTAAAAAAACTAGTTGCAACTCCCGTAGAACTGTCTTATCTCGCCCTAAACATATGACCATAGCTCTTGTCTTTCTCTTAATTCTCGTGGTCTTCACCCTTTTTTTAACAGAGGTGATCCCGCCCGATCTGGTTGCCTTAGGAGTTCTTGTTGTCGTCGCCCTGGTTGGTTGGGTAAGCCCTGCGGAGACTTTAAAATCTTTTGCCAATGAAGCACCGATCACCGTCGCAGCGATGTTTATTTTGAGTGCTGGGCTGCAACGCTGCGGTGCGATTGAGGATGTCGGACGGCTGATGCGGCGTTTTTCAAAAGTCACCGAAGTCAAACTACTCCTTGTTCTCATGTTTGGGGTCGCTTTTACATCGACTTTTATAAATAACACGCCTGTCGTCGTCGCGCTCATGCCGCTCGTGCTCGGAGTGGCTCGGCATTACGAGATCAGCGCAAGCAAGCTCCTCATCCCTCTTTCCTATGCGGCTATTTTTGGCGGCACCTGTTCGCTCATCGGCACTTCTACAAATCTTGTCGTCAGCTCCATCGCCCACTCCCGCTACGACATCAATATCGGTATGTTTGAGATTTCGACGGTGGGCATCATTGTCTGCACGGTTGGGGTGCTTTACATGACGCTCATCGGACGTCACCTGCTGCCCGATCGCGAGTCTTTGGCCTCGCTCGTAAACTCGACTGCCACGCGGGAATACACCACCGAAATGCTCATCACCCCCGGCTCCGAACTTGTCGGAAAGAAGCTCTCCGAGAGCGAACTTTACAAAATTTCCAACCTCCAAGTTCGGGAGATTACGCGAAAGGGCTTTGTCCTCCCCGGAAAGAAAAAAGACATCGTTCTCGAAGCAAACGACCGCCTCACCTTCGGTGGCACACGATCCGGCATGGTAGAAATCGAAAGCGTGCAGGGTATTGCCTCTGCCGATGAAATGGCACTGGGGCTGAAACGCATTCGCGAGGATGAAAGCATTATCGTAGAGGCTGTCGTGACAAATAATTCTCACTTTGCCCGTCGCACGCTGCAAGATTCCCGTCTGCGCGAAGACTATGAAGCACAAGTTTTAGCCATTCATCGGCGTGGTGAAAATATCACCAGCAATATCGGTCAAGTAACCCTGCGCTTCGGCGACACGCTCCTCTTACGCATTTCTAACGACGGCATCGACCGCTTACGCGAAACCCCTGATCTCCTTCTCCTATCGGACACGGCTGTTGCCGGAGCGCGGCGCGAAAAGCAACCACTTGTCATCGGAATCATGGCCGGAGTTGTCATTTTGGCGACAATCGGAATCTACCCAATTTCACTTTTGGCACTGGCCGGCGTCGTGCTCATGGTTCTTACGCGTTGTTTGCGGATGAGTGAGGTTTACGACTCGATCGACTGGCGAATTGTAGCAATGATCGTAGGGATGCTGTCGCTAGGAGCCGCTATCGAGAATACCGGAGCCGCAAGCTGGCTGGTGTCTCAGGCCATTGGCATTTTCTCGGATATGCATCCGATTTTTATTCTCGCTGCGGTTTATTTTTTAGCCATGTTGCTGACGGAACTCATATCGAATAACGCGGTTGCGATCCTCCTTACCCCCATAGCGTTTCAGACGGCGCATACTTTGGGATTAAATCCGATGCCCTTTCTCATAGCCATTATGTTTGCAGCCTCGGCGAGCTTTTCCACTCCGATTGGCTATCAAACAAATACTTTTGTCTATGGAGCCGGCGGTTATAAATTTTCCGATTTCTTAAAAGTCGGAGTTCCGCTAAACTTACTCCTCTTTATCATCGTAACTCTAGTCATTCCCATCTTTTGGCCCTTGACCAAATAATACCACATGAGTTCCGACACTCCATCTCTCAAAAACCTAGCCGATCTCCGCCAAGATTATAAAAAACACGCCCTCCGCCGAAGCGACCTCTTAGCAGATCCGCTCCAGCAGTTTTCGCAATGGTTTACCGACGCCGAGACTTGCAAAGAAATTCTCGAACCGAACGCAATGACCCTCTCTACCGCCAACAGCGAAGGACTCGTCACCGCTCGCATCGTCTTACTAAAAGGCACAGACGAGCGCGGCTTTCATTTTTTTACCAATTACAAGAGTGAAAAATGTCTCCAAATAGCCTCCAACCCACACGTGGCACTCAGTTTTTTTTGGCCTGCTCTTGAACGCCAAATTTTAATCTACGGTCACGCGGCCAAACTCCCAGACGCTGAAAATAAAAATTACTTCGACAGCCGTCCGCGTGGCAGCCAGCTCGGAGCCTGGGCCTCCGAGCAGAGTTGTATTTTAGAAAACCGATCTGTTCTCGAAAACCGCCTTGCAGAATTTACTCAAACTTACGAAGGCAAAGAGGTGGCTCATCCGCCGCACTGGGGAGGATATTACGTAACCCCCAATCAAGTCGAATTTTGGCAAGGCCGCAGCGACCGCCTCCACGACCGCTTTCGCTACACACGAGAAAAAGATCTCACCAACTGGAAAATCGACCGCCTCTCGCCATAGAGAGTATCTCCTACTCGCTTTTCTTTTTGAGAGCTATCCGCTTCACCAAACTCGTTTTAGATTTCTGAGTTGATGGCTTGATAAAATCGGCCATTTCGAGCACTTGCTCCGACCTGCCGCCGTATTTTGGATACAGGTATTTTTGCAAATTTGAACGCACCGTGCAAATGCCGCGGACCGTCTGAATACCTTGATTCGCAAGCGTAGCCAGACTTTTTTGAAAAAGCAGACCACCCAGCCCACGTCCACGATATTCAAGCAAAATACAGGGGCCGCTAAAAAGATGAATCTTAGCATCCGTCGTGCAATGCAAAACGGAAGCCCCGATAATTCGCGACCCGTGAGTAAGATAGATTGAAAGCGCGGAATGATCTTTTGAGTGAAAAAGTCCCGCCATCGCTGCAAGATAATTTTCAAAAAAATCCGTAGTCGGATAAATCGAATTATCAGACAGCAAAGCTTTTTTGATGACGGGCAGACAACCTTCAAGCTCCCTGCTGTCTTGCCAAGCAAACCCCTGTGATAACTCCGGCGCAGTGGGAACAAATTTTGATAAGTCCCAAGAATACATGCATAAATCAGAGGTCATGCCATTAATCGAAGCCTTCCAACAGGTGTCACAAAAGTAGAAAAAAATTTTTAGCCCAACGTCCGTCTAGGCATTTTTGTCATTTCGACAAGCCCACCAGACGCCACCGAGCAGCGCGGAAGTTAATAATGTGAACGCAGGTAAAGTAAGCATGAACGGGCTTGGAATGCCTGTTTTAGCGCTTCGGGTCAATCTTTTTTAATATATTTTTTCTTTCCCGACGAACAGCGACTTGACATCACAGCGATTCCGAGTAGAAAGGCCAGTCCATTCTTTCGCTTGTGTGAGCTTTTTTATAAAAGGAAATAGCTCTTTTGCAAGTGAGGTGAAATTTTTTTCGTTCCAATATTTATATGAATAGTGCCCTGATTACAGAAGCTCTGAAGATTGTTCCCGAGCAAAAGATTTTGGTGAATATGGTCAGCTATCGCGTGCGCCGCCTTAGCACGGGTAGCCGTCCGATGGTCGATGTCCCCTTTGGATCCGGCTTGGCCGACACGGCTCTACACGAAATTATTCAAGGCAAACTTTCCTACAAGCCGGCGAAAGTTCAGTCTCTCTCCTAAAGCTCCCAACGGGTTAACCAAGGCCCGAGTCCCGTTTTTTTATGTCGTCTGAGATC
>JBKEAD010000240.1:0-88241 GCA_047971915.1 Chthoniobacterales bacterium
TTTGCACGGTGTATTGCTGGAGGGCGCGGAGGAGTTTACGATGAAGAGGGATGGTTTCGGTTCGGAGTTCTTGGACGAGTTGTTTTGCCGTCTTGTCCCAGGGGATAATGACGGGGATTTGCCTGTTTTCGATTAGCGTGAACTTGTCGGAAGCGCTGCGGTATTGGGCGAGGAGAGGGAGAGATTTTTCTCCCGTGTAGCTGAACTCGGGGAGAATGGCCTTTTCGTCCCAGCGGGATTTTTGCTGGAAGTAGTATTTATTGAAATATCCCTGAATGGCAGCCGTGCCGAGCGGATCGTGAGCATGGAGATCGAGAAATTCGTGCCCGACGCTGGCAGTCTGGGCGAAGTAGCGTTCGGAGCGGGTGTGCTGGGAGTGGAAGATGTGGACTTGTCCAAAATCGAGTTTGCCTTCGCGGTTGCAGCGGCCCGCGGCCTGAGCGATGGAGTCGAGTCCGGCCATGGAGCGATAGACGAGGGGAAAATCCACATCGACTCCGGCTTCGATGAGCTGGGTGGAGATCAGGCGGACGGGGAGCTTATCCTTCAGCCGCTGGCGGACGGTGGCGAGCACGCGCAGGCGGTGGCTCGGGCACATGAGGGTGGAGAGGTGGAAGTTTTCCTCTGGTTTTTGAGGCAGAAGGGCAAAGAGCTCGCGGGCGTGGCGGCGGGTGTTGACGATGCAGAGGGCTTGGGGAGAGGTGGCGATTTCCTGAGCAAGAAGGGTATCTTCCAGTGTCTCGCGGTAGGTGACTTGGACTCGCTCAAGTTGGCTAAAGAGTTTTTCGGTGTCGCGGATGATTTCTGTGGAATGGGTGAAACCGATGGGGAAATCCGGGGACTGAGCGACTGCGGGCTGGGTGGCAGTGCAGAGGACAGTGGTGGTGTGGTAGTGCTCCGAAAGCTCGCGAAGCACGCGCAAACAAGGGGTTAGATATTGAGTGGGGAGGCATTGGGCTTCGTCGAGAATGACGACGGAGTTGGCGATATTGTGGAGCTTGCGGGAGCGGGAGGTTTTCGCCGCGTAGAGGGATTCGTAAAACTGGACGGCGGTGGTGATGATGAGGGGTGCGTCCCAGTTTTCCGTGGCGAGGCGGGAGGTCTCGCTTTGGGTTTTTTCGTCTTCGGGAGAGAGGTTGGAGTGATGCTCGATGATGAGGTCTTTTCCTAAGGGAGAGAGGAGCTCGCGGAAGACGGCGGCGTTTTGTTCAATGATGGAGGTAAAGGGGATGATATAGATGATGCGGCGTTTGCCGTGGGTGAGGGCGTGGCGAAGAGCAAAGTTGAGCGACGAGAGGGTCTTGCCTCCTCCAGTAGGGACGGTGAGGGTGAAAATGCCGGGTTTTTCAGAAGCGGCTGCTGTGCAGTCAAGCACGACTTGCGCACGGGCTTGAGCGACCGGATCGGTAGCAGCGGGGTGGCCGAAGGAGGTGATTTTTTCTTCTAAAAGGCGGAGGGCTTTCGAGAAAATTTGAGAATCTGTTTCGGGACGAAGCTTCGCTTGAGCAGGATTCATAAAGGATTCCGTCGCGAGAAAGTCTGCATCAACCAAGCAGGAAAATAGCATGCGTTGAAAGAAGGAAAGAGCGAAATCTCGATCCTTCTGTTCCGAGATACTTTTGAGAAAATCCGGAATTGTAGGAACCGGAAAATTCAGAATTTCTGGAGAAGCGGCGGAGTAGTCTGAGAGTTCTTTGGCGAGGCGTTTTTCGAGGCTGGCCCGGGATTCGTGGCGAGCATCGAGGAGGCCGGAGTGGTGTCCGGCAATCGCAGTGGCGATGAGGTGCCCGAGAGGGGAGCGGGAGGTGGCGTGTTGAGCACCTGCGGTGGCGTGATCGGTTTTTTCGGCGACTTCATCTGAGTGGGGATCGGATGCGGTTTTGAGGTAGTTTTGGTATTTTAAAGAGAATTTGCCGAGGTCGTGCCAGAGTCCAGCGAGATAGCCCCATTGGCGGGTGGTTTCACGATTTAATCCTTCGGGAAACATATTGGCGGCGAACTTGGCTGTCCACCATGCGACCTTGTTTAGGTGGCCGTGCGAGGGGTTTAGGTTTTTGCAATGGGGGCAGGGTGTGTTGTTTTTTCCCGAGCAGGCGGTGCTGGGATCATTGGGAGATGTTTGTCCAAAAGGGGTGAAGAGTGGCTCCCATGTACTCTGGTCGGAATCGGGAGTTCCGTCAGGACGTTTACTGGTGTGAGCGTAGGCAGACATTGGAGGGTGGCTTCTTTGGTGGTTTTGGTGATGGGTTTGCGAGCGTGCTGACCTTTCGGAATGGCGATGGTGTAGCACTGGAGCTTGCGGATCAGGCTGCGGATTCCGTAGGATATGATATAATTAAGGGTTGGTTTTTGGGAAATATTTGACGTGGGGAAGATTTTTGAAATCGCTATCCTGAGTCCATAAAGTGGTTTTATGAGTTAGGGCTGTGGCGTAGATGAGAGAGTCGGCCATTGCTAGCTTGTGACGTGTTCCCAGTGTGGCAGCGAGTATTGCGATCTCTTCTGAAACCGGTATGAGATTGTATTGCTGGAGGAATGTGAGAATTTTTTCAGTAGCCTCTTCTCCGGCGACACGGTTGGTGTATCTCGTGATTTCATAGATACTAATGGTTGAAATAAACACCGAAGCGGCAGTAGATGCCGCTTTTGCGAATTTTTGGGCATTTGCTCCGGAATGGGTGATCTCAATCCAAGCGGAGGTGTCCATACAAATTGAGTTCATGAGAGTTTGCGGTCGGATTTTTCACGCTCAAATGGGTGATGTGCTTTGTCTTTTAGAAGGCCGATAAGTTGATCGGGAGTAAGAATCGGACGGATTTCGATCTTTCCGTCTTTTTCAATGACTTGCATTCGCTGACTAGGCTGGAGGTTTAATGATTTACGAATCGCTTTTGGTATAACGATTTGGAATTTAGGTGATAAAACTGAAGTTGTCATACAAAGCTATCTATCGTCTTATAATTTAATTTTGCAACCTAAGATTTAGATTTGATGGAGATCTGCTTTGGAAGCGAGGTGGGTTTGCCATTTTGGAGCGAATTTGGTGAGATCGTGCCAGAGTCGGGAGAGGTGCCCTTTAAATAGTGAAACTTTACTTTATCCAGAGGCTTAGTTTTAGGGGGGGGCAACTGTAGGATTCGGGGGTGATTTTTTCGATTTTGGCGTAGATGGGGTTGCCTAGGGTGAGGTGGGCGAAGGCTTTGTCGTTGCTTTCTCGGGGGAGGTAGCCGATGTGGTTTTTTTTGTGAAAGACTTTTACGGCTCGGGGGTCGTGGGGGTTGTCGGGGGCGGCGGCGAGGGTGAGTTGGTCGCCTAGGCAGAATTTGTCGAGGCTTTCGATGGGTTGATAGTATCGGAAGCCTCGGATTCGGCAGGTTTGGAAGGGCACTGTCGGAGCGGGGGTGGGCGTTTTTTTTAAAAGGCTGGAGAGTTTTGGGAGAGCTTGGAGGCTGGTTGTTCCGAGCGTTAATAGCAGAATGCTTTGGCCGAGGAAGTGGCGGCGTGTTGTGTGGGGAGGTTTGCTGGTATTCATAGTGGAGATGCTAGCATGGGGGGTGGGACATTTATAGGGCTACCCCTGATATTTTCCGGAGCTTGTCAAATAATATGTTGGCAGGGTTTGCGGAATGCCTTAGTATTTGCTTAGATGCTTGTTATGCTTGCTGAGTAAACCTTTTAGTATGAAAACGAACCGGAAAGAAAATTCTGTTAAGGAAACTACCCCCGGGTTTCAACTTCACAATACGCCAATAATTAGTTCTGATGAGGATTTGCCTTATCGGAGGCCGCTTGGTGCGGATTTGCCGAAGGGGTTTTATGGGACTGGGAATTTATTTTTAACGGCTTTGGCACCGCGTCGTCTTTTTTCGTATTGGGATATTGATATTCGGAGGCATCCGGGTGGGCCTACCTACTTACGGGTTTTTCAAAATGATACTTATGAGCGTGATATTGAGGTGGCTTTTGAGGGGGGAAATTATTATTTTGATGTGGCGAATTCGGCTACGAATTATCGGGTGGAGATCGGAGTTTTACGGGGTGAGGAGTGGATTTCTTTGGGGCAGTCCACGTCGGTTTTTACGCCTGCGGAGAGTTTATCGACCGAGACGGATTTTGCGGTTGCTCGGGTGGGTATCGATGAGGATTTGAGTCGTGGAGATTATAGGTTGGCCGTGTTGCCTGTTTCGGTTTTGCAGGTGCTTTCGCCGGAGGCGGCTTCGTTGATTTCTTCGCGTGCGAGCCAGGCGGATGCTTCTCTTTTTAGTATGCTTGAGGAGGCCTTGGGAAGTGGATGGTTTGCGAGCTGGGCGTCGGCGTCGGCTCTTTCGGGCGAGGCTTTGAGTTCTTGGAATAAAAAATTGGCGTTGCAGCTTGAGAGTTTTCTTTCGAGTGAGTCGGGAGCTTCGTGGTTGCTTCGTTTTGAGGCGTTGCTTGCGGAGTCGAGCTTTCTTGGGTCGAGTGCTTTGGGGGTGAAAACGTCGGCGAGTAATTTGTCGAGCGGTGGGTTATCAAGCGGTGGGTTATCAAGCGGAGGGGTATTGAGCGGAGGATTGTCGAGTGAAGGGTTTATACGGGGTGGGGAGTCGAGTGAGGAGTTTTCGCTTTCTTCGGGAATTTTTGCTTTGAGTAGTTGGCTTTCGGGGATCGTGCAGACTTTCTCGTCGGCTGGGCTGAGTAGTTGGCAACGTGCGGAACAGTTGAGTTCTTTTTCATTTGGTGAGTCTGTTTCTAGTGGGAGTCTTTCGTCGGCTTGGTCTGGTAGTCATCTTGCAAGTTGGGCATCGGGTGAGGGGAGTAGTCTGAGTAGTCCGGCGGGTGGAGGATCCTCGCACATGTTTTCGGGTGTCGGCCTTTCTTCTTTTGGAAATATTTATTCGGCGAGGAAAGCTTCTTTTGCGGGGCGTGCGGCGAGTTTGGAGGAGGATGGCACCTTACATTTTTTTGATGTTTTGCCGGATGAGGAATTTGAGATTCCGGTTGTGGCGACGTCTTCTGATTTTGAGACACGGTATGCGACTTTAAAATTTAAAGCGCGGGGAGCGCGGGGGAAAATTTTACAAGCGGAGGGAACGAGGGCTTAGCTCGAAAAATTTTTTGGGCTTTGTTTTGTTGTAAAAATGTCATCTCAGCCGAAGCGGAAGGCGGGTCGTAGAACGAGTGTTCGGACGATTGCCCAAGCGGATGATGATAGGTTTGTCCGGGAGTTTCTTTTGCATTTGGAGGGGGAGATGAATGCGTCTCCGCATACGGTGCGAAATTATGCTATGGCGTTGCGGCGTTTTCGTGCTTTTGAATCGAGCACTCCGTGGAAAAGTATCTCGGCGCGGACTTTTAAAAATTATCTTTTTGAATTGAGTAAGGAGGGGCGGAAGAAGACGGGTTTGCGGCTTGAGTTTAGTGCGTTGCGGTCTTTTTACCGATTTTTGGTGATGCGGGGATATGTTTCTAAGAATACGATTGCGGAGGTGCAGCTTCCTAAGCCGGAGAAAAAATTGCCTATTTTTTTAACGATGGGGCAGGTGGAGAGTTTGCTTTCGGCACCGCTTCGTGCACCGGAGACACGGCAGTCTCCGGCTTGGATGCGGAGTCGCGATGTGGCTATTTTGGAGCTTTTTTATGGTGCGGGGCTGCGAATTTCGGAGCTTGCGACGTTGAATGTGGAGCAGACGGATTTTGTTTCAGAGACGGTGCGAGTTTTGGGTAAGGGGTCGAAGGAGCGTTTGTGTCCAATTGGTGAGGAGGCGGCGACGGCGATTCAGAAATACCGTGTTGAGGCGAAGGTGCAGAGTGGGCCTTTATTCATTAATAAACTGCGTCGTCGTATGTCATCGCGTTCTATTTGGTTGCTGGTGAAAAAATATGTGCAGTTGGAAAAGCTGCCTATCGAAATCAGTCCCCATAAGCTTCGCCACACCTTTGCAACGCATTTGTTGGATGGTGGAGCGGATTTGCGCAGTGTTCAGACTTTGCTTGGTCACGCGAGTCTTTCGACGACGCAAATTTATACGCATGTAACGCTTGAGCGTCTTCGCAAAGCTTACGATGCGGCGCATCCTAGGGCTTGAGGTGTTTTAAAAACAGTATTTTTGTTTTTGATAAAGGGGCGGAAAAAGTTAGAAAGCTCGGATTGACTTACTCCATTCACAATCTATGTCGAAGCAAGAAACGAGAGAGCATTGGATAAAATGTCCGGGCTGTGGTGCCGCTTGTCGCGATTTGCCGCTGGAGCCGGGAATGGCACTGTGCTGTCGTCGCTGTCATAGCGAGATCCATCGTTATAGCAAGGGGGATGGGCTACAGGCTTCGCTGGCTCTTTCGATTACGGGATTAGTGCTTTGTTTTTTGGCAAATATGTATCCGATCATGACTTTCGATGTCATGGGGAATACGCAATCCAATCTCATCATTACCGGAATCAAAGGGCTGCGTTTGCAGGACTTTACGTCTATTGCGCTGCTTGTTTTCTTTTCGGCAATTTTGGCACCGACCCTTCATTTTTTGGGGACGGCTTATTTGTGTGTGGCTTGTTTGTTTCGTATTTCGCTTCCGGCTTTGTCTAAAGTAGCCCGCATCACGGAATTGATGCAGGACTGGAATCTCATGCCGATTTTTTTTGTGGCCTGTGTCATTTCGGCATTGCGCTTGGATATGCTTGGTCTGGTGAATTGGAACCTTGGTGCTTTTTTCATTGTTGCTCTGGCACTTTGCTCTATTTCGCTTGTTCATTTTCAGCGGCCTAATGTTGTCACCCGTATTTTGGAGGAGTTAAAATGAGCCCTACGGAGTTTGGTGCTGGAGAAATCTCTGTCGATGCGGCTGCCTTGCAGAAGGAAAAAATGCGGCTGGATGTGCAGCGGATTACGGCACTCATTGTTGCGGGTGGCATTATGTATCTTCCGGCAAATGTTTTTCCGGTGATGTTGATCACGGTTACCGGGAAGGTTGATTCGCTGACGGTTTTTGGAGGTGTGGAGGAGTTTTATGGAGTTGGCCTTTGGCCGGCGGCGATTGTTATTTTTTTTGCGAGTATCGTTGTTCCGTTTTTAAAATTGGCTGCAATGGGCTGGATTTTGCTTTTGCATGGGAGTGAGCGTCACCGCCTTGCAAGGACGCGTCTTTTGCGTGCGCTAAAGGCTGTTGGCACGTGGTCGATGATCGATATTTTTTTATTATCCGTTCTTACGGCGGTTGGGCAGTTGGGGATTCTTGCTAGCGTGGAGGCTAAAATGGGAGCCCTTTTTTTTGCGGCGGTTTTTCTTTGTTCCATTGTTGCGACAGATCTTTATAAAGCGGAATACATTTGGATTTCTGAACCTGACGAAAAACAAGCATGAGTGACCCTAAAAAAATAGAAAAGCAAGATGAGCCAGTGGAGAAAACTTCGCGGGAAGTGCGTGATGGCCATGCCGTCGTGGTAAAGAAGCGGACTCCCCGTATTTCTTGGGCGTGGTTTTTTCCTGTGTTGGCTCTGGCCGCGACGGCGTGGCTTTTTTATCAACAATGGCAGGCACGTGGACCGGAAATCGTAATCTCTTTTAAAGATGCTCCGGGGATGGAGCCTGGTAAAACGAATTTGATTTTTCGAGGTGTCGAGGCGGGGCGGGTGACGGGCGTGGATTTGGATGATCGTTTGGATCGTGTGGCGGTAACGGTTCGGCTAAAGGCTTTTGCGGAGGGGTTGGCGAGAGAGGGGACAAAGTTTTGGATTGATCAGCCTGTGATTTCTTTGGAGGGTACTTCTGGGCTAGACTCGTTGATTCAGGGAAACTCTATTCGGGCACAGGCGGGCACGGGGCCTTATTGTTGGAAGTTTCAGGCACTCGAATCCGCGCCTGTTTTTGATAGTGGAGTCGTGCAGGGAAATCTTATTCGTTTGTATGCCGATCCGCTGCCGCCGATTATTCGGGGTGCGCCGGTTTATTATCGGGGGATGCTTGTCGGGCGCGTGGATCGTCCTACAGTGGCGGATGGGGAGCAACCCTTTATTCAAGTTGTGCTAGAAAGTTCCCATGCGAACTTAGTTAATTCGGCAACGTCTTTTTGGGTTAATCCGGCTGGTAGTATCAGTGCCGGTCCGGGTGGGATTAAAATTTCACTTTCCGGCATAAATGCTCTCGTGCAGGGGAGTATTGCTTTCGATGATTTTGGGCATCCCGGAGAGGCACTAAAAGATATTTCTAGTTTTGCGTTGTTTCGGAATGAGTCTGCGGCGCGTGCATCGGGAGAGCCTTTTGAAATCCAATTTGATGATGGTCATACGATCCTACCCGAGGTTACGCAGATTTGTTATCTCGGTGTTCCGATAGGTTTAGTGGTGGCAACGAAGCCGGAAATTGAGAGTGGGACGCTTCGTGTCACGGCACGTTTATACCCTAATTATGAAAATTTACTTGTGGATGGGACGAGTTTTACGCTCGTGCGCCCGGAGATTTCTCTTCAGGGCGTAACCGGACTCGATACGCTTATTAGTGGTGCCTATATCGAACTAAATAGATTGCTTGATGCAGGTGAAGAAAAGGCGGGGCCTGCCGCTGTAAGGCAATTTTTGGGCGATACATCGACGAGCGAAATCTGGCAGGAAAACTTGAAAGCAAAACGTGGGCAGCGTTTTTACATCAATGCAAAAAAATTGCCCCCGCTTGAGAAGGGGGCACCGATTATTTATCGCGGCTTGCAGGTGGGGCGCATTGAGGGGAGTGATTTTACGAAAGAAGGTAGTCCGCGTTTGCAAGCTGTTATTTGGAAGAAATATGCTGATTTATTGACCTCGAAAACGCGCTTTTGGAGAGTGCCGGCGACAGATATTTCGGTGGGTGCGGGTAATGTGCAACTCGAATTATTTGGCTTCAAATCGCTTCTCGAAGGTGGAGTCGCCTTTGAATCTTTCGAGGGGGCGGAGCCGCTCCCTGACGAGGTGGGAGAGGGAGCTTCGCTAAAAAGCTATCCGTATTTTGCGAGTAAAAGTGCGGCGCGGGCAACTTCTAAATCTATTGAGATTGTCTTTGAAACAGCGCGGGGGCTCGTTGCAGGGCAGTCGGAGCTTCGTTATTTGGGACAGCCCGTGGGAATGGTGGAGTCTGTTGATGTGCAAAAGTCTCGGGTTGTGGTTTTGGGGCGTTTTTATCCGGGCTACGAATTTTTATGCGGCGAAGGATCGCGTTTTTCGCTGATTCATCCGACCATTTCGCTGCAAGGAATTACGGGGTTGGATACTTTGTTGGGCGGTATTTATATTGATTGTGCGCCTTCCTTCGCAAAGCAGTATGCATCTAAATTTACGGGAATCGTTATCAATAATCGTCAACAAGCTGTCGCTGAAGAAGCCGGGTTCACGGTTTATTTGACATCCTCATCCACTACGGTAAAGCCGGGAGCTCCGGTTCTATATCGCGATTTACAAATTGGAGTCATCTCGGAAAAGGTGCTTTCGAATGACGGATCAAAAGTTATTTTGACTGCGGAGATCGAGAGCCATTATGCGCCGCTGGTTCGTAAAAATTCGCGCTTTTGGAATGCCGGTGGTCTCACGGCCACGCTTGGATTTATGAAATTTCGGATACGCACAGATGACTTGATGGCTAGCGTCGGGCGGGTGCAATTTTCGACTCCAGGTGGTCACGATATGGCTGCGGTTGTGGAGGCAGGGCATACTTTTGAACTACATAAAGGTCCAAAACATTCTTGGTTGCGCTGGGACGAGGCTCTCCCGCTCGATGATTTAGAAAATGATAAACAGAGGTAAAGGCGGCCCGGAGCGTGGCTGGGACGCGCCTTATTGATTGGCATTAAAATGACGTGATCTTTGCGAGAATTTTTTGAGCGGAGCGTTTCGCGGCACCCTGGTGAATGGTTAGGCTTGCGAGGCCGTTTTGATTCATTTTGTTGCAAAGTTCGGGGGATTGGAGGAGGTGCAGGAGGTTTTTTTGAAGTTCCTTTTTGTTTTGTACCTGGATGGCTCCTTTTGTTGCGAGTAGCTCTGCCGTGATTTGGGGAAAATTTTCCATATGTGGTCCGAAGACGATAGCTTTGCCCGCAATGAGAGCTTCGATGGGGTTTTGGCCACCACGTCCGATAAGGCTTTTGCCGATGAATACGACATCGCTTTCGCAATACCAAGAATCGAGTTCACCCGTGGAATCCACGACCAAAATATCGTTTTCTTCGTGTTTTTCGGAAGAGCGAAGTGTGGCGGAGAGGGAGAGCGCGTGTAGGTCGCTGAGGACTTCGTTTCGTCGTTCGGCATGGCGGGGAACGAGAATGAGAAAAAGGCGGGGGAGTTGTTTGCGGAGCTCGATGAAAATCTCGGCGAGGATTTTTTCTTCGCCCGGGTGTGTGCTGCCGGCGAGGAGGATAGGGCGGGGAGCAGAGCCAGCGACTTGTTTTAAAATTTGAGAAAGTTTTGGATTTTTTGTGGGTGTTGGTTGGTCGATTTGATCGTATTTGATGCTGCCGACAGGGTGGATATTTTCCTTGCGAGCACCGAGTGCTGCGAAGCGCTCCGCGTCGGTATTTGCCTGAACACCGATCCAATCCAACTGACTAAAAAGACCTCCAAGAAGCTGTCGGATGCGGAGATAACGTCGTTCAGATCGGGGCGAGAGGCGTGCATTTATAAGGGCGAGGAGGGCACCGTGTTTTTTTGCAGCGTGAGTTAGATTTGGCCAAATTTCGGCTTCGACCATAATGAGCGCACGGGGAGAAATGAGATTCATTGCGCGATGAACCGAGGGGTAGAAATCAACAGGATGATAAATAACTTGGGTGCGTGGTGTATCGCCGATGCGTTTATGGGCGAGGCTGAATCCGGTCGAGGTCGTGGAGGATAAGACGATGGCTTGGTTTGGATTTTCGTTGCGGAGAGCCTGGATGAATTTAAGTGCTACGAGAACCTCGCCGACGCTGACTGCATGAACCCAGATGGCTTCGGAGCGCATGGATAGTAGGCTCGCGGTCACGCGTTGGGAATAAACGGAAAAGCGCTGGCCGAATTTATGCCGATAATTTCCTCGTTTCAGCATACGGTATAAAAAATTGGGAAGGAGGAAGAGGAGAACGAAAGGAAAAAAAAGATTGTAAAGGAGGAAAATAAGGCGGTTCATTCGTGAAAAAGATAATAGGCAGAAATTAGCTAACAGCTTGTTGAAAAACTATGGAATGGAAAACTGCGAGTCATTTTTTGAGCAAAAACGGAGTTTCTAAAAATGGCCTTTTTGCAAATTAGAAATGTTTCGCAGAAATTTATTTTTAAAAAAGATTCTATGCGTGCGTGTGGTTGGAAAATGGGGCTATAGTGGGGGCTATGCGCGACCCCTTTTACTCCTCCGTTTCTTCGTATTTTGACCGTGCGGCTCATCTTTCCAACTTGCCGCTTGGGTTATTGGACCAGATAAAATCTTGTAACAGCGTTTACCGAATGAAGTTTCCGGTGAAGACCGACGAAGGGGAAATCGTCGTCGTAGAGGCTTATCGCGCTCAACATAGTCACCACCGCCTGCCGTGCAAGGGGGGAATTCGCTATTCGCCACATGTGAATCAAGATGAGGTGATCGCTTTGGCCGGTTTGATGACCTATAAATGCGCGATAGTCGGCGTTCCTTTTGGTGGTGCTAAGGGGGGAATTTGTATCGATCCGAGGTCGGAGTCGGATGCGTTTGTGGAGCGAGTGACACGACGCTATACGGCGGAGTTGATTAAGAAAAATTTCATCGGTCCGGCGATTGATGTGCCGGCACCGGACTACGGAAGCGGCGAGCGTGAGATGGGCTGGATTGCGGATACGTATCGAGCAATGAAGTTTAACGAACTTCATCCCTCGGCTTGTGTGACGGGTAAGCCTCTCTCTGTGCATGGGATTCCGGGCCGCACGGCTGCTACGGGCCGCGGGGTTTATATTGGGATTCGCGAGTGTTTGGAGCGTAAATCTTTGATGCAGGAATATGGTATCGAACCCGGTGTCGAGGGAAAAAAAATCATCGTGCAGGGCTTGGGAAATGTCGGCTTTCATGCGGCGAAATTTTTAAGTGAAGCGGGAGCATTGATTATAGGAATTGCTGAGGCCGGAGGGGGCTTGGTGGATGAAGCAGGTATCGACGTGGAGAAGGCACAGGCGTATTTGCGCGATCAAGGCGGTTTCGAGGGGTATGGCCAAGGACGTTTTGTCAAAGAGAGTGCCAGCCTTTTGGAGATGGATTGCGACGTGCTGATCCCCGCCGCTCTGGAAAATCAAATTCACGAGGATAATGCGGAGAGGGTTCAAGCTACCTTGATTGCTGAGGCTGCGAACGGACCAGTGAGTTTCCGAGCGGAGGAGATTTTGCTAAAGCGTGGAAAATTGCTCTTGCCCGATCTTTATCTAAATGCGGGAGGGGTAACGGTCTCTTATTTTGAGTGGTTAAAAAACCTTTCGCACGTGAGCTTCGATCGCATGACCACGCGCTACACCGAGCAGGTAAAAACCCGTATGGTCGAGATAGTTGAAAAGTTGACAGAGTGCCGCTTGGAAGAGGAGGAGCGAGCAATCATCACCGAAGGGCCGGATGAGGAAGACTATGTAAATACTGCGCTCGAAGAAACGATGGCACGAGCGTTTCATTCGATCTACGACTATTGGCGGACGCAAGATTTGGGAGATTTGAGAACGGCGGCTTTTAGTTTAGCGATTAAACGTCTTGCTAAAAGCTACGAGGCCAATGGTATCTTCCCATGAGCTATGAACCCTCTCTTTTCTCCTTGCAGGTCGCCTTTTAAGTCTCTTTGTCTGGCGAGTTTCGTCGGCTCTCTTTTGTTTCTAAATGCTTGCATGGTCATGCGTTTGGACGAAGAGGGGTATGTCCCGGCAAAATCTGTTAGCAAAGGAACGGCCTATCTGGCGGAGATGATGCCGGAGGGAGCGGGTGCGGTATTTTCCGCATCAGCAATGGTTATCGGCGGTGGTTCGGCAAAGGTGTTTGGCCCCTACCGTTTTCGCATGACAGCTTTTGGCCGGAAGGGCGAGCATCTGATGCTGCGAGTTTATGCCCTGCGTTTCCGCTCGGCTACGGGACGAAAAATCTATTTGGGAATGGATCAGCTTGCCGGCGCACCGCTTTTTGTGCAAGGCGAGTATCGGGACGAGGTGCAGTCGGTGTATGAGGTTCGTGGCGTTATTAAATGGAAGCCGGAAGAGCAAGGCACCCTCTATGGGGAGGCGGATGTCGAGGTGACAACAATCCACGGAATCGAAAAAAGCACGGTGAAATTTGTTTTCGATCCGCTCGATAAAGTACGCGTGGATGCGGTAAACGTTCCGTGGGAGATCAAGCGTTCTATTTGGAAAGATCGCAGGGAACACCCGATTACAGCTTGGGCGACGAGTCCTGCTCCTTGAACCGCAGTGAAATGTTCGAGTGAAAAAAGATGTTTTTTAAAAATCGGAAATTGACTCTCGGAAAGCTCTTTTCGAGGGTTGGCGGATGATTTCCCTAGACCTCTCAGAAAAGACAGCAATTGTAACCGGTGGCGGACAAGGTCTCGGCCTTGCTACAGCGACCCGCCTTGCCGAAGCCGGTGCTTCGGTCGTTCTCACCTACTTCGAGGAAGGTTCTGGAAATAATCGTGCAATCGCCGAAAAATCGGCTTCTGAAATCGGTGAGAAATGCACGGCAATCGAAGGCGACGTGCGGGATCGTAGCTCCCTCGCTGTGATGTTTGAAAAGACGATCCGGCAATACGGGAGTGTGGATATGGTGGTAAATAATGCGGCGATTTTGCGCGACCGGAGTTTTCGTAAAATGTCGGACGATGATTGGCACGCAGTCATCGGGACCAATCTAACGGGAGTTTACAATGTCTGCAAAGAGGCCGCCGAGCGACTGGCCGATCACGGACGTATCGTGAATATGGCATCGATTTCGGGAACGATTGGTTTTTTCGGGCAGGCAAATTACTCCTCAGCCAAGGCTGGCGTGGTCGCTTTGACAAAAGTTTTGAGCAAAGAACTTGCGCGACGCGGTATCACGGTAAACGCCGTTGCGCCGGGAGTCTCGCTCACAGAAATGGGAAAATCGATTCCCGATGAAGCTCGAAACGAAATGCTAAAGCAGATTCCGCTTGGACGTTTTGCTGAAACTTCCGAAATAGCGGATGCCGTTCTTTTTCTTTGTAGTCCGCTTGCCAGCTACGTCACCGGACAGACACTGCATGTGAATGGCGGTTGGATCGGATGAAAAATCCACGCGAAACAAAACTCCGCACGGCAGACGAAGCTGTTTCGGAAATCGCGGACGGCAGCACCCTTGTCACGGGTGGCTTTGTCGGAGCAGCACATCCAGAAGCTTTGACAGCAGCACTTGAGAGACGTTTTCTAAACTCCCAAAAACCACTCAACCTCACATTGGTTTACGCAGCAGGGCAGGGCGACGGCGTGAAGAGAGGGCTAAATCATCTTGCCCATGAAGGGCTCGTCTCGCGAGTCATCGGCGGACATTGGGGACTGGCTCCGGGGATGGGAAAGCTCGCTATCGAAAATAAAATCGAAGCATGGAATTTTCCGCAGGGAGTCATGTGCCATCTCATGCGGGACATCGCAGCCGGAAAACCGGGAACTCTCACGCATATCGGCCTCGATACCTTTGTGGATCCGATTCATGAGGGCGGAAAAATTAATTCTCGCACGACGGGTGATCTTGTCGAGCGCATAGAGATTGCCGGGCGGACGTGGTTGCTTTATCGCTCCTTTCCAATTCAGGTCGGGCTGATCCGTGCGACGGCGGCGGATTCTCGCGGAAACCTTTCGATGAGTGAAGAGGTGATAAGCGGAGAGGTTTTGGCAATCGCGCAGGCCGTTCGCAACTCAGGAGGGCTTCTCATTGCTCAGGTTAAACATTTGCGCGAGGAGCCAACGCCGCCGCATCAAGTAGAGGTGCCTGGAATACTTGTTGACCGCATTGTGCATGCGGAGGGAGACGAGCACGACCAGACTTTTGCCACAAAAGTAAACCGCGCTTTTATTTCGCCGCCGGACTCGATGGCCTCGGCATTTTCTCCATTGCCGCCGGGGCCCCGCCGCATTATCGCTTCTCGGGCCGCGGAGGAGATTCGGCCCGATGATATTGCAAATCTTGGAATTGGAATGCCAGAGGGGATCGCCTCGGTTGCCGCGGAGCGTGGACTTTTAGACCGTTTTACCCTCACGATTGAAAGTGGGCCGATCGGTGGAGCTCCTGCCGGTGGTTTGGATTTTGGAGCTTCTTTTCATCCCGATGCCATTGTGGATCAGCCCGCTCAGTTTGATTTTTATGATGGCGGCGGATTGGATTTTGCGGCTCTCGGTGCGGCACAGATTGATCGGCAAGGGAATGTGAATGTTTCGCGTTTCGGCAATCGAATCGCCGGCGCGGGAGGTTTTATTAATATTACCCAAACGGCCAAGCGGATTGTTTTTTGTGGCACTTTTACGACCGGAGGACTCGAAGTGGCTTTCGAGCAAGGGAGCTTGCGTATCTTGAATGAAGGTAAAAATAAAAAATTTGTGGAGGCCGTTCAGCAAATTACTTTCAGCGGCCCTTTAGCGGTTGATTCCGGGCGTCCCGTGCTCTACGTCACGGAGCGGGCGGTTTTTCGCCTAACGCGAGAAGGGCTGGAGCTAATCGAAGTCGCTCCCGGAATTGATCTCGAAACCCAGCTTCTTGCACACATGGATTTTCGCCCGATTATTCGTAATATTCGCCCGATGGAACTTCACCACTTTCAAAAATGAAACGAGAAATTTTTATTGTAGCCGCTAAACGTAGTCCCTTCGCCCGTTTTCTTGGTGCACTATCGAGGTGCAGTTCGGTAGAGCTTGCCTGTCACGCTGGAGAAGCCGCTTTGGGAGATTTGGACCGTTCCCAAATAGATCAAGTCATCGTGGGGAACGTGCTGAGTGCCGGTGCGGGAATGAATATCGCACGACAAGTCGGTGTGAAGCTCGACCTGCCTATTTCGACACCGGCTTTCACGATTAATATGATGTGCGCATCAGGGATACAGGCTATTGCTCTCGGAGTTCAAGCAATCCAAGCCGAGCAGGCAGAGGTTGTGCTCTGCGGCGGAACCGAGTCGATGAGTAACGCTCCACATCTTCTGCAGCGGCTCCGAAGCGGAATTAAATTTGGCGACGGAAAACTCATCGATTCTCTGCTTCAAGACGGACTCGTCGATACTTTTGGTAACGGCCACATGGCATTGACGGCGGAGACGCTGGCTCGCGAATTTACAATCACTCGCGAAGAGCAAGATCAGTTTGCGGCCATGTCGCAGTCTCGCTATGCAAAGGCCGATGGTGTCGGAATTTTTTCGGATGAAATTGCTCCGCATGCCAAACTGCAAAAAGACGAACACCCACGCCCGGAAACAAGTGTCGAAATTTTGGCTAATCTTTCCCCCGCCTTCGATCCGAAGGGAAGCGTGACGGCGGGAAATGCTTCGGGCGTCAATGATGGAGCGGCGATGCTGCTTCTCGCAAGCCGTGAAGCTGTTGAGAAAAATAACTGGCCCACGTTGGCAAAAATCGATGGAACAGCATCCGTAGGTTGTGATCCGGCACGCATGGGGATCGGTCCCGTGCATGCGATTCGAAAACTACTAGCACTTTCAGGAAAAAATTTATCCGATTACCAGCAGATCGAAATCAACGAAGCCTTTGCGGCTCAAGCACTCGCCTGCACACGTGGTCTGGAAATAGACGCGACAGACATAAATCCACACGGTGGCGCAATCGCTATGGGGCACCCCGTAGGAGCGAGTGGGGCAAGGTTAGCCACCCATCTAGCTCACCAAATCGCAAGCAAGCGGATCGACTCCGGCATAGCCAGCCTATGTGTGGGAGGCGGTATGGGGTCGGCAGTTGCCCTTGTGGCATCATAGATAAAATTTCTAAAAGGCTGTCCGAATTGGCGGTATGAAATTTACAGTAGCATTTTTTACTCTTCTTTTCGCCTTTTTTATAAACGGCCACGCAAGCGAAATTCGCTTCGCTATCTATCGAGGCAAAAATCCTATTGGCTCCTACACTTTCGTCATCTCAGGTCCCGAGACTGCCCGAAAAATAGAGGCTAAAATGGATATTGAAGTCAAAATTCTAGGCATCACTGCCTACAAAGCCACGCACCAGCGCAAAGAAATTTGGAGCAGTTCCAAACTACAATCCCTAAGCGGAAGCTCTACTTACAACGGAAAAAATTACCAATTCAAACTCATCACGACTCGCCAAGGCAGTGCGCTGGAGACAAATGGCCAAACGGAATCCCTCCGTCCACTTCACTTCACCTTCCTCCCCTGGGCCATCAACGCACCCAAAGCAGCCGAGGCCGATTTTATCACGGAAAAAGGAGACATCCGCACGGTTCAATTACAAAATATGGGCAGAGAAATCGAAACCATAGGGGACAAAAAAATGTCCCTGACTCATATTATTTATAGAGACAAAGAAGAAGACTGGGAGAGGAATGCGTGGTATGATTCCACTGGTCGGCTTCAAATAATGCGTTACCAACAAGGCCAAACTCAGATACAACTCATTCGCGAAACACCTTAAAAAAAATTTTGGGAACAAAGCTTAACCTCAGATTTTTTACCTAAATAATGAAACCCGTTCCCGAAAATTCCGAAAAGATAAAATCGGATTCACAAAACCCGCCGCAACAAAAACTCGCTGCGCACAATCTTTCCAAGCACTACCGCAAACACCCCGTCTTGTATGACATTTCTCTCCACGTTTCACGCGGAGAGGCCATTGCTCTTCTCGGTCCGAATGGTGCGGGAAAGACAACCTGTTTCTACATTATGACAGGTCTTATCGCGCCCGACTCGGGCCGTATTATTCTCGAAGGAAAAGACGTTACCCAACTTCCTATGCACCGCCGTGCCGCTATGGGTGTCGGCTATTTACCCCAAGAGACATCTATTTTTCGTGGACTCAATGTCGAAGAAAATATTTATAGCGTTCTTCAGGCCTGCGGGATTCCAAAAGAAGAGCGTGAAGAAAAGCTTGAATCTCTCCTTGACGATTTTTCTATTCAGGCAATTCGTCAGGCACCCTCCGAGGTTCTTTCTGGTGGCGAACGTCGTCGCGTCGAAATCGCCCGCGCTCTCGCGGCAGATCCTCAATTTATCTTACTCGACGAACCTCTTGCGGGTATCGACCCTATTGCCGTTCGCGATATTCGCACGCTCATTACCCAGCTCAAATGCCGTGGTATCGGCGTTCTTATCACCGATCACAACGTTCGCGACACCCTGCGCGTGGTTGATCGGGCCTATATTTTGAGCGAAGGGCATATTTTACACGAAGGCACGCCTGACGAAATCATTGCTCACAGTGGTGTTCGTAATGTCTATCTTGGTGACGATTTTGAGGCATGAGCACACCCGCCAACGCTACAAAAATACGTTCTTCCAAAAGGCCAAAAGCTTTCCGCTGCGTCTTTCCGGTTTTGCCTTTTTATATTTTTAAAATCTTTCTCTTCCCGACTTTGGCCGTCGGTGCCATTGTTTTTTTCGCGCTTTCTCTGGAACGGATTCTTCGCCTCGTTCAAGTGATTACTCATCACGGAGCTTCAGCTAATGAAGCATGGGGGCTCATTATTTATCTTATTCCGCATTACCTTGGTCTTGCTATTCCGGCAGGATTTTTTTTCGGAGTTATTCTTGGGATTCGTCGTTTGCATGATCGCTCCGAGCTTGTAGTCATGCGTTCCTTTGGACTTTCTATTGCTCGTCTCTATCTTCCGCTTGCCTATTTGGCACTGATTCTTACCGGGATGATGATTTTCCTTACAAACTGGGGCCAACCCTACGCCCGTTACCTTTTTCGAAATCAAATGAGTCGGATTGTGAGTGGGGATCCTCTTGGTGGACTCGATCCCGATGTCTATCTTCCCATCGGCGAAGACAATATAGTCCGGGCCAAAAATGTCCGCGAACCCGGCAAGCTCTTCGATGGTTTTTTCATGGCTCGCCAAACGGCACCTAAACGCCGCGAATTTCTAACCGCAACCTCCGCTGAAGTTTTGCTAAATAAATCCCAAACCGGCGAACTCAACCTTATGTTGCGTGATGGTATCCTCATTCGAGAAGATGAAAATGAGTCCCAACTTAAAACAATCAGTCTGCAAATCCGCTTCAACGAAATGCCCGTCAACATTGTGACGAGCAACATCGTGGCAGAATCCGGCCCACGAGGCGAGTCCGAGCGTGAACTCACCTCGCCCGAGCTTTTTCTCATGCCGGACAGTCCCTTGCCAATTGAAGAAGCGCAAAGCCAAACTCACCTGATTACACCTGCACAAAAACGCGCCGAATTTCATTGGCGGGAAGCTCAAACTTTCTCGGTTCCCATTCTTGGAGCTCTTGGCCTTGTGCTCGGCTTGCTCGGGCAAGGTCGCTCTGCCAAGGCTCGTGGTCTTGCCCTCGGGTTAGTCATTCTCGTGCTCTTTGAAAAAACTTCTCGTCTTGGCAAAATCATGGTCGAGAACGATCAACTTTCTCCTTGGATCGGAATCTGGGGGCCTGAATTTCTGCTGCTTATTATAGCTCTTTTAGCCTACCGCTTTTTTTCGGGTGACCATCCCCGCCGACGCGCTATCCCATCTCAACTTCACACGGCAAGTCCCCAATCCTAAAAAAATTTCTGACTATGCCTACTATTTTTATACGCTGGCTTCTCTCACGCTTTGCAAACAAGGTTATTCTCGTCACTTTAGCTTTGGCCGTCTTATTGGCTGTCTTTGATCTTTTAACTCAAGCCAGTGAAATCGCTGCGGAAGCCAGCTCATCTGTTTACGCTCTCCTTTTTTATTTTCTCCTGCGACTCCCCGCGATCACGGTATTTATTTTGCCTTTTGGCGTCTTGATTGCGTCTGTTCAGTTCTTTTCTACACTGGCTTCCCAACGCGAAATTTTAGCTCTCGAAGCCTCTGGCTTTACGCTTTTTCGCATCGTTTTGACTTTGTTGGCAGGTGCCCTTATTTTAGCAATCGGGCAATTTTTCTTTGCGGATTATTTTGTAACCGATTGCCAAGAGCGGCTTAGCGAATGGAAAAAAGATGGCTATGAAGGGCTCCCAAAACTTGTGTCTTCTCCCGATAGCCCCGAGTGGGTATCGAGCGAGGGATTCCTTGTGCAAACCGGCGGAGTCAGCGAAGATGGGCGTCATCTCCAATCTCCGACCGTCCTACAGGTCGATTCTAATGGCGTGGCCACCCACTACTACAACGCTAGGTCTGCCAGCTACCAAACAGAAAATAATAAAACGATTTCCAGTGATGAGAAAACGCCGCCGCCGACAAGTTTTTGGGTTTTAAAAAATGCCGTCACTCGCGATCTGCAACTTCAAAACGAAGCCTACGCAAAAGAGATTTATATCCCGATAAAACTTCATCCCAAAGATTTTTCTTCTTTTTCAAAACCCATCGAAGAACTCCGTTTTAAGCAAATTTTCACGCTTGGTTGGGTCGATATGAATAGCCAGATTTACCCGAGTGCGGCCTATCAGGTATGGGCGCACGCCCGGATTGCACAAGCACTAAGCTGCCTTGTAATGGTTCTCATCGCGGCACCTATCTGTCTGCAAATTCAGCGAAATGCCCGTCGTCTCTATGCCACGATCACGGCCTTTACCTTGGGTTTTCTTTATTTCATTCTTCAGAGTATCCTCATCCCTCTTGGAGAAAATGGCACCCTTCCACCAGCCATTGCCGCATGGGCTGCTTTTGTCTGCTTTGGGACTCTCAGTTCCATCGCTGTTGCCATACGAATAAAATAATCTTTTCTTCCTTTTAATCGTTGAAAGGCGGCATTATAAGAGGCTTGCGTTGCGCGTTTTAGGCTCTGCTACTACCTCGCGACGACCCGACCTTACTCTTTAAAAAAACAAACCGTAACTTTATCAGTACCTCATCTTCCAGTTCGCTTACTTCGACAAATGTGCGACGTTTAGACTCCTTAAACGGATACGCTTCTTCGTCCGACGACTCGGAGACAAAGCAAACTTCCTCCTCTCAACAAAACGCTTCCAAGTCGGCAACTCTTGCCGTGCTTGAAAACCCATTGAGTGGTTTAAACTCGCGCCAACCCGAGGCTTTAAAGCAATTTTGTCAAGACTCAGGCATCTCGCATCGCACAGCCAGCACGCCGGAAGCTCTCCAACAGCAGGTTCGGGAAATTTTAAAAAACCCTCCCAATATTTTGGTAATCAGTGGCGGAGATGGCACGATCAGTGCGATTCTAAATGTCTTGGAAAGCCACTCCGAATCCGCCTCTCTGCCTGCATTGGCACTACTCCACGGTGGTAGCACAAACATGATTCAGCACGAAATCGGCCTCAAAGGAAATCCTGTAAAAGCACTGAAAAACCTGCTCAAAGAAACCCAAAACGGCATTTCAAATAATCGCATTCAGTGGCGCTCGCCCTTCGGTGTTCTCGATGAAAATGACCAATCCGAGCAATTCGGTTTTTTCTTTGCAGCAGGCGCACTGTCCCGCGTGCTACACTTTTGCCAAGAAACTTTAACCAAAAAATCGATCAATGGAACTGCTATTGAAGCCCTAGCTCTCCTAACCGTTTTTTTACGACTCTTTGTTCAAAAAAAGGCAAGCGGAGATATTTTTCACCACGATGAAATCCGTTGGGCCCAATATAAAAACGGCGCGGATAATTCCTCAGATGCAAGTCCATCCACTCTCGATTGGTATGTTGGTTCACACATGTTTATCTATCTGACAAGTCTTAACCGCCTTCTCCTCGGCTTCGATCCCAAAGGACGACGCGATGCCTTGAAACTAGTTGGCTATAAATATCCCTTTACCCGCAGAGGCATTTTTTCCTATTTAGTCAGCCGGGGACGCAGGGGCTTGAAGCAAGAATCCTATAACGACTCTGCCGACGAATATCTTCTCGACTTCAAAGGCCGATGGGTTCTTGACGGCGAATTTTACGGGCAGCCCGATGCCGTTTCTAAGCTAAAAATCCGCACCTGCAAGCCGCTTCCTTTTTTCGTCATGTGAAAAAAAACACTGCGTCGAGTTCACGCCTACAACTCGAAAAGTTTGTCACCCAAGAAACCGGACATCCCATTGCTCAAACCCCTTCTCAATGGGTAAATTTTTTTAAGCAGCAGTCAGGCGTTGCGGCTATCCTGTTTTACGGTTCCGGCCTGCGCGATCATACGCCCGACGACGAAGTCGTTTATGATTTTTACTTACTCGTAAATCGTTTTCGCGACTACAAAGCAAATCCATTTCTCGCCTTGGCCGGTCGTCTCGTGCCGCCGAATGTTTATTTTTTTGAGGAAGTTTTTGATGGCAAACCACAACGCTGCAAAGTCGCCGTCTTACGGCTCGACCAATTTTATAAAGCCGCAACACGCCAAAGCTTTACCCCGCACATCTGGGCAAGATTTTGTCAGCCCAGCCGCATTGTTTTTGCTGAGACTGACAAAATTTGTCGTGAACTCAATCAAAGCATCACGAACGCCATCTTAACTTTTCACGAAGAAACACTACACCTCATCGACTCTTGCAGTCCGGCAGATTTTTGGACAATTGGCCTACGCTCTACTTACGCCGACGAAATTCGTAGCGAAAAAAACAACCGAGCCCGTCTGATTTTTGAAGCGAATAGAACGTCTTGCACAAAAAAAAGCGAGCTCGCTATTGCTTGTCTATCACGTTTAGCCAAATTCAAACCGGATGGAGAAATTTTTTCAAAAATTCCGGCCTTCCAAAAAAAACGACGTGTTTTTGTAAGGCGTTTCTTTCGTCCATTTAAAAAAGGCGTCATCCTTTTGCGCCTGATGAAAGCAACCTTCACCTTTCAGGGAAATATCGACTACGCACGTTGGAAAATCGAACGTCACTCTGGTGTAAAAATCGAAATCAGCGACTTTCATCGTCGCCATCCAATTCTCGGTGGTCTTGCACTTTGTCTTCGCGTTACAAAGCGCGGTGGCATACGGTAAACTCCCTCTTGCCGAGAATGCCCGATAACGCTCCTCTTTCCAACTCCGATGACAATCAGACCTCCTCAAGCTTAGGAAGTCTGAAAACTCCTATTCGCAATGCGAGTAAACTCTCCATTGGCCGCATTATCCAAGCTGTCTGCTCACTCGCTTACTTAGCTTTTGCCACGCGCACGCTCGGCCCCGAAAATTTCGGAAAACTCATTCTCATTCATAGCCTTTGTCTAGCGGTCGCCCAGATTGCACGCTTCGACAGTTGGCAAAGCATCGTGCGTTTCGGCACGCCATTTCTCCACGAAAACCAGCCCACGTCCCTGCATCGCATCCTCTCCTTCGGACTCGCCCTCGATTTCTTGGGCATCGTGCTCGGCATCGCCGCCTACGCCATCGTTGTCTATCCTCTAGGACAGTGGTTTGGCCTCTCATGGGAGCTTCGCCACTTTGCCATGCTCTACGGTATTTGGATGATCGCTTTTATAAATAGCTCCGGCGCAGCCACGGGCACTCTCCAGCTTCTCGGACGTTTTGGTTCTCTGGCAATAGCAACAACGATCGAACCCATCATCCGCTTTGTCGGTGCTGCACTTCTTTTTTACTTCGGCGGCGAACTTAGAGATTTCCTTGTTCTTTGGCTCATCGCACTCACCGTTGCTCATATTGCAACTAACTTTGCAGCTTGGTATCGCCTCGCCAAACAAGGCAGCCAGTGGAGGTTTCGCTTTTATCCCGATACGTGGACTAGGCCCCAAGGTGCGCTTTGGCGCTATGCCCTCGGCACCCACTGGGTCGGCGCAATGAATGTCGCCCAAGAACATCTGCCCACACTCGCCTCAGGCGGCGTCATCGGACCCGCTGCTGCCGGACTTCTAAAAGTCGCCCGACAGTTCGCAGATGTTCTCGCGGCTGTTATTAACAAACTTCTCGTCCCTGCGCTTTTTCCCGAACTTGCCCGTCTGCAAAAAAATGCCCGCCAAGCACTCGCCAAACGTCTCAGCTTCATCACCCTAGGCATCTTTTTTGTCTTCTTTATGCTCCTTGCCTTTTTTGGAAAAGATTTGATTCGCCTTGTTGCCGGCAAAGAATTTCTCCCGGCCTACCCCGTCATGCTTTGGCTAGCTTTCGCCGGGGTCATCGGCTCCGTCAGCTTTAGCTTTGAAACTTTACTGACTGCGATTGGAGAAATTCGTCGCGTCGTTCTCGTAAATTCTTTTTCACTGTTTATTTATTTTTTAGCACTTGCCGTCCTTTTGCCCACCTACGGTTTGGTCGGTGTCGGCATGGCTGCGGTAGCCTACGCCGCCATTCGCTCAAGCCTCCTCTGGTGGAACGCTCGTCGCCATTACCTAAACTCGTAGAGTTCTCTTTGTGGGCGTGATATGCTTTGCCAAACCAAATGGCAGCCATCCCACAAGCGGAGAAATTTGGATTTAATAAGGAAAGCCGGAGTTAATCGTGGTGACAGAGTGCGCTTGATTTTAATAGCATGAACCTTACCACTCGAATCCTCCAAACCCTCCATACGAGATCCACCTCCGCTCCGGCTTGTGTTCGATAATGACTCGCAACGACACCGGGAGGCAATGTAGCCAGAATCTGAGCAAGGCAATATCCCTCCCAAGAATGCCCACATACGGGGTGTCCTAAAAGTTGCTCCACATTTTCTAAACCATGAAGATGATGAAGCAGACCCGTATCTCGCCAAAAAAATTTGGAAGACTTTACGATGCGTTTGCCTGTATTCCGACTCCAAGCGGGCAGACGACGGATAAGGTAGAGCCCCTCAAGCAAATCTATATAATGCCTTACGGTTTTGCCATCGATGCCAAGAGAATTTCCTGTCTGGCTTAATTGATCGTTCCCCCCTGCTGATGAGCGAGCATGGAACAAAAACGACGTAACTGAATCGAACTCGTCGCCACCCCAAGTTGAGGAAGTCTGATGGGGCTAAAATTATGGAGTCTTACCCACTTTTAATCGCGCCCATCATAAACATAAAGGCGAAGTTTGAATTGACAGCGTCCCTTTTTTGGTATCTTCTGGTTCCTCAATGTATCGCACATCCTGTTGTCCTCCCCGAATTTTTATTAGAGCGTTTACGCTGGTTGAGCTTCTCGCCGTCGTGTCGATCATTGCTGTGCTGGCCGTTTTGCTTTTTCCGGCCATTGAGGCGATGGCTAAGCGAGCGCATTTGGCTACTTGCATTAATAACTTGAAAACAATTTGTGCTGCTTCGGCAAGTTATTCAAGCGATCACAACGGGAACTGGCCAAGGAGCCAAACTGGGAAGGCTATTTTTTCCAATGATTTGGTTTCGTATTTGGGAAACATACCGGGAAGGGGCGATAGTAACTTTAAAAAAAGCCCCTTTATTTGTCCGGCGGCAAATTCCCATAAGGAAGACGGGGGTTATATGTATGAAGGAATATATACGCCGGGTGCTTACGTTAACCCGGCGACTGGGAAAACGGTAAGGTACGGTCTGAGCTACGCTCAGAATGTTTACGCAGATCGTACGCAAAGCAACTATTACGGAGTTCCAAAACGTTCGGCTGCCGAAAACCCATCGAAGATGATGCTCTATATGGACTGCGTTTCACACTATATTGTGTCTTTGGGAGGAATAAAAAATGAGGATCGTAAAGTAGAGCTTTTGGAGCGTCACAACGGCCTTATAAATACCGCCTTTGCGGACGGTAGCGTGCGAAGTCTGAAATATGAGGACATCCCGGGTAAGAATAGTCCGGTGCATTTGTTCTGGAGCGGGAGGGGGAAATCATGGCCCGAGGATTAAACCCATCTGACTGGCAATTCGTTCATATTTGTGACATGCAGCCCGGGTCGCCGCGGTCCTTTCGTTTTCGTCCGGCTCATCTCGAGAATCAGCAACAGGCTTACCGCCAAATCCGTGCACTGCAACCTGAACTTCTCCTTGTTGGCGGTGACATAACTCGCGACGGGAGCATTCACGATTTTGAATTTGAAGAAGCTCACGAGCGGCTAAAAGAGCTGAACATCCCGTATTACGTTATTCCCGGAAACATGGATACGGGAAACAAGCATACTCGCGTTCAGGGTGCGAAGCCTGAACTGACTGATGATTTGGAGAGTAATATGACTTCGGAATCCTTGCAGCGGTTTCAGCGTTTTTTTGGTGCGTTTCCGTGGACATTTTTGCATAGAGGGGTGCGCTTTACTGGATTTTACGAGGCCGTTGCGGGTTCAGGTTTGCCGGAAGAAAAAATCCTTTGGGAATTTTTAGAAAAAACAGCCGCCTTGCCGCCTGCCGAACATCATGTCGTTTTAAATCACTATCCGCTTTTTGTGGATCATCCGAACGAGGAGGATTTTGATATTAGAGATCGGGAGGCTTATCATAATTGGTATTTTGCGATTGATAAAAAACCGCGAAAAAAAATCATCGACTTTTTGCATAAGGCCGGAGTGGGAACCGTCCTGAGTGGGCATATTCACTGTCGTCGGCCGGTTCAGGAGTTTGATGGGGTTCGGTATTTTAAATGTGCGGCGACGGGGTTTGGCCAATGGCCGGATCGTTGGCCGGACGGTGACATCACGCTCGGGTTTTACCGTTTTCATGTTTGTGGATCGAAACTGCGCGAAGAATTTGTGCCGTTGGAAAATGTTTCAACACGCACAGATTCTTACGGACCCGGCGGACACCCTCGCCCCGAGCAGCGCGACTATAGTCTGGCTTGGGAAAAAGACTGACGTGCCTTTGGGGGCAACTGAGCACAGCTCACTCCTTCGACCTCGCCGGGTGGAATGAGTTCCTGAAGTGGACTTTGTGCCGATTTGGTAATCAAAGCAACTACCTCCTTGAGGCCGCGCGGTACGATTTCATCCGGGTAAAGATAAGCCGTCCAGCGTAGGGCAAGTTTGTTCAACATGGCTTTTTCTGTGACTAATACAACGGAAAGTTCTGATGGGATGTGGATGGAGGCACGCTGAATTGCATTTTCGAAAGGAATCGAAAAGGCACTGCCAGCCACGACAGCCGCCGTGAATTTGTAGTTCTTTAAAAATGCCTGAATTACTTTTTCCAGATATGACGGATCCAAGTCATTATCAAAAAAGCAATCCTCTTTACGCAGCGGAAGCCCGGCTTCCTCCAGTGCGTTTTGATACCCCTGATAGGCCATATTCATAAAGTCCTGATCGATAAAACCCGATATGTAACCAATCCGCTTGTGCCCGGCTTTCAGCAGTTTTTTGGTGGCCAGCATCGTCTGGCTAACATGGTCGGGCGACACAAAATTATATCCTGAATTTTTTAAATTTCGGGATATAACCATCAGTGGTAGTTTAAACGGCAAACTTTTTTCGTTTTTTAGCAGAGCATCAATCCATTTCTGAGGTGGGCGATAAAGGATCATTCCATCGTAGCCTATTGGAGGCTCTTTTAGTATCTTTAGGAGATTTTCACTCGTTGGAACGTATCGGTAATGAACGATTGACTGGGTCTCGGCTTCCGCTTCGTGAATCATATCGTGATGCCGATGTGATACGGAAAAGGAATCTTTATTGAACCGCTCCAAGGCCAAAATACGAAACTGCCTTTTTTGGGGTGGCTCCAAAACAAAATTTCCGCACCCATGTGTTGCGGAAACATATCGGTGCTCGATGAGGTCGGCCAACGCCGCCCGGACCGTCCGGCGGCTGACTTTCAAAGTTTCAGATATGACACGCTCAGAAAGCAACATCCACCCTGGTTGTAGCTGACTTGTATCGATCCACTCACGGATATGATCTGCCAACCGTCGATACAAAGGCAAGCTGGAATTTTCCTCGCGCAGAATAGGTGCTAATCCGACGAATAAATCGTTTACAATAGCCTTAGACGACCTATCCGCGGCATCTTTTTGTTTTTTTAGCGGAGGGGCTGTAGTGGTCATTAGATGGATACCAGTTAAGACAAGCTCAAGGCAGGAGACAAGTTTTTATCCTAATAGGCTGCTAAAAAATACCCTCTGTAAATTGGACGGTTCTTCCCATTTAGAGAAATTCGGTGGTACGCTCTCAATTTTTGAATTTGTATTGACGCGCATAAGAGATACCAGTAAATACCTTTCATGCATTCAACGTTACCTTCCCAAAAACAGTCACCGCAGCTCTCCCAAAAAGATTTTCAACGGGCATTGCTGGGAGACGCCGAACGCGAAGCGGCACTAAAGGTCATTGACCGGGCGATTGAAAACAAAACCGCTTTTGATCGCTACGGCGGTCAGGAAGTAGAGGCTTACGAAAAAGAATTTGCTGCCCACATGGGCACGCGCTTTGCCACGGCGGTAAGCTCTGGGACGGCTGCTGTGCATACTTGTTTGGCTGCGTTGAATCTCGAACCCGGCAGCGAAGTTATCTGTCCGCCAATCACTGATCAGGGTGGGATTGGTCCCGTTTTGGCTCAGCTTTGCATTCCGATTTTTGCCGATACCGATCCTGAAACCTTTAATGTTACGGCAGAATCTATCGAAAATTGTATCACTCCGCAAACTCGCGCAATCGTTGTTGCTCACATTGCTGGCGAACCCTGCGACATGGAGGCTATTATGGCTGTGGCCGAAAAATACAAACTTCCTGTTATCGAAGATGCAGCTCAGGCGCACGACGCAACATGGCTCGATCGCAAGGTCGGAAGTTTCGGAACTCTGGGTGCTTTTAGTCTGATGAATGGCAAGCACCACACGTCCGGCGGTCAAGGCGGGATGGTCGTTACCAATGACGAGGCGCTTTATTGGAGGGCGAAAAGCTTTGCCGACCGTGGAAAAAATTTTGGACAACCCGATGTCGGCGGTTTTATGGGGTTAAATTATCGGATGACCGAACTGGAAGCCGGCATTGGCCGCGTCCAGCTTCGGCGCCTCCCTGAATTTATCGAAAGTCGTCGCAGACTTGCCGGAATTTTAGAAGAAAGGTTAAAAAGTTCTAAATTGTTTTCACTGGGTTACATTCCGGAGCAGGCGCAATCCGCCTTTTGGTTTCTCCGAGTCCGAGTCCATCTTACAGGCACATCCACTGACAAAGAAAAAATTATCGCTGCTTTGCAGAAATACGGCGTGCTGGCAGCACCGACTTATACTTCCATCATTTACGAGCAAACGTGGTTTAAAGACAAACAGACCTTTGGTAGTTCGGAGATTCCTTGGTCGCTTCCGCAATGCCAGCGCGTGCCGAACTACACACATTGTGCTCCAAACTCAGAACAGGCGATGGCTAACCATATGCTCGTTGTCCTAAACGAATCCCTGTCGATTGATACGATTAATCGTATGGCGGATGCGATGCTGAGTGTGGAAAAAGAGCTGCTTTCTTAATCGGCTGTTAAGAGTGCTCAGGCTGATTGCTAAGGCAAAAATGCACCTGCATTTTCGTGTCCGATGCGGTTTTGTGTGCTTGTATCGATCTCGGCATTACAAAGTTTATTCACTGCCGCTTGCGTATAAAAAAATGGCGTATGTGAACCGAAAAGCAAACGCTCGGCAGGCGCAGTTTTTAGAAAATCTGCTAAGCCCCCTCCCGGTTCAATAAAGGAAATTTCACAAAATACATTTGTGGTCATCGTCAGGATCGAACGGGCTTCTGAAGCTGTCGCTCCCGTGATTAAAATCTTCAATTCTGGATAACGTGTTGCAAGCAATACAACAAGCTCAGCAGACGGTGTCGGCACTTGCATCAGCGGATATTGGTTTCGCTCGTCCTCGACTCGCAATGTTAGGATGAGAGGAATTTTACATTCTATCAAAACAGAAACAAACTGCTCAATCGGTAAATCGAGTAGCGAATATTGATGATACGATGGCAAAATCCGAACGGCTTTTGCACCCATTTTTTCCACGGCTCTTTTCAAACTTTCCCGCCAATTTCCTAGGAGTGGATTCAGCGTTTTTATCGGTGTCACATTTGGAAAATTCCGAAAAGCGGAAAAGAGTCTGGCATCGGGCACATCTGGATCGGGAAACAAAATCGACTCTACCGACGAAATCCACGCCTCGTCGGTTCCTTTGGCAGCAAGATGCTCAATCAGCTTCTCTGCCGAAAAATCCGAAAAATCCATCCACGGCCAGAACCCATACGAAACATTGGTATCGACTAATTTCATGTCACATCCTCCGAAGAAATTTTTAATAATCGAGCAGCATTGCGCCACAAAATCAGCTCTCTATCTTGCTCTTTCAGCTTTGCTCCCTGAATACGCCCAAGTTGGCAAGCAAAGTCTCTTATTGGAAAATCTGAACCAAAAAGGACTCGCTCTGCACCAAGATGTCGCACCGCATACTCGACCATACCGGCAACCGCCGGAGAGCCTGAGGTATCCACGCTCACGTTTGCGTGGTGCTTGATGTCGAGCACGCCGCGCATACCTCCCGCCGTCAAATGCGCCATTAAAATCTTTGTATTGGGATGCCTTTTCGCAAGGTGTGCAATGTCTGACGGGTCGGATTCTTGCGGCACTTTATGCACGCTTTTATACCAGGCGTGATGCAAAAGAAAGGCATCTCGCGCAGCTAGAAATTCCATAATCGGGTCCAGTCGTGCATCCCGCGCATTGACCTCGAACTCTAGCTTCACGCCCGATAAGCCAGCCTCCAAACAACGTTCGATTTCTTTGATTAAAAACTTTTCCGGCAACATCGGATTTAAAAAACACAAGCCGAAAATTTCCCCCGGATGCCGCTGCACTAGCCCAATCGTCGCATCATTGATCGCCTGAATCCCAGCTTCATTTGGGTAAGCATAGAAACACCCAAGCAGACACAGCTTGCAAATACCCAGTCGCCCCGCCTTTTCCAGCATCGCATCCCCCTCCTCGGGTCGCGGATGCTGCATCATCTTCCCCTCATGCCAGCGCGGATGGGTATGAATATCGATAATCATTTCAAAGGGTATCCCCTAAAGAAACTCTGACAATTTCCGAACCGTTCGCAGTCGCCAAAATCGACGAAGCATCCAGACGCTCAAAAATACGCAGCGGCGGCACCTCGCCCAGAATAGTCGTTTTACCCGTTTCCAAATCGAATAATTGCAAGACCGATCTTTCAGCAGTTTCAGGAACAGATAACAGCAAAATATTTTCCTCCCAAAAAATACCCGACGTCGGCACCGCTCCTGACCATTTCCGCACGGAGCACTCTCCGCTCTCGACATCAAATAAAAAATAGAGCCCCTCACCAAAGCCAAGTAAACGTCCTGCCGGAGAAATATCCAGTGCCAGCAAACTCTTACAAGGCCACGGCTCAGCCGTTCGGAGTGTTATTTTCCGCTTCGTATCCCAGACATAAATTACGGCATTTTCCGCCTCCGCCACACAGCTTCCCTGATCGCCATGAACCTCCGTCGTGCCAACCAAAAATTCTCCATACTGAAAACACGAAACCGGATTCTGTGTCGGAACAAAATCCCGAAAAACCTCTCTCTGGCCACTCGCCGGATCAATCGCGGTGATCGCGCCGCCCAGTTCCCCATAGTCCGCTCGTGTCGTCACATACAAAAATCGTCCATCATTACAAAAACCCATTGGACGGCTTTGCTTGTGCCCGACTGAACTCAGCAAACGAGGGTTTTTTCCGAAAACGAAGGGCTCCTTCACCTGCCATGCAAAAACATTTGCATTCACATAAGCCGCGAAATAAACAACGCCATTCAAATACGTAAAACGCATGATCTGCCCGAGCCTTGGCGTCACCTTGTCCAGCGAGGAATGAGAGACGCCACTCTCCAAATCAACCGAAAAAATCTGACTGCTGATAAAATGCGCTCCCACCGCCAAGTTGCTGCCGGGAAGTTTTTTTAACGAACAAACATTCATTCCCCAGTCAGACGTATTATCAATCTGCGTGCTCTGAAGCGGTTCTCCCTTACCGGAAAATTTCACGACCATTCCATTATCGCCGAAGCAGGCGAACGTATCGCGAGCTATTTCAAAAACCCCGCCGTTCGGAATATTTCCGGTCTGCAAGCCCGTCCGAATTTTGCGACAGAGACCATGCGTCAATTCATAAACATCGCTTCTGTAAACACCACACGCCATCAGCCGATCTCCCTGCCACGCCACCCATCGCAACGTATCCGGTGCCTCTGTAAGAAAATCCGCCTCCCATTCCCCTGTCACAAAATTAAAGGTCCGAATCGTTTCCCCCACACTGTAAATCACACGCTCCTCATCCAGCAAACAGAGCGAACGCAACTTGCCTTGATTTTCTTTAGCCACCTTCCAGCGCGAAACAATCTCAGCCTTCACCGGATCGTAAATGAGAAACTCCGCCCGCGCTCCATAAAGCAAAACAAGCATCCGCCCATCCGGTAATTCCTGAAATTGATTCGCATACAAACCAAAGGTCACATCCGGTGACGGCACGACAATCCGCCACTCACCGCTTGCAATCTCATATTCGACAAACTCCCCCGTCGGATACACTCCAAAGTAAAGTCGCCCGGCACGACTCGCGCCACTCCCCCACGCTAAACGACGCGGCGTTTGCCCTGCAAAAGGATCCGCCAAAAGACAAAAGCGTTTCTCCTCAAAAATAAAACGATAAATCCGTCCTCCGAAAAAGCTCACATAAAGATTCCCATCCGCCCCCAGCACAAAGCCGTAAGGCCCCGATTCCCCTTCGGGCGCGGGGTGCCACTCCGATTCCAGCGTATCTGTATTCACCAAAAATATCCGCGCATCGCGTCCCTCATCCGAAATATTCATCGCTGCCAGACAGTGCCGCTCCGGCAGAAAAAACGTCTGTGTATTCACTAGTGGCAGGCGACACGCAGGCCGTGCAAGCGGCTCAAGGAAAAATGATTTCATATTTTTAAAATTTGCAAAATAAAGCCTTCAATCATCATACAGGACAAGGGGGACAATAGACAATCCTATAAGATACCAGCAGATACCTCGCGGTGTATTCATGCAAGATATAACTTTAAAAAAACCGCTATAAAAAATGTGAAGCGGAAAATTTCAAACAATTTTCAGACGGTTTTTTAAAAAGCAGGAGGAGGCGGATTACGAAAGCACACTTGATCGCTAGGAGCATTCATATAGGCTGGGAGTATGAATTTTCTCAAACTTGCTCAGACCCGCTACGCCACCAAACGCTATAATCCCGAAAAGGATATTCCGGAGGAAAAAATAAATGAACTCAAGGAGGTGCTGCGGCTTACTCCCTCATCCATTAATTGCCAGCCGTGGAGATTTACTTTTGTTCGAGATAAGGCACTAAAAGAGCGGCTTTCAGAGGTCTCTATGCACAACACGCACAAGATTCAACAGGCACCATTACTCATTGTTTTCAGCGTTATCGACGACATTGTTGCCTTTGAAAAATGGGCGAACAGCGAATGGGAAGAGCGCATGATCGGAATGTATAATGCGGCCCGTCCATCGATGAGTGACGAGGAGATAAAAGTTTGGTTTTCCCGTCAGCTTTACATTTCTCTGGGCTACTGCATGGCGGCTTGTGTCGCGATGGAGCTTGATTCGACGCCGATGGAAGGTATCGAGCAGGATAAATATGCAGAGATTTTGGATTCCGCGCCCTATCGACCACTTTTTGCGGTGAGTGTTGGCTATCGTGTCGACGACGACGAAAATGATCCTAAACGCAACCCCAAAACCCGCCGAAAGCTTGCCGATGTCGTGGAGGCGAAGTAGTGAGCGGTGAGCAGTGAGCGGTGGTTCATTGCTTATTGTTTGCCGGGGTAGGGTCGCTTTGATAAAGCGACCGCGCCCACTTTTCATCACACCCGGTTTGCGGGAAAGTTATTGTTTTCTGCTTGCAAACGGGGGCGTCTCATTCACATCTTTCGGGATGCGCCAAACTCTATTGGTAGTCTTTTTTTCCATGCTGTGGAGTGTGGCCTATGGCCAGTGGAATATCACGAACCACGGTGGGCGGCGCTATGTCTCGGTTCGTGATGTTGGGAATTTTTATCAACTTCGTCTTTCGTCGGCATCGGGTGGCAAATCTTTTCATTTATCGGGGGGAGGGCGTTCGCTCCAAGGGCGGACAGGCGAAAAATCCGTTTATATAAATGGCGTGAAGCATGCGCTCTGTTTTCCGACAATTCCCCGCGGAGGGACGGTGCTGATCTCGGCTATGGATGTCACGAAAATCATCGAGCCAGTTTTGCGTCCGGGAAAAATAAAAAACGCCACGCAGGTGAGGACGGTTATTTTGGATGCAGGACATGGTGGGCATGACTCGGGAGCGACCAGTCGTTTCGGACGTGAGAAAACACACGCGCTTGATGTCGCATTGCGAGCCAGGAGGCTGCTGCTGGCGCGGGGGTATGATGTGAAGATGACGCGTTCGCGGGATGTTTTTATCCCTTTGGAAAAACGGGCGGCCTTTGCTAATCGTTTCCGCAATGCGATTTTTGTGAGCATTCATTTTAATAAAGGTAAATCAGGTGGCGGCACGGGGCTAGAGACCTTTTGCCTAGCTCCTCGCGGTGTGCCGTCTATGGATGACCGTTCCGTGACGGTAAATGCTCTTCGCGCCTATCCGGGGCATGGGCGAGATGCGGAAAATGTTTTGCTTGCTACGGCTCTGCATTCCAATTTGCTAAAGTTTTTGCGGCTTCCGGATCGTGGTGTGAAGCGTGCGCGATTTCACGTCATTCGAGAAACGCGGATTCCGAGTGTGCTTGTTGAGGGCGGATTTATGGACATGGATGGTCGGCGTATTTCCAGTCCACAGTATCGGCAAAATATGGCACAAGCGATTGTCAATGGGATTGTTTCTTTCCAACAGGCCGTGCGGGGACGCTTGGCGTCGGCAGTTCCTAATATCGTGGCCACCGGTGCGGATCGCACGACGGCACCAGCTTTTCCCGGAGTCGGTTCACGGACGGAAATTTCGGAGGCGGTAAAGAATATCCAAATTCGTGGAAAGGATGATAAAACACCGTGAAAGCTTCCGCTCCGATAGGAGTTTTCGATTCAGGAATTGGTGGTTTGACCGTAGTATCGGCTCTGCGAATGCTGCTTCCGGAGGAAGATATTATTTATTTTGGAGATACAGCGCGTGTGCCCTATGGTGGGCGTAGTCCGCAGACGATTGAGCGTTACAGCTTAGAAATTGCAAATTTTTTGGAGGCGCAAGGTGCAAAAATAATCGTTGTAGCCTGCAATACAGCATCGGCTTTGGCGATACCGGCTCTTGAGTCGGCTCTATCCATCCCCGTCATCGGCGTGGTCGATCCGGGGGCGGCAGCGGCGGTCGCTTCTACGCGCAATCGCAGGGTGGGGATCATCGGCACTCGGGCGACGATAGCGAGTGGAGCCTATGCCAAAGCGATTGCGCGACTCGCACCGGAAGTCGAAACCGTGAGTCAGGCAAGCCCACTTTTGGTGCCGCTGATTGAAGAGGGCCTCTTAGATCACAGCGTAACCTTTACAATGATCCGCAGTTATTTGGAGGAGCCTTTCGCACGGGGGATCGACACGCTCGTTTTGGGTTGCACACATTATCCCCTTTTAAAAAAGACGATTGCCGAGGTGGCGGGAGCTTCTGTGACCCTAGTTGATTCCGCGACAAATTGTGCCCAAGCCGTAAAAAATTTATTGGGAGAAAAAAATGTTTTGCGTGCCTTCAGAGCGGAGGGAGAGATTGCCAATGCCGATAGATTGCGTATAGTGCTGACAGATCGTGCCGGACATTTCTTACCCGTTGCAAAAGCGACCTTGGGCTTGCATAGCAAGCACATGGAACTTTGCGACCTCCAGACGGGTGAGTTAACAGAGATTCCGGTGGATTAGATTTTGAACATTATATTTTTGGAGAAACGAAGTGAAAGTTATTCTTACTAGGCTCTTTCAGGGCTTTGCCGTCCTCGGGCTTATTTTTTTGCTCACACTCTGGATCATCCACGGAGCGGTGAATTTTTTGACTTCCAGTAGCTGGAAAATGCAGCAGCAGCGGATTCGCTCCGCAGGTGAGATTTTGACCTATTCAGACATGCCGGATTCGACAATCTCGGACAAAGATAATTTTTTAAAATCACGAATCCTGACGGATAAAGAATTTTCAAAGGATATCGTACTTCTCGAATATATCTCTACAAAAACGCCGGGCGTGCTTCCGGATATTTTTAGAGGGAAGCCCCGCGATCTCGAAAAGTTTATCGACGTCGTAAGGGCTCAAAAACTAGTGCCGAATTACTTGTCTAATGATGATGTGATGCGGACGATCCTCCAAAAAACAAATCCGTGGATGGAGGAATTTTATATTGCTGAGATGCGCGAGGTCATCAGCTTTGGAAATATCCAAGAGCGAGCCGATACGGCCCAGCGTTTTGGCGATTTAATGGGGATTGTAAGGATGGCAAATTTCGTGAGCTTGCGGATTGCGATGCAAGCAGCCCTAGGAAATGGCAATGCTGCAAAAAGGGAGCTGATCTCACTTATTCAGTTAGCAAACCTTTGTAAAAACACCCCCCTGCTTGCCGTCCAATTTATTCGTTGGAATATTGTTACCATTCTCTCCGAGGCACTTTGGGAAGGAATCGCAAAGGGCTGCTGGACCGATGCGGATTTGATAGAAATTCAGCAGCAATTAAACTCCATCGACCTTTCCAAAGATTTTTCAGAAGCCCTGGTGAGCGAGCGAGCTTTTTTGATTGAAACACTCGCTAAATACGGTACGGACGGTGGGTATTATCAATTGAGCCGGGATGCGAGTCGATTGAAACTCGGAAACGAAAATACCCAAGGTTCGGAAATTTCCGAAAAGCTAGATTTGCTGGATACGCTCTGGAGCCGCCCCAGAGGGCTTATTTTTAATGAACTCGGAAAAATCAGCACCATCATTACGTCGCTGATAGAAACGAGCCAAAAAGATCCTTTTTCGATGTCGGTGGAAACACAGCTTTTACAAGTCGTGCGTGATTTAGGAAAATTTCCAAATAGTTTTATCTATATCATCACTCCGCTGAGCATGCGCAGTTTTTTACCCGCTCAAGCCATACTGATGTTTGCGGAAACCCTCCGCCGACAAGCCTACATAGCTTGTGCCCTAGAACGCTATCGTTTGCAGAAAAAAGAATACCCCTTGAGTATCGAGGTATCTGGTGTTCGCGAGTTCGAAGATTTACCACTCGACCCTTTTGCAGAAAATCGCCCCTTTCACTACGAGCGACTCACTCCGCAATCTCACCGTTTATGGTCCATTGGCCCCGACCGAGAAAATCAAAACGCAGTGCAGACGGTTCCGGCAAAGGGCGAAACCGACGATATCATCTGGCAGTCTGCCAGCCGTCCGTGAGCCTTTGTAAAAACTCACCACAAAGCACAAACACCCCGACTTTTTTGTTTTCCCAAAAAAGCGGGGCGATATTTGCTTATAACGAAAAAAATTAGTGCCGTGAGTGGCGGCGACCTCCCCCGTCATCACGACGAGGTTTGCGTGCTTCCATCGGGCGAGCTTCGTTCACCGTGAGGGAGCGTCCGTCAAAATCTTTGCCGTTTGTGCCTTCGATGGCAGCGCGAGCTTCGTCATCGCTGCTCATGGTGACAAACGCAAAGCCGCGAGAACGGCCCGTAACACGGTTCATGATAAGGTGGGCATCTGTTACTGTTCCAAACTGCGAGAAAAGATCTTTGACATCTTCTTCCGTGCTTTGAAAAGACAAGTTTCCTACATAGAGTTTCATTTAGAATAACAAGGTTTTAGTATCTCCGCTGCCAAAGGTGGTTCTCATCTGAGAGCCCGACCAGTTTGGAGATAACACAAAAACAAGGATTGTTCTCAGTTACTTCAAAGGGGACGTTCTTATGATAAGCGGCTTCATGCGAACGAGTAAAAGCAAATGCTCTCAAGCGCAAGCTAGATTTATTAATAATTTGTTTAAATTGGCAAAAAATTCGAGAGAAGCCGTGCAGGTGCCCTTGCTCGGGCCGCTATTTTTTTTGACTAAGTTTAAAACCGTCGGCGGCGTCTTTTACGATCCAGCCGGCCTGGTCGAGCTCGTTTCGCAGAGCATCGGCAGTGGGCCAGTCGCGTGCCTGCTTGGCCTCCCAACGACGTTGAGCAAGAGCTTCGATTTCAGGTGGAGCAGTGGCCGCGGCAGCTTTTTCGAGTTTGAATCCAAAGGCATATTGCACGGCAGCAAAATTTGCAGAGAGCGCATCGAGACGGGTTTGGCTAAGCTGGCCGGAGTCAATTTTTTGCAGAGCATTTTTTACAAGTGGAAAAAGACGTCCCAAGGCTTCGGGAGTATTGAGATCATCGAGTAGGGCGTCAAACACAGGTTGAAACTCTCCAAAATCCAAGGGTTTTTTTGCCGAAAAAATTTGTGGTGTGGGTCCCAGTTTTTCGCGCAAATCGCAGAGTCGGGCACGGGCACTTTGTGCAGCCCTTAGCGAGTCGATCGTGAAGTTTAGGGGCTGGCGGTAGTTGCCGGCAATGAGGGCGTAACGCAGATCTTCGGGGTGAAAGCCTTTGGCCGTGAGGTCTTCGAGGGTGTAGAGGTTGCCAAGAGATTTACTCATCTTGCTGCCCTCGACTAGGAGATGCGCAACGTGAAACCAGTGATTTGCAAAAGTCTGACCAGTGGCGGCTTCGCTTTGGGCAATTTCGTTTTCGTGGTGGGGGAAGACGAGATCGACTCCGCCACCGTGAAGGTCGAGATTTGGACCGAGTTCCTTCATCGCCATAGCACTGCATTCAATGTGCCAACCGGGGCGCCCCTCGCCCCACGGCGATTCCCAGAAATTGGGGCCATCTTCGGGACGGCGTGCTTTCCAAAGGGCAAAATCGGCAGCCGAGTCGCGGTCGTATTCGTCGTTTAATTCTGCATCTGCAACGGAGTCTGAGGTATTTTTTTTATCTGTGGTGATACTGCGTTCGGAGAGGCGGGAGAGGTGCCCGTAGTCGGGAAAAGAGGCTACGGAAAAATAAACCGAGCCGTCTTTGCTGACGTAGGCAAACTTTTTATCGACGAGTTTTTTGATGAGTTCGATTTGCTCGGGCAAGTGAGCGACTGCGCTTGGTTCGCTGTGTGGGCTTAGGATGTTTAGCGCATCGCTGTCGGCATGGAAGCGGTCTTTCCAGTAGCTGCAAAATTCACTCAGCGACTTACCCTCGGCCTGGGATTGGCGGATGGTTTTGTCATCCACATCTGTGATGTTGCGAACGTGTTTTGTTGCTATGCCTGAGGCCTCGAGAGTTCGGCGAAAAACGTCTTGGATGACGAAGGTGCGAAAATTCCCTATGTGCGCAGGGCCGTAAACGGTGGGGCCGCAGCAGTAAAAGCGGTAGGTTTGTCCATCGCTTGGGCTAATGGCACGCTCGCTTCGCGTGAGCGTGTCGTAGAGATGAAATTTTGCTTGCGAGCTATTTTTCGATCCGCTGCTGCCGACTTTGGAGGTCATAGCTTGGTTGGATTTGGAGCATCACCATAAACCTCTTTTGGGTCGAAGGTTTTGCTGTCTTCGCGAAACTCGAGTGCATCGCCGGCACGGTCGGCAACTGGCACGGAACGGTAAAAACAACTACGGTAGCCGACGTGGCAACTCGCGCCGGACCCGGCAACTTCGACGCGCAGCCAGACACAATCTTGGTCGTCGTCTATACGCATGTCCTTGATGTGCTGGACGAGGCCGCTGGTGGCACCTTTGTGCCAGAGCTGTCGGCGGCTACGACTCCAGTAGTGCGCCTCGCCGGTTTCGATACTCTTTTCCAAAGCCTCGCGGTTCATGTAAGCGTGCATGAGAAGCTCGCCCGTATGGAAATCAGTCGTTACGACGGGTAGGACACCTTTATCATCAAATTTCGGTGCCAGCTCATTTCCTTCTTCAACTTGCTCAACGCTAACTCGTGGATGAAAAACTACTTTCATAATGGAACAAGAAAAGGTGGATGAGACGGGCTGCAAGGTCAAGCGCAAGTCGAGTTTCTTGCTTTGTTCTCTAAAAAATAGAAAATTGCGTTGATTTTCATCGTGCGCATCGAATGGAAATTTGGTATAATGAGCGGCTATGAAAAAAACTTTGATCCTAGCGTTTATGTTGATCGTATTGCTCGGGGTTCTGACCGTGGGTGGACTGGGGTATTACTGGTATACAAAGCCAATCGAGTGGGGCTTGGCCGCTCAGATGTCAAATATTCCAGCGGAGCGGCGCGTGGAAATTTTAAAGGAATGTCAGAGAATCGGAATGAGCGATGAGGTGTTGGGAAAAGTGGTGCGAGAGCTGGATATGCAAGCAGAACTGGGAGCTACCAGTGAGGCGGAGGCAATAGAAAAGCTGCGTCAGAGGGTGATCATTCGTGAACACGGTAATACGGTTGGCTTTTTAGTGAAAGGCATCCGCGGCGATAAAGCTCATCTAGCTGAGATTGCAAAAAAAATCTACGTTCACACGATGGGAATACCCGAAGCGGCCACGATGGATACCGAAAAAAAGAGTTTCTAACTACGGCAACAGAAACATCGCATTTCGTTCCGGTAGTTTTTTTTCTCCAGACAAAGCGGAGGACTTTTGGTATCATTAAAATTTTCTACTAAACGAACTCTTGGGCTGGTATCAAGGTGCTTACACACGTCTGAGAAACTGAAACTCATTAATATTGCATGGCCCGTATTTATAAGCTCTCCGCAACCGCTCCCAAACTACACATTAATTATAAAGAGGAGCTTAACGAGCAGCAATATGCGGCAGTAAGTGCCGACCGGGGAGCGTCTCTCGTAATCGCCGGTGCGGGTAGCGGCAAGACTCGCACGCTTACCTACCGCGTCGCGTGGTTGCTTGAGCACGGGGCGGTTCCTGACTCTATCCTTTTGCTTACTTTCACAAACAAAGCCTCACGCGAAATGCTGCATCGCGTAAACGATCTTCTCCCATCTGCTTCGGTCGGCATTTGGGGCGGCACCTTTCATTCGATTGGCAGTCGTATTTTACGCCAACATGCCGAACTCCTCGGCTTTCGATCAGGCTTTTCCATCCTCGACCAAAACGATCAGCAAGACCTGCTCGAAAGTGTCATCGTGCAAGAGGGGTTTCGTAACACAGAGAAACGCTTCCCGAAAAGTTCTGTGCTTTCCGAAATTTTCAGCCTCACAATTAATACCGGACAACCCATCAATGAACTGATCCCGCAGCGTTATCGATATTTTACACATCTTATGGAGGCTTTTGAGAGCATTCATGTCGCCTACGAAGCTCGTAAAATTCAAAGCAACGCGTTCGATTTCGACGATCTCATCAGCAAAGTTTTTGATCTTTTTCAAACCCACTCGGAAATTCGCGACCTCTACCGTCAACAATTCAAACACATCCTCGTCGATGAATATCAGGACGTAAATCGCTTGCAGGCCGAACTCGTCGATTTACTCGGACGCGATAATGCCGACCTCATGGTTGTCGGCGACGATGCCCAAGCGATCTATTCGTGGCGCGGAGCAGACTGCGCAAACATTCTCGAATTTCCCAAACGTTATCCGGGCGCACGCGTATTTAAAATCGAGACAAATTACCGGAGCGTTCCCGAAGTGCTAGAGCTCGCCAATGCCAGCATTTCTTATAATCCCCATCAGTTTAAAAAACACCTTCGATCCTCTCGAAAAAATACGGAACGACGCCCGGCATTAATTGGCCTTTCGACAAAAAATCAACAAGCCACTTTCATCGCCCAGCGTATTCTTGATTTACGAGACGAGGGTATCCCGCTTTACGAAATCGCTATTCTTTATCGGGCCCATTTTCACTCGATGGAGCTGCAATTCGAGCTAACTCGCCGCGGTATCCCCTTCACCATCACCAGCGGTCTGCGCTTTTTTGAACAAGCCCATATCAAAGACGTGGCCGCCTTTATGAAACTCGCCGTCAATCCCGACGACGAAGTTGCTTTTAAGCGCATTGTGAAGTTGCTTGCTGGAATCGGAAATCGCTCCGCCGAAAAAATGTGGGAAACTACCCGCAAATTTCTCGATGGCACACGCGACTTTTCTCGACTCCAAGGAAAAATCGCCGTTCCTAAAAAAGCCGCATCAAGTTGGGAGCAGCTCGTGCACATTCTTGCAGAACTTGTCGTCGAAGTGGAAGATTCTGAGAACAAAAAATCTACTCTAAAACCCGCACGGCCTTTTGATATGATAAACAGTGTCCTGCTCGGCTTTTATGAGGACTACATGAAGGATAAATTCGCCAACTTCGATTCTCGAAAAGAAGATCTGCAAACCTTTATCAACTACAGTGAAGCCTTTGAAAATGCCGAGGAATTTCTAACTCAACTTGCCTTACTCGGTGCCGTAGAGACAGCCGACACACTGGCCGACGACAATGAGCAAGTCTGTCTCTCAACCGTGCATCAAGCCAAAGGACTCGAGTGGCACAGCGTCTTCGTCATCGGTCTCAGCCAAGGTATGTTTCCAAGTGCAAAAGCTATCGAAAACGATAAAAATGGCAAAGCACTCGAAGAAGAGCGTCGCCTTTTTTACGTTGCTGTCACACGTTGCAAAGATGAGCTTTACCTGCTCTATCCCCAGATGAATACAGGCGCAAACTATGGTGACCGCTTTTTGCGTCCTTCACCTTTCCTCACCGAGCTTCCCGAAAATCTGAGCGAAATGTGGGAAATTGAAGTTGGTTTTGCCCAAAACGATGAAGACGGTGACGATGAAGATTTTTATAACCAAGAGAATGAAGACACGGAGCCTTTTTAAGGCGCGAAAGGGACGCAGCAACTTTACTTTAAACGCACCCTTTTTAGGGAGCACGCACAGACAAGACTATCCGTGCCACATTTTCGCTCAAACCAAGTCGGAATCAGCCAACTTTTAGCCGTTTTGCCTAGAACCGAGTAGGCCGACGGCGGGGTAAAGACTGATGATCTCCACAAGCCGTTATCTTCTCTTTGCGAGCTATCATCCTTATAAATATGCTATAATATAGTGCATTTACAAGGATATGATTTTGATTTGCCACCTCCGAAAGCATGGGAAAGCATGGGAAAGAGGGGGCTAAAGCTGGCAGAAGTCACCTTTATTCAGTCTGCTGATTTTTCGGGATAGAGTTTTCGATATTCGACGGATTGCAGGCCGACGATGGCGGCCATATTTACGATTTTTTCAGGGGAGGCTTCGCGACCGACATCGGCTGCCGGGCGGGTAAGCCCGATCACGAGTTGTCCGTAAACAACCGAGGAGACAAGATGCTCGATTAGCTTTGCGGCGACGCTGGCACTATTTAGTTCAGGAAAGACGAGGACATTTGCTTTGCCGGCGACGAGGCTCGGCTTTGGCATTTTTGCAGCGGCCATCGCGGGGACAAGAGCTACGTCGATTTGCATTTCTCCGTCCACTGCGATGTCCATATTTTCTTTAGATGCCCATTCTTTAGCCACTCCTACGGCAGCTTCCATTTTTTCGGTTGATGGAGTCCGCACGCTGCCTTTTGTGCTGAAGCTGATCATGGCGACCCGAGGCCGAGTTCCAAAAAGTTGACGAGCCATCAATCCGGTTTGCATGCCCACGGCAGCGATCTGCTCGATGTCTGGTTCATGCAATACACCGCACTCCGCTAAAAATAAGATTCCGTTGTGACCTATGTCTTGGCGTGGCAGCTCGACAATCAGGCAACTCCCGGTCGTTTTGGCGTCCGGAAGTGGTTTTACTAATTTTAGCAAAGGGCGAAAAATACTACCCGTCTGCGGCTCCACGCCGCCGACATAGCCGTCCACTTGACCATACTGCAACATCATGGCTCCGAAGTAGCACGGATTTTTCATGATGTCTTCTGCTGCTCCTAACTTGAGGCGGCGGTAACGGTCTAGGCGTTTGAGCCGTTCGCAAAATACGGGAAACTCTGAGGATTTAGCGGGATCGATCGTGCGGATAAATTCTAAGGAGATATCTAGCGATGCAGCTGTTTTTAAAATTCTTTCTTTGTCGCCAAGTAGGACGGGAATGCCAAGTTGATTGTCTGCATACATGCGGGCCGCTTTTATGACGTTCGGATGGCTTCCTTCCGGAAAAACAATTCGCTTGGGATGCCGCTTTAATTTTTCAAATATAGATTCCGTGAAACTCATTGGTTGTTGTGTTTTTCTTAATACGCTCCCTAACTCATAAAGGGAATCAACCGCGACACAAGCGGGATTTACCTAGCAGTTCTCATTTTTAGTTAGTTGAGGAAGGCGGCGGCAGCGGGTTTCCAGAGATGCCCTTAACCCTTAACCGCTTTTTCTTTCGGAGTGCCGCCTTCTCCATAGCATCCAACCTCCACCAACAAAAAATAACAGGGCGGACGAGGGTTCGGGCGCATGAGTCAAGGTAATATTTAGACCAGTGACACCCGCGCTGGCACCGCCCGAGCCTGTCGTTGACCCTTGAATACCCCAGAGAACAAAAACGTCGGTCACGGCGACACCATAACTAAATTTTGCCTGAGCATTGGGAGAATCCGGTGGGTAACTCGAAGCCCCATTTTTCTTAATCCCAAAATTCCAAGTGCTTGGAAGGTTGCCGGGGAGTCCACTGATCACCGAATTAACCGCATTTTGCCAGCTTGACGAAATATTTTCCGTTGAGGTGATGAGCTTGGTGGAGGAGCCTAGTGTAATCGTGGGCTGGCTTTGTAAGGTCGTGCCATTATAGGCAAAAGAGGCCATCCATTCGGTTTGCTTGTTGTTTTGTCCGTCGATACTTAGGCCAAAAAAGTCGGAGACGAAAGTGGGTTGGCTGAAGTGAACATGAAAGCCGATAAAGTCAGCATGATTTCCGGATAGACCATTATCGACACTCGTCCGACTACTGGTCGCGATATTTGTAGCCAAATACGGGTCTGTCGAAGGTGCCGTCGTGTCATCAAAAGTATAGCCCGAATAAGTTTGGCCGGAAATTACGGCAGTTCCTGATTCTCCGTGGTCTGTCGCATAGGTGCCATTTGTTCCTTTTATAAAATTACCACTTACGACAGTGCCGTCCGAAAGGGTGTATCCGCTAGAGATAGCTTCCCCGATAGACAAAGTCATATCGAGTGATTGCGCGGATAGCGCATTCACTGGGATCACCGAAAAGAGTAAAGCAAAAATGGCGATACGTTCTATGTAAGTAGAAGCTGTCAATCTATTTTAGGCAAATGAGCTAATTGGCTAACATCCAATTGCAAGGTAAAAATACTCTCTGTAAAGAGCTAGTGGTTTTTTACAGCACCTTAATTACGGAGGGTGCACTCTTTAACAAGTAACCCAGCTTTATGAGTTGATGAAAAGCATTTTTTAGCGATTTTATAAAAAAAACACAGATTTTTTTGGCTCAAAAAATTGCCCGTCAATTTATCAAATCACAATATTTTGGATGTAAAAATCGGCTCATCGGGAAAGTTCATGGATAGTGGCAACGTCCTATCCCTGAATTTTTTCAGTGAACGTTTTTTATCTTAGAGCTACCCGTCGGTGAGAAGTTTTTTGAATAAGGAAAGCAAGAAAGCAGGAAATTTATTCTCGATAGGATGGGCAATGATGGTTTCACTTTCAGGTTCACCTTTCTTTTCCTGCCTTCCTGCTTTCCTTATTTAATACAGCTTTTTCTCGTTTTAATATCCTCTCCGAGATGGATAGGAGTTCCTTGAGCTAAGCTTAAAAAACTCGGATTCGTTCGCTGCCACGAACCTTGGGATATTGCTATGTTGCGGCGCGAAAACAGATCCTTTTTCTTTTCGCTACACACAAACTTCCCAGAGGAATCTAAAAACCCCTTGTTTTTCTATCCAGAGCCTTTGTGCTATAGGCCCTAATCTTTGGTTGTTTTTTTGGAGCCGCCGGGCTTCCAATAGAACATGATTGCGATGCCGACGCAGATAGCCAGCGAGCCGACCCATTTCAAGAGCCAGCCCGGATCGTAGAGGACTTGCAGGGTGGTTTCGTTTAGGTCCTGCGGGTTCCATTCGGCTTGAGAGAATTTATAATTGAGTCCGCTGGTGATCGGCCAAAAACCGCCGGGCCAGCTAGCGGGGGAATTCATTTTTGCAATATCCGTCTTTGTTTCCCCCGTGGCGAGGTCTTTGAACTCGACGGTGGAAATGAAATTGGAGGGGTTTTGAGTGCCTTCGTAGCGGGGCACTTCAAACTTTAGCAAGTGTATGGAAAATGGTACTTGGCGAAGCTCAAGGCCGTAGCCGATACGGAGATTTCGGTAGTCTAGCGGCAGCGTCGTGAGGTCGCCACTGCGGACCCATGTGTCCGGGCCGGGTGGGGCACCGGGGATTTCGAGATGTGCCAGAAAGCCGGGGATTCCGCTTGCTTCGGAGCGTATCGCGGGATTTGCCGGGCGGATGCGGGTTGCAATTTTAGCTGAGGGGAGGATGTTTATAAGCTCGGCCTGCCAGTCGTTCCAGCCAGTTGCAAAGCTGTCCCCGATGCCGGCATTTCCGCTGGCGGTCGCGTGGCCATTGCGCGAAATTACGAAATCGATTTTGGGAGCGTCATTATTTTTATTCGGCGTTTGGATTGTGGCGTCGAGCGCGAGGGAGGCATCTGTTGGGATTAGCGTTTCCGAGCGTTGGAAAGAGATGCGAGCCAGAATTGCAGGGTTGTTATTTGTATCGGAGGCGTTGGTGGGTTTGCCGTCTTTTATTTTCAGGTCAGACCATGTTTCGAGGACTTCCAGAGTAGCGGGACCACTATCGGAATTTACGGAAATGCTTTTGCCGAGGAGGTCGCTGACCTTATAGGTCGCGGAGCTGTTGCCGGGGGACTGAATGGTCAGGTTTTTCCCGTCGGGGCTGAGGTGTAGGGCAATGCCGGACGTAATTGGATTTTTTTCGGCCTGGTCTGTTTGGGATAAATTTTGCGGAGACGTGTCATCTTGCTTTTGCTCTTGCACGCGAATAACGGGTGCGAATTTGCTGAAAACCATTTGGATCTCATGAAATTTTCTTTCGCTTTTTTTTGGAAGTTCGTCGCGGAGACGTATTTTTGCCATACCGAAGAGATCGGTTTGAGCCATAGCGGGTGCTACGGGATCAAGGAGCAAAATAGCATCGAAGGATTGTCCGGCCGTAACACTCGTGAGACGCAGATGAATGCCGGGGGAGCCTTGGGGCTGTGCTTCGAGAACGCTTTCTTCAAAAAGGTCGTCGGACGTTTCGGTAATTACGATTTGCCAATTTGTTTCAGGAACAGAAAGTTTTTCAGGGCGCGAGGCACTGGGTCGAATAACACTGGCATCGAAGGGAAGAACGTAGAGGCCGGCATTATTTGGAGCGGCAATTTGTAAAATACTTCGGCTGGTGGTAATGCGGTTGATCGGTGGCTCGGTGGTGTTGAGCCTCACATTACCTTCGAAGCCAAACTTTGAACCGACAACGGCTCCGCAAAGAAGGAGGATAATTCCGTAGTGAGTAATAATGAAGCCGGTGTGTTTTTTTTGCCACGGCCAGCGGGTGAGGGTGACGGCAAAAAGATTTATGCAAAGAACCGCAAGCCAGAAAATGAACCAAGGTGCCTTGTAAATATAAGTTTGGGCCACAGCCGTGTCGAAACGGGATTCGTAGAAGGTGGCAACGGCACAAGCCAGGGCGATAGTGGCTAGCAAAAGAAGAGCTAGCTGTAGGGAGCCAAGCATGTGAATAAACTTCCATACGAAAGAATTTTTTTGGCGGTCAACAATAAGTTTTCGACGTTCGGCGTCGCTGCGTCTGCTCATAATTAGTTGATGACTCCGGGGGGAGGTGAAGTATTACGAAGTAAATAAGCCGCACCGATGGCAGCGAGGCTAAAAATAGCGAGAATACCGAGAGCACTCCATGTAGTGAATGCAGTGAGGTAAATAATGAGGGGCCCTTGCAAAAAAAGGCCTGCTGGCAAGACGACACAGGCGTATTTTTTTGCCATCGCCTGTAGAGGGTGCCCCGCTTTTTGGTCCGGATTGTTTTTTAACTTTGTAGTTTTTGGTGGACGTGGTTTTGGGGTGCTGCCGGAAATTTCTTTTTCAACCCCTCGGAGAGCACTCCATGTAACCGTAAAGCTGGATACTAGCATGAGTGTGGCGGCAAGGATGGGATGGATAACTCCGATTGCCGCAAGGGTGATACCGATGGTGTTGTAAGCCGCGGCGAAAAGAAGGTTGCGCCGAATGGCGCGGACGGTGCGGCGGCAACAGGCCAGTGCGTCCGGAAGCGCAGCCAGAGCACTGCCGGGAATTTCGGCTGAGGCTGCGTGGCCGGCCAACGGGCTGCCGTTACTAATGGATATAGCGGCGGTGGCAAGGCTCATTGCAGGGGCATCGTTGGTGCCGTCGCCGACGAAGAGGACGTGTCGGCCTTCGGCTTCGAGAGCTTTTATACGCCGAGCTTTGTCCTCGGGTGAGAGATTGCTTTCGACTTTATCAAAACCATGAACGGCGGCGGACTCGGCCCGATCACCTGTGAGAATGAGGCATTCGTAGTTTTGACCTTGCAGAGCTTGGATCGTGGCACGCGCCCCATCGCGGAGATGTTCGCGTAGGAGAGCCAGCCCGACCAACGCGCCGTTTTTACAAATAAAAACTTCCTGACAAGAGGCGGGGTCTTGAACGAGGCGGCTACGGAGCTTTTCGGCCTGTTGGGATTGCTGGTGGAGATCGACGAGGGATTTATTTCCGATTTCCCAGAGTTTTCCGTTTTCTGAGGGAATATCCGAATCCGCGGTTGAGAAAATTTTTCCGCGCAGCCCACAGCCCGGAAGAACTTCGACTTCTTTTGCGATACGGGTGATATTTTTTTGCCGAAAAGCACGGGCGATGGGATGGGAACTTGCGTTTTCAACGATGGCAACGGCTTCGAGAACTTTTTGCCGGGCGTCGGAGTTTTCTTCCGCAGCGACGAAATCAACGATACTCAAATGCTCCTCGCCAAGAGTTCCGGTTTTGTCGAAAACGACGGTGTCCACCGAGGAAAGTTTTTCGATGAGATCGCTATCTTTGGTGATGATGCCTCTGCGTGCCAGTGCGCCGAGTGCCCCCCAGATACCGATGGGTGTAGCAAGTCCCATGGAACAAGGGCAGGCTACGACGAGAACGGCGAGTGCATTAAAAACGCCGAGTAGCCAAGAGTCCCGCAGGGTCCAGAATAAAAAGGTTCCGGTAGCCACAAGAAGAACAATGGGCAAAAACCACTGAACCAATTTGTCGGCCTCGCGTTGGAGGCGAGAAGGCGCACTCTGGGCTTCGCGCACTTGGTTTAGCAAACGGTCGAGGAGGCGATCGTCTGTAGCTTGCGTCGCCTCGATGATGAGGGGATGATCCACAACGTAACTGCCTGCATAGACTCTATCTCCCGGACGTTTAACGACCGGAAAGGTTTCGCCGGTGAGTGCCGATTCCTGAACAAAAGCACTGCCCTCGCGGATGATCCCATCTACGGGTATGCCGCCGCCTTCGGTGACTCGGACGCGGTCGTGAGGCGCGAGTTCGGAGACTTTGCGTTTGCTCCAAGTGCCGTCGCAAGAGATGGCTTCACAGATTTGGAATTCTTCGCCAAGTTGTTTTGCATAGGCGACGGCGGCGGCCCGACGGTTATCGCCGATGAGTTTTCCAAATGTATAAATGGCCACTAAAATGGCTACAACTTCATAATAAATGTCACCATTTCCGGTTAAGGTCGAATGTAGCGAAGCGAAAAACGCTCCGATGATTCCGGCGAGAAATAATTGCTCAATCACAATTTTTCTGGCTCGAAAGGCCGACCAAGACGCGGTGAAAATAGGCAAGCCCACGAGAAGGAAAACGGCAATGGCTGACAAGGCGAGCAAGCCATGAATAAGCAGCCGAGCCGTGCCAACAGGTGGAGACATGCTGGCAGCGAGGCCGAAAATCATGGATTGCCCCGCAATCAAGACAGCAAAAACCATTCGCATCCAAATCCCCGTAGAGGAGGAATCGGAATCCGAATTTTGCGCGTTGGCTTTGCTTTGACACTGACAACATCCTGCCATCGCGGGGAGGATAGTGTTTTTCTCAAGCATTTCAACACTTGGGTTGATTGATGCGTGTTTTTGGGTGGGGTTACCCACGCTTTGTTTTATATAAAAGAAGGGATTTGGTTTGTCATGCGCGGTAATTTATTGAATGTCTTTTAGCTTTTGAAAAACTTTCTAATCGCTGACTCCACCTGATGCTTACTGCCCTTGCTCTAGTTTCCTTGCTGGCCGCGCTTGCGCCGACCTTGCATCGCTTTTTGCGCGATGCTAGCGGTTGGCTTTTTGCCACGGTTCCGGCGGGTATCTTTTTTTATTTTGGGCAAAAGCTTCTCCTTCTTTCGCAGACGGGTGCGACCTCTGAATCGACACCGTGGATTCCTACGCTCGGAATCGAACTGTCCTTTCTCTACGACGGCCTTAGTTTACTATTTGTTTTGCTGATTAGCGGAATCGGCACACTTATCTTTATCTACGCCGGGGGGTATCTGAAGGGGCATGCTCAGCGTGGACGCTTCTTTTGTTTTCTCAGCATTTTTATGGGAGCGATGCTCGGGGTTGTAACGGCTGAAAACTTGCTGACGCTTTTCATCTTCTGGGAGCTTACGAGTCTATCTTCTTACTTGTTGATTGGTTTTAATCACGAAAAACCCGAATCTCGCGCAGCAGCCCTCCAGGCCTTTTTGGTTACTTTTACAGGAGGGCAAGCAATGCTTGTTGCTTTTATTTTACTTGGTTTTGTCGGCGGCTCCTACTCGCTCACAGAGCTGATGGCAAGTGCCAGGGTTATTCAAAATAGCAGTCTTTACGTCCCGATTCTTCTTTTGCTTCTCGGCGGAGCCTTTACAAAATCGGCGCAGACGCCTTTTCACTTTTGGTTGCCGGGGGCAATGGCCGCGCCCACTCCGGTGAGTGCTTATTTGCATTCGGCAACGATGGTTACTGCTGGCGTTTTTTTGCTAGCGCGGGTGAACCCCATTCTTGGCGGCACGGTTCTCTGGAGCACGCTTTTGATAAGTTTTGGAATGCTTACGATGCTTACGGGAGCCATCCTCTCGGTCGGTCAACTCGACCTCAAGCGGCTGCTTGCCTACTCCACGGTTAGCGCGTTGGGCACGCTGGTGATGCTTCTTGGCATCGGAACGGAAGTAGCCATCGAGGCTGCGGCACTGTATCTTGTTGTTCATTCTCTTTATAAGGGTGCTCTTTTTCTGGTTGCCGGCGGGGTGGACCACGAAACGGGCACCCGCGATGTCACGGAGCTTAGTGGGCTTTTTCGTGCGATGCCTCTCACGGCAGCCGTCGCGGGAATTGCGGCACTTTCGATGTGCGGTATTCCTCCGGCACTTGGGTTTTTAAGTAAAGAGCTTATGTATGAAGCGGGTTTGAAGGCACCATCGTGGCAGTGGCTCCTCGTCGGTGCAGCACTCATTTCAAATGCGCTGGCCATTGCAGTCGGCTCTATTGTTGCGCTTGATCCCTTTTATGGTTCAAAGAAAAAAACACCCAAGTCGGCTCATGAAGTTCCGATTTCGCTTTGGCTTGGGCCGGGGTTGCTCGCGTTTGCCGGGCTGGCTTTCGGCATGTTTCCTTGGCTCATCGATAGCAATCTCGTGGGAAATATGCGTGCGGCGATTTTGAATCTCAGCCCCATCGAGCAGGGTGAGATGTCGCTGCATCTTTGGCATGGCTTTACACCGATGCTTGCGCTCAGTGGTGTGACGGTCGCTTTGGGAGCGGGGCTTTATTTTTCTCGTAAGCGGCTTCGGCAAGTCCGGGAAATGGCGGCTCCGCTTAACCGCTTCGGTCCCGAACATGCTTATAATAATCTCTTAGGATTTCTCGTTCGTTTTTCGGATTTGCAGACGCGTTTTTTTCAGCACGGCTACTTGCGTTTGTATGTGCTGACGGTCATTGGTGTTGCGACGGCGGCCATCTTGCTCGGGCTGACGCGTTCGGATGAGTTTAGCCTGTTTTTTAAATTTAAAATTGGAGAAGTCTCGCTTTACGAACTGCTCATAGTGACCGCTATTTTTGTGGCAGGGATTACGGCTACACGAATTCACGGACGGCTTGTTTCGGTGGCACTTCTTAGTGTCATCGGCTACAGTATCGCGCTTATTTTTGCTCTCTATGGGGCACCTGATCTTGCGTTCACTCAATTTTTGGTCGAGACGCTTACCCTGATTCTTTTTGTTCTCGTTCTGTATCACCTGCCTAAATCGAAGGCACTTTCTTCAAGTAAAATTCGCATTCGAGATGCGATTATTTGCAGTCTTTTTGGCGTTGCCGTTACGCTCATGGTTTTACAGGCTCAGGTAGGTCCGCGGAATACAACGATGCGGGATTATTTTATGGAAAATAGCCTGACGGCAAAAGGTCACAATGTCGTCAATGTCATTCTAGTTGATTTTCGTGCTCTTGATACACTTGGAGAAATTACCGTGCTCGCGCTTGCAGGTATCGGCGTTTTTGCCCTTTTAAAATTGCGTCGTGGAGGTCCAAAACCGGAGGAGAAAAACTAAGCCAAATTTATGGAATCTATCATACTCCAGACCGCGGCTCGCATCATCGTCCCGCTACAGATTTTTCTTTCTCTTATTGTTTTGCTACGAGGACACAACGAGCCCGGCGGTGGTTTCATTGGTGGTTTGCTCGCGGCGGCGGCTATTATTCTCTACGGGTTTGCTTTTGATCTTCCCAGCGCACAGAAACTTTTACGTTTTCCGCCGAAGTTTTTTATAGGTATGGGGTTATTATTTGCAGCCTTTAGCGGCATCCCACCGATGCTGGAGGGAAAACCTTTTCTTACCGGACTTTGGAGCAATCTAGCCATCCCGACCATCATTGTGGGAAAGGTGAAGCTCGGCACACCGGTTTTTTTTGACATAGGGGTCTTTTTTGTAGTGATCGGTATTGCCACGATTATGGTTTTCTCATTTGCGGAAGAAAGGAGGGAGAAGTAGGTATGGAATTTCTTCTTGCAGTCACTTCTGGCGGCATTTTGGCGATGTCGCTCTATCTTTTGCTGCGGCGTAGTATGGTAAAGGTCATCCTCGGTGTGATGCTCTTCGGGCAGGGGGTAAACCTCATCATCTTTTGTGCTTCGGGTCTCACCCGCAATAGAGCACCTATCATCCCTGCTAATGCAGAGGCTATTGCAGGGCCTCATGCCGACCCGTTGCCCCAGGCACTTATTCTCACGGCTATTGTCATCGGATTTGGAGTTCTCGCTTTTACGCTGGCACTCATGCGCAAGACACACCAAGCCCTACGAACGGATGATCTGGACAATATGAAGGAGAGTGACGGATGAGCACTCTGATAGTCCTTCCCATTCTTATTCCGCTTCTTGCCGGTGCTTTCATGCTTCTCATGCCCAATCGCCAGGCTCGGCAAATTTTAAATACCTTTGCCTGCCTTGCACATCTCGTTGTGGATATTTATCTGCTCCAATATGTGATGACGCACGGAATCCAAAGCGTGCAGCTCGGCGACTGGCCAGCTCCGTTTGGTATCTCTTTTGTCGTGGATACGCTCAGTGCGGCAATGATTTCGATCACAGGGTTTACCGGTCTGCTCGTTGGTATTTATGCTTTTTCAGATATTGATAAAGAGCGCGAGTTTTACGGTTTTTATCCTCTCTATCAAATCCTCATCATGGGAGTCAGTGGAGCTTTTCTGACGGGGGATCTTTTTAATATGTTCGTGTGGTTTGAGGTCATGCTCATGGCTTCTTTTGTGCTACTTGCTCTCGGTGGTGAACGTCCACAGCTCGAAGGTGCGGTTAAATATTTAGTTTTAAATTTTCTGTCCTCTAGTCTTTTTCTGACCGCTCTCGGTATCCTCTACGCCGAAGCTGGAACACTCAATATTGCTGACCTCGCACGCTACGTCGGGCAGCATGGAACAAATAGTGAGCTTTTAACCGTGGCCATGCTTCTAATGGTCGCTTTTGGGTTGAAGGCCGGTGTCTTCCCGGTGTTCTCTTGGCTCCCCGCTTCTTACCATACGCCACCGGTTAGTGTTTCAGCCATTTTCGCCGGCTTGCTTACGAAAGTCGGCGTTTATGCACTCATCCGTGTTTTCACGACAGTGTTTATTAGCGACACAAGCTTTACTCACAACATATTGATCGTCATAGCACTTTTTACAATGGTCACAGGCGTCCTTGGTGCTGCCGCCCAATTTGAGATTCGTAAAATACTCTCCTTCCACATCATTAGCCAAATCGGCTACATGGTCCTCGGCCTTGGTTTTTTCACAACCGCAGCACTTGCGGCATCTACCTTTTATATCCTCCATCACATCATTGTAAAAACGAACCTTTTCTTGATTGGCGGGGTCATCCAACATACCAAAGGCACGGCCCAACTCAAAAAAATCGGAGGTTTTTATAAAGCCTACCCTTGGCTCGCCTTTCTTTTTCTCATTCCCGCTATGTCGCTTGGCGGCATTCCGCCACTTTCCGGATTTTTTGCAAAATTCACCCTCGTTCGCGAAGGCCTTTCGCATTTTCACTATGTTTCCGTCGCTATCGCTCTCCTCGTTGGAGTATTGACTCTCTACTCCATGACCAAAATTTGGGCCGAAGCTTTTTGGAAGGCCGATCCTGATAAAGAAATTGGAGCCGACGACAAAACGCCGAAAGCTATTCCGGTCTCGATGTGGATACCCATTCTCATCATGGCACTTACCACCCTAGCGATTGGTTTCTATCCCGAGTGGCTTCTTGCCATCGCCACCCAAGCAGGCAAAGAACTCATGGACCCCAGTCACTACATCCAAGCGGTAATGAACCCACATTAAAAAAATGCCATGAAAATCATGCCGATAAATCTTCTCACCTTCCCCTTCCGACTTGTCCTTTTTTTGCTTTTCTATGCGAGAGAAATTTTCATTTCCAATATCAAAGTCGCTTGGGATGTCATCACGCCCGGCACGATGAGTACGCCCGGTATCATCGCCCTGCCGCTTGATGCAAAAAGCGATATTGAAATCCTCACCCTCGCTAACCTCATCACGATGACTCCCGGCACGCTGACTCTGGATGTTTCCACGGATCGCAAAACGCTTTACGTTCACTGCATGTATCTCGAAAATGCCGAGCAACTCAAAAAAGAACTCAAAAAAGGCCTCGAAGCCCGCGTCATCAATCTCTATTCCTAAATGCTCACACCCACTGTCAGTATTATTGTTTTTTTACTTCTCTCAGGAGCTCTGCTTTTTACGCTGATTCGCCTGCTCATCGGACCCACCCTCTCGGATCGTGTCGTCGCACTGGATCTTCTCGGCTTTGTCATCGTCAGTATCATTGCCGCCAATATGCTACAAACTGGAGAAACTTTTTACCTCGATGTTCTCGTTGTTTTCGGCATCCTCATTTTTTTTGGAACCGTCGCCTTCGCCCGTTACATCGAAAAACGCCTTCAAGATGATGATTAGTTGGATTATCAATATTCTGGCTCTAGCAGGTGCCTTTTTTATCTTCGTTGCCGGTCTCGGCATCTTTCGCTTATCGGATATTTTTCTCCGTATGCACGCCGCCACAAAAGCCAGCTCGCTGGGGCTCGGCCTTTTACTCCTCGCCCTCATTCTCGTCGTGCCAGAATTGGGTGTTGCCATAAAAGCCAGTCTAATGATCTTATTTATTTTTCTGACCTCTCCCATTGCCGCTCACATGATTGGTCGAGCCGCCTATTTTCACAACACTCCGATGGCTGACAACACCAAACTCGACGAGCTTAAAGACAAATACGCCGACGACCACTCCAAGCTCGATAGCTGATTTATGATTGCAGACGAGAAAAGCTTTCGGTATTTTCAAAGGAACGATGGATGCTGCAACAATTGAAAAAGAAGCTCTTACCTTGACGGTCACCGAAAGGGCCCTACTTGCGAATCGTTTGCTCGCCAAACGCATGGAGACAAATTAGTGCAAGACACAGTCGTTGTTTATTCCACAAATTTCCATACGCAGTAATTTACTCACAAGCGATGGAAGAGATTAAAGTTGCCGGAGTGATAAATCTTAAACGCGATCCTAAGTGGGCAGAACAACGAATGCACAGAACAGAATAACCATGTTTACTGGCCTAATCGAGGCGCAAGGTCTCGTCAAAAAACTCCAACCCTCTGGCAAACAAGCCCGTTTATACCTCGCGCCACACGCCATCACTCGGGAAATGCAACTCGGCGACAGCCTCGCAATCAACGGCTGCTGCCTAACCATCACAGAAAAAAACCAACAACACCTCCGCTTCGATTGCCTAAGCGAGACTTTAGAAAAAACCAACCTCGGCCAACTTAGCGAGGGCGATACCGTAAATCTCGAACGCTCTCTCGCCGCTGGCTCTCGACTCGGGGGTCACTTCGTGCAAGGTCACGTCGATTGCACAGGCCAACTTGTAAAATCCGAAAAACTCGGCGATGATCTAAAACTCGAAATTCAATTTCCCATTGAATTTTCAAAATTCATCGCAAGCAAAGGCAGCATCGCTATCGACGGTATCAGCCTGACCGTAGCCGCCGTCACTCAAGATACCTTCACGGTCTGGATTATCCCGCATACCCAAAAAGTAACGACTCTCGGCCAAATTCTTTCCCCCACCGGAAAACCAAAAAAACTCAATCTCGAATTCGATATCCTCGCCAAATATGTCGCCAGACAACAAGAAGACTCAGAAAATAAATTCGATTAACGAAATTTATATCTTTATTTAAATTGAACAAACTTCTACACTTGTTGTCTCTCCCCAAAGCATTATGTTATCCTATAGTAAACTTGCCCAGACAGGGATTGCTGCCGTTAGCTATCTCGCCGAAATTTCGCCGGAAAATCGTCTTGCCGGAAGCGCGGAGATTGCTGAGAAGCGTCATTTATCACGCACCCTAGTCGCAAAAATCCTGACCAAGCTTTCCGCGGCAAATATTGTCTGGGGCAAGTCTGGTCCCACGGGCGGCTATCGGCTGGCGCGTCTCCCCTCGGAAATCACTCTTCTCGACGTCATCAAAGTTTTCGAAAATCCGGACAATAAAGTCATGTGCCCCTTTGGTCCAAACTGGTGTGGAATCGGCCCGATTTGTCCTGCACACGACACCCTTTTCGCGCTCCACGAAGCAACTCTCGAAAGCCTTCAACGCGAGACCTACGACAAATTCATAGGCCACTCAAGAGGTGACCTCGAATCCTGCAAAGCAGCTAAAAAGAAATGACCTAACCCCTCGTTTTGAAAATTTCCGTTTCATAGTTTTCTAATACTCCTAGACTCGGAACGTGACGTTTTTTTCCAATCTCTTCTCAAAAACCATACGGATTCTCCCTTTGCTCTGCGTTCTTATCATCGCGCAAAGCACACATGCGTGGAGCCAAAATGACGAAAGCTTGGATCCCGTCGAGGATCCCGCTTACAAAAACATCCGCCTCTTTGCTAATATCCTCCAACTCATCCAGCAAGAATACCACGATGAAAATAAGGTGGCCTATCAAGCTCTTATCGAAAGTGCTCTGCGAGGAATGTTGGCCGAGCTCGACCCCCACAGCCAATTTCTCGATGAAGAGGGATTTCAGGTCATGCAAGAAGAAACCCAGAGCGAGTTTGGTGGTTTAGGAATCCAAATCACCATTCGCAATGGCACGCTCACCATCGTTTCTCCGATGGAGGGCAGCCCAAGCTTCAAAGCTGGTCTAATGCCCAACGACGAAATTTTAAAAATCGATGGCATTGCCACAGACTCTCTCACCGAGGCTGAAGCTATCGAAGCACTTCGCGGCAAAATCGGGGAGCCAATCATTCTCACCATTCGTCACCCCGAAACCAAAGAAATAAAAGACTACACCATCACCCGCGATATCGTAAAAGTCCCAAGCGTGCGCGGTGCCGAAATCATTGATCCCGAGTTGACCGATGGCTTCAAAATCGGCTACATCCGCATCACCCAATTCAGCGAACCAACGGCAAAAGAATTTTCAAAAGCATTGGATGAACTTGAAAAAAATGGTGCCCAAGCACTGATACTCGACCTCCGTTTCAATCCCGGTGGCCTCCTGACAAGTGCGGTCGATATCTGCGGCGAATTTTTGCCGCCCGACACACAAGTCGTCTGGACATCAGGACGCCACCCCAGCCAGCCGATTACCACTCCCCACAACAGCAAAAATCGAAAACTCCCACTCGCTATTTTGATAAATTCCTCAAGTGCCAGTGGTTCCGAAATCGTTGCCGGCGCATTAAAAGACCTCCATCGCGCCCTCCTGATCGGAGAAACTACTTTTGGAAAAGGCTCCGTGCAAAGCGTTATCTCCGTCGATGAAGATTCCAAAATTGCCATCCGCCTCACCACAGCCACTTACCTGACTCCAAGCAAAAAACCTATTCACGGAGTCGGCATCTCGCCCCACATCAAGATCCCGACAACCCCGCACGAAGAAAATCAAATTTTAAATGCACGCCGCACCGCCGCACGTCCCAAAGCTTTCCAAAAAGATTCTATAAAAGTATTGGGCCAATCTGCTCGCAGTATCTCACCCAAGGATCGTCCCCTAGACCGCGCCATCGACGCGCTGCGCGGTTTACTGATTGACCGCGAAAAAGACTAGCAGCCAGTCGGACTTATAATGGGGCGATAGGCTCGCCCGACGAGAAACTTACGAGCCTCTTTGATTGCTTGTGCTGAGACTTCCTCTCCCCGTGCACGCAGTGCTGCTGCGATTCCTGCCGCTTCGCCCGTTACCAAGCACGTTCCGATCACACGCACGGCAGCTTGCGCTTCGTGAACTGCCGAGACACAACGCCCCGCCATAAAAAGTGCCTCCCTATTCTCCGATTGCAATATCCGCAAAGGCAAATCGCAACCGCCGGATACTTTAGGATATTGTAAATGCACGGCGTTTGCCTTTTCACGCAATTCGATCGGCCAAGTCGCACGCCCAATCCCATCTTCAAAACGCCTAGCAACGTCCAAATCCTCCGCAGTCAATTGATACCTCCCCCGCACGCGCCGACTCTCTCGCACGCCCAAGCAGTCGGGGAGAGTCGAGAGATAACACGATGAAAACCCCTCCAGTTTTTTCTGCAAGTATTCAATCAGATCGTGTGCAAAAATCTGTCCCTGCGACTTCAAAAAAGAGCGTTGCGACGCATCGAGTGGATCATAAACCTCTTCGGCAGACATTTTTTTTCCAAAGTTCATTTTAGAAAAATCTGCTTCTAAATTTACGGTAAAAAAAATGTCACCCTCACGATGAGCCGCACGAGCCGTGACTCCGTAGGCCGCTGTCGGCAGGTCGCCCATCTTTACCGCTTCACCCAAAGCCTTTGCCAACCGCAAACGCCCCGTCGTATTTACAACTTCGGCAGCGACGCCACCAACCGAAAAAATAAAGGCCGGACGCTGCAAACGCCTCGGCTCCGCCCTTTCACAAACCGCACCGCACAGCGATGCCAAAACCGCATCGCCACTGGCATCAACATAAGATCTGGCCGTTATTTTTTGAACCTGACCCTTTGAAACAAATTCCAAGCTCGAAAGATCCGGCGCGGCACCACAGATTTCCGAATTCAACATACAGAGCAGATTTTTTTCACAAGCCTTTACAAGATGAGCCGCCGTTTCTGCAAAGCTCACCGGGTCGTGAAATAAAACGTTCACCCGCCCAAGTCGGACCGGTCGCTCCGCTCCGCCCGACGCAATCAACTGCTCGGCAAAAAATTTTGAAAACCCATCATTGGCATAGACAGGCGACGCATCTTTTGAAGGCTCCACAACATCATAAAGCCCACAAATCGAGTGAACCAAAGCCAGCGAAGCCATTCCGCCCAGACGCTTGCCGCACTCTATAATACAGGTTTTGGCACCCAGAGCCGCGGCGGAAACAGCCGCAGCAACTCCCGCACTCCCACCCCCGGCAACCAAAACATCATATTTCATAAAGCTGTCGGAGTTTACTAAAAAAATTCACGGACGGGCCAAGAAAATCCTTAAAAAGTATTTCCTCAAAAAAATTTAAATCCGGCATGAAAAAAAACATCAAACCGCTTGCAAAGTTTTTACCCCCGTGCAATTGTCTATCCCTCTTTCCAAGGGACTTCGGCTGGATAGCTCAGTTGGTAGAGCAGAGGACTGAAAATCCTCGTGTCGTGGGTTCGATTCCCTCTCCAGCCACTCCTTGAAAATCAAGGGTCTGCCTAATAGCTCACGACAGGCTGCTAGCGTAGATCTTCGGGAATTTTGGATTGTAGTTTTTTGATGTCTTGGGCGACATTTCGGTGGCAGACCAAAATAGCGTCTTCAGTTTCTACGACGATGAGATCACTGACCCCGCAGAGTGCAATGAGGCGTTTATTGGAAATGGCAATGTTGTTATGAGAATCCAAGACGGCGGTCTGGCCACGGAGGGTATTGCTTTGGCCGTCTTGCGGGAGGTGGGTTGGTAGAGCCGTCCAAGTGCCCACGTCGTCCCAGTCGAAGTCGGCAAGCACGCAGCGAACTTCCCGGGCGCGTTCCATAACGGCGTAGTCCACCGAGAGTTTTTCTAATGTTGGGAACCTTTCTGCGATGTAGGCTTCCGGATTTTCTTTTGGAAATTCATCGATGAAATTGGCTAAGTCAGGGGCGGACTCGCGGCAAGCTTTCATGAAGACGGAGCTACGCCAGAGAAACATTCCTGCATTCCAGACGTATTCGCCGCTAGCGAGATAATCGTCGGCGGTGTCGGCATCGGGTTTTTCGACGAAGGAGCGGACTTTGTAAGCGCGGCTGCCGTTTGTGAGGAGCTGCTCTTTGTCTTCAAGGTGCAAGTAACCGAAACCGGTGGAGGCAAAGTTGGGCTTTATTCCGAGAGTGATGAGCGAGGAGCTTTCGCGGGCAAGCTCGATGGCGTCGAGAAGATTTTTTTTAAGGGCGGCAATGTCGTGAATGGTTGCGTCTGCGGGAAGCAAGATGCAAATGCTGTCGTGGCTTGTTCCGCGTGTGCGTGCGAGTGCCGTCGCGAGCGCGGCAGCGGGTCCGGTGTCGCGTTTGGCAGGCTCGGTCAAGATGCGCTCGGGGGGGAAGTTTTCTAAAGCTTCGCAGCAGGCTTTGTGTTGGGTCGCATTGGTGAGGACGTAAATATTTTCTTCCGGACAAATGCCTTCGAGTCGCGAAGCTGTTTCCGCGAGAAGCGAGCGGTCCGTGAGCAGGCGGAGCAAATGCTTGGGACGTTTGATGCGACTCATGGGCCAAAAACGCTCGCCGGAGCCACCGGCCATTATAAATACAAAAACATCGTTTGGCATCATCGGGATGTTTTAAGCAATTTTTAGGGTTGATGAAAACTCTCTGAAAATAAATTTTTCAAAAAACCGCAAATTACCGTGCATTTGAACGCCTTTTGCGCTTTTAATACCAAAAGGAGAAATTTAAAAAAAATCTGTTTTTCCGGTGATTTAAATCGAAATTACATTTAAGAAAATTCATTCAACTCTCAAAATTTTTATGGCTACAAAATCCGACTCCAATGCAGAAGAAAAACTAGCCGCACAGCGCGGCAAAAATCTCGAACTTGCGATTCAGCAAATTGCAAAAGACTACGGAGATGGTGCCATCATGCGTTTGGGAGATGATTCCGCCATGAATGTAGATGTCATTCCGACGGGGAATTTGCTCATTGATCGTGCGCTGGGGGTGGGGGGATTTCCGCGAGGACGCATCGTCGAAGTTTACGGGCCGGAATCTTCGGGAAAGACGACCTTGACCCTGACTGCGATTGCTCAAGCGCAAAAACGTGGTGGGCTGGCCGCTTTTATCGACGTCGAGCACGCCTTGGATCCAGCCTATGCGCGTAAGCTGGGGGTGAAGTTAGACGATCTTTTAGTTTCTCAACCGAGTTCCGGCGAGGAGGCACTTCGAATTTGTGAGACCCTTGTGCGCTCGAATGCTTTGGACGTGATCGTCCTCGATTCCGTAGCGGCTCTAGTGACTAAAACGGAGCTTGATGGGGAGATTGGTGACGCTGTTGTCGGAGCGCAGGCACGCCTGATGAGCGCGGCCCTTCGCAAGTTGACGGCACTTATTTCCAAGGCGGATACGGTCGTCATTTTCACAAATCAAATTCGCGAAAAAATCGGCGTCATGTTTGGCAATCCCGAAACGACCCCGGGCGGCAAGGCACTGAAATTTTACTCCAGCGTGCGCATAGATATCCGCCGCACGGGAGCGATCAAAACAAGCGATGGCACAGTGACGGGCAACCGCACAAAAATCAAATTGGTAAAAAACAAAGTGGCGCCGCCCTTTACCATCGCCGAGTTCGACATTATGTATAACGAGGGGATTTCGAATGTTGGCTCGCTGCTTGATTTAGCCTTGGAAAAAAATATCATCGAGAAGCGTGGCTCGTGGCTCAGCTACAAAGGAAGCCAGCTTGCGCAGGGCCGCGATGCGGCTAAAGAAGCTCTACGCTCCGATGAGGCACTCTACGAAGAAATCGAAACGGCGGTAAAAGAGGCACTCGATGCTGATAAAACATAACCAGCCAAAGCTTCTTGGTAGGGTCGTTTTGAGAAAGTGCCCCTACCGGGCCGCCGCCTTTATCCAAAAAGAACGCATAAACCTACTCCACTCGTTGTAACTCTTCCCACTGGACGGTGGAGCCAATATTGGGATCAAAGTTGGGGTTGTCTGAGTGGATGTAATTTCCCCAACCGTCGGACCAATGCTGGTCGGCGTAGCCGTGCTGGGAGGTGCCTGTGACGGTGGAGGTATCGTGAAAAGTTTCGCGGTCGTGAATGCTGTCGATGTATTTTTCATGTGAGGACATGCCGCCGGAAGAGCTGCCGGAGTCTGCATGGATGCTGTCGATAAAGCTTTTGTGAGCCGTGGTGTCCATTGCGGCTCGGTGGCGTGCCATGATGTTTGAACGAAAGGCTTCGTTGCGAGCGGCAAGGGCGCGGCTTTGCGCCATGATCGCTTCGCGTGCGCGGCGGTTATCTATGAGTCCTTGCTGAAATTTGGCTTCGAGCTGTTGTTTAATGTTTTGGAGGAGGCTTACCCACGCAGGATTGGGGGTAAAGGAGCGGACCATGTAGGTAAACATACTGCGGTTTTCGTCCATCTTGCCAAGGGGAGTTATAAAACCATGCACGTAGGAAAGTCCCCAAGTGGTTTGAGTGGTAACCCCCGCTTCGCCTCGCATGGTAGCGGAACTAATGAGGTAAAGCGCATAAATTTCTTCGACCATTTTGTTTCCATCCAACTCGAATTCCGCACGAAGTCCAACGCCCCTGATGTTTGGACCTCTCTGCCCGAGAGCTTCAGCAAGTCCGGGGAGTTCGCGAACTCCGGTAATGGTCAAACCCGGAATATCGGATTGATAGATTTTGGTAACAGCCTCGACCAAGGCGGTCTTTGGTTCCATCGGGGAAATATTTAACATCCCCATATTCATTTGCCCCGGGCGATTTAGGGCGGCGTCTCCGGTGAGCCAGTAACAAGTGAGTTCGGGGAAAAATTGAAGACGTTTTGTCTGTGTCGGATCGGTGAGGGCGGAGCTGATAACACAGGGGACAACATTGTTGTTGAGATTCCACTGCACGATCGTATCGAGCTTCCATCCGGATGGACCTCGCAAAGCGAAAACGGGCATTCCGGCTTGCTCATCTATCCCGTAGTAAACCTGCATGTGTGCATCCACGGGGGTTTGCGCACTGGTAAATGAGACGGCAAAAAGGAAAGGGGAAACTAAGGCGAGGCGAAATTTCGCATTCATCTTGGGGCTTATCTAAGCCCATCTTTAGATGGCTTGTCAATGGTGCGTGCAGCATGGGGCACGCTGGAAGGCCTTTTTAGACCGTCTTTGGCTGGGAGCCGTTTCTTATCGAATCGGTTCCTTGGCAGCCGACCGCCACGGACATACGAGCATCCATCGGGCTTGCGCCAACGATTTTCTCCCCACGAATCAGGTTGACAAAATCTGCGATGACAAGCGGATCTGCTCCACCATGAGTTCCTTTTATACTAGGTATCTGAAAGACTTCGTGGCCTAGGAGGTTGTATCCTGTTCGGCGGTTCCACAGTTGGATGCTGGCCCATTTGTCTTCGGATGAATGGTCGCCGTAGTTTTCGATGCGGCCTTCGGTGCCGATGATCGTATAGTTTCTCGCATCGTCAGGCGTGTAGTGGCATTGCATGTAGGAGGCTTGAACGCCATTTTCCATTTGCATCATGAGCATACTATGATCCTCGACATCGATCTTGGGGCTGAGCTTTGTTTGCGAAAGTGGTGGCCAGTTTGAACGATTAAATTCGACGGAAGTTTCCTCACCTTCTGCGCGACGATCTTTAACTTCGTTGTAAACACTCAGCTTGCCCATTCCGGTCACAAGGCGGGTGTAACTGCCGGCAAGGTAGTGAATGATGTCGATGTCGTGAGCCCCTTTTTGCAAGAGAAGACCCGTTGCGAAGCGTCGTTCGGAGTGCCAGTCTTTGTAGTAGGCATCGCCGCCGTAGCTGATGAAATGTCGGCACCAAATTGCTTCGACACGTCCGATACGCCCTTCTTCTATGAGGGAGCGCATTTTCTGAATCACCGGGAAAAAACGCATATTGTGACCGACGTAGAGTTTACCGCCGCTTTTTTCGTTGGCTTCGAGAATGCGGTCGCAGTCCTCGATGGTGATCGCCATGGGTTTTTCCAAATAAACAAATTTACCTGCTTCGAGGCAGGGGATGGTATGCTCTGCATGCAGATGGTCTGGGGAGCAGACGAAAACGGCATCGATATTTGGGTTGTTCACGATTTCTTTATAATCAGCAGTTAGCTGAGTATCCGGTCCGCATTTTTCGATATAACTTTTGAGGTTGTCGGTTGTTTTGCCGCAGGCTGCTACGAGATGGAGTCCTTTGTCAGGCTGATGCGCTAGGAGTGAGATTTTTCCGCGACGGTGAGCACCGATGACAGCAAAATTGATTTTTTTCATAAGGATTGGTTGTCGGAATTTTAATTTTTTGACGAATAACTCAAGAAAAAATTAATCTTCGGATATCGAAGCCCGAAGTTGAGCAAAAAAATCGTCCGCATCATCGTCGTTCACCGGCGTATTATTAATCTCGGTTTGTGAGGTTTGCTCGATTCCCTCGCCGAGTATTTCTTTAAGAAAGGAACTTTGCAGGCAGAAGGTCTTTGTGCCAAAGCGCATTCGGGATTGGCAATGGGTGATCGTGAGGCTTTTCATCGCTCGGGTGATGCCGACATAGAACAATCTGCGTTCCTCATCCACGCTCCCTTCTACCTTAGAACGATCATGCGGTAAAATGCCCTCTTCGACTCCGACTAAAGAAACATAGGGAAATTCCAGCCCTTTGCTTGCGTGCATTGTAATGAGCGTTACGCCACGGCCTTTGTCTTCTTTATCCTCTTCACGTTCGCGGTGCAGAGCCATTTCGTCCAAAAACTCGTGAATTTCTTTTTTGTTTTTTGTCTGAAATTCATCGAGATCATTAAGGATGTCGTAAACCGCATTCTCGCGATTTTTGGTTTCTTCGGGGGTTTTGCAATTTCGTCGTAGATAATCAAAGTAGCCACAGTCAGTCAGGTAGCTTTTTATTTCAGCAGCCACGCGGATGCCGGGTGTGGCTAATTTGATTTTTAAAACTTGCAGATCCTCTGCAAATTTCTGGATGGACTCACGTGCTCGTGTCGCCAGCCCTGCAGTCCAGTCCGGATCGGTGAGTGATTCAAAGAGGCTTTTATGGTCTTTGCGACTTTGCTCGAGAGCATTTTCGACCGTTACAGCACCGATCCCGCGAGGAGGGGTTTGAATGATGCGTAGTAGAGACTGGTCGTCTTGTGGATTAAAAATGGTCGCTAAATAGGCTAAGATATCTTTCACCTCTCGGCGGTCAAAAAAACTACGTCCGCCAATGAGTCGGTAAGGAATCCGCATTCGGCGAAGATTTTCTTCGAACAACCTAGCCTGTGCATTCATGCGATAAATGATCGCAAAATGTTCCCACGGCAGCCGCTCGCGTTCGCGCCGAGCGATTAATTCGTCGATGACAAATTCGGCTTCTGAGCGATCATCGACAACTGCGACAACACGGATATTTTCGGTTGATTTATGCTCGCTCCAGAGTTTTTTACTACGGCGTTTTTGGTTATTTTCGATAAGGCGATTTGCGGCACCTAAAATCTGATTAGTGCTTCGGTAGTTTTGCTCAAGTTTAAAAACTTCGGGATCCGGAAAGTGACTTTCAAATTCCAAAATATTAGAAATATCCGCTCCGCGCCAACCGTAGATACTTTGATCATCATCACCCACGACACAGACATTGGGTCGCTTGCCCGAAGCCAGCAAAGCGACTAATTGCATTTGCAAATTATTCGTATCTTGAAATTCGTCAACCAACAGATGTCGATATTGCTCCTGTAAGGTTTTTTGAATATCCGGAAATTCATTTAAGAGCTGAACGGCTAAGATCAATAAGTCGTCAAAGTCCACGGCATTCAGGTTTTTGAGTTCCTGCTGATAACGCGCATAGACAGCACCGACGAGCGTTTCATCATCTTGGGGCGGCCCGAGTCCTTGGTTTTTTGCCTTGCTAATGAGAGCGCGAGCGACGTTTGGCTCCAGTTTTTCGTCGGAAGCTGCGGTGCGATTTATGATTTTTTTTATCAGGCCAAGTTGGTCGCCATCGTCGTAAATGGTGAAATTTAATTTGTATCCCAGACGGTCGATATAGCGTCGCAAAATACGCACACATAAAGCGTGAAAGGTGCAAACTGTTACCGATCCCGCGGCGGTGCCGGTAACCATTCCGCTAATACGCTCTTTCATTTCACGAGCCGCTTTGTTGGTAAAAGTGACCGCCAAAATAGAGTCGGGAGCAACACCTTGAGAAATAATCAACCAAGAAATCCGTGCCGTGATGACTCGCGTCTTCCCCGTGCCGGCACCTGCCAAAATAAGCATTGGTCCCCCCCCGTGGGTTGCGGCTCTGTATTGTTCGGGGTTTAAATCATAGAGTCGAAATTGGCTCATTATAAATTTTGTAAAAACTGTTTTAGAGTCTCGACATAGAGGCGGTGCTCCTGTGTTTGAATCCGTGCATGGAGGCTCTCCGGCGTATCATTGGCTAGGACGGGCACGCGGGCTTGCCCAAGGATGCGCCCGGTATCGATTCCCTCATCCACAAGATGAACGGTGCAACCCGCTTCGCTTTCACCGGCTTCCAAAGCTTGCCGCCATGCCTCCAAACCGCGAAATTTCGGAAGCAGAGAGGGGTGAATGTTTATAATTTTTCCGGGAAAAGCTTCGAGCGTTGGTGTTTTGATGACACGCATGTAACCCGCTAAAATCAGCACATCGACATTGGCTGCACGGAGTTGTCTGACGAGTTCTTTTTCTACGCCCTCGGAAAGTCGCGTTTTGTATTTTGGTTCGCGGATGACATAGCTAGGCAGCCCGGCGGCAACGGCTTTTTTTAAAATCCCTGCATCGGCGTGATCGGATGCCACCAAAGCAACTTCGGCGTTCAATTGCCTCTCAGAAATCGCCTTCAAAATTGCAGCAAAGTTGGAACCCTTTCCTGAGCCGAGAACGCCAAGCCGTGGCAAAGATTTTACCTCCTTTTTGTTAGAATCACTTCCCATTGTAGAGCGATCAGGGAATCGGAAACTTGCTCGTTAGTTGAAGAACTTTTGAGCGAACTGCCGCAAGCTTTGCCGCATCTGTGCGAACGTCCAGTGCCTCGTTTAGCAAGTCGGCCACCTCAATCATTTCTTTTTCCAGTAGCCCACGTGTCGTCATCGCTGGTGTGCCTACACGGATACCGCCCGTTTTAGAAATTGGCTCTGTGTCGAAAGGAATCGCGTTTTTATTTACCGTGATAGCCGCTTGGTCAAGTGCCTCTTGGGCCTCTATGCCGGTGAGATTTTTAGGACGTAAATCCACGAGCATGACATGATTGTCCGTGCCCGAAGATACGATTCTGAAACCGTGTTCGGTGAGGCGGCTCGCAAGCGTTTGGGCATTGGCGACGATTTGCCGTGCGTAGGTTTTAAAATCAGATTGCAGGGCGGCGTGAAAGCAAACGGCCTTCGCCGCAATCACATGCATGAGTGGCCCACCTTGAACGCCCGGGAAAGCTTGTGAGTTAATTTTTTTTCCAAACTCTTCTTTGCAGAGAATAACGCCCCCACGCGGACCGCGCAGACTTTTATGAGTCGTGCTCGTCACAAAGTGGGCGTGTGGAACGGGGCTCGGATGCACCCCGCCGGCAACAAGCCCCGCGATGTGCGCCATATCGACAAAGAGATAAGCACCGACCGAATCGGCAATCTCACGCATTTTTGCAAAATCAATCGTGCGCGAATAGGCCGACGCGCCTGCGGTAATCATTTGCGGCTTTGTTTCTCCCGCGATGCGTGCAAGATCGTCGTAGTCTATTTCTTCGCTTTCTTTGCTCACACCGTAGTGGGTGACTTCATAGAGCTTCCCCGAAAAATTCGCACGGTGCCCATGCGTGAGGTGTCCACCGTGCGCGAGGTCCATTGTCAAAATACGATCACCCGGCTTCAAGACGCTGAAATAAACCGCCATATTTGCCTGACTGCCGCTGTGGGGCTGCACATTCACGTGCTCGGCTCCGAAAAGCTTTTGTGCACGATCGAGCGCAAGTGTCTCGACGACATCCACATGCTCGCACCCCCCATACCAACGTTTACCGGGATAACCCTCGGCGTATTTATTCGTCAAACAAGACCCTTGCGCCTGCATGACGGCTTTGGATGTATAGTTTTCTGATGCGATTAGCTCGATATGCTCAGCCTGCCGAACTTCCTCGGCGCGAATAGCGTCCGTAATTTCAGGATCAAAAAGAGCGAGATCTTCTAAAAAAGACTGCGAAGTAGTGTTAGGTATAGACATATATTTAATCGGAGTTTGTATCTAATTTTTTAAGGAAAGCATCAACGGCGTCACCAATCATATCGCGACAATCCCCATACTCTCGCGGCCCTTGCCCGATGGGGTCCGAAACATCTAAGTCGCTACCTGAAAAGCTGCGTAAGAGAAAAAATTTATCGGTATATTGAGGAAAAAAAAGCTCCAGCATCGTGAGATGAGTGCTCGTCATGGCGAGAACATACGTCGCCTCAGAAAGCAAAGCTTCCGACACGGGCTGACTCCGATGCGCCGAAATATCAATATCCAAATCACGCATCGCCTGCACGGCACCCCCACTCGACGGCTGCCCGGCAGCGGCACTGATACCCGCTGAACGCACCTCCACATCAGACCGCTCCGAGACCTTTGCACGTAATAATCCCTCTGCCATTGGGCTGCGGCACGTATTGCCCGTGCAGACAAAGAGAACATTTGTGGAAGTGCTAGAAGCCATGAGCGAAACGCTAAACTACGTTGATCTTGCAAGAAGTCAAACCTAGCTGCTAACAAAGCCAAAGAGAATTTTACCGATTCTCCAAAAAGCCCGCCTCTATTTATTAAATGAAAACTGTAGTCATTGCCGGACGCCCCAATGTGGGGAAATCCGCTATTTTTAATCGCCTCGCCGGACGCCGCATCTCCATCGTTCACGATCAACCCGGCGTGACACGTGATCGCCTCGCCACGGTTTGCAAAATAAAAAATACCAGCCTAGAGCTTGTCGATACCGGTGGCATCGGCACGGAGGCAGACGTCGACTTTTCGGAGCAAGTCGAGGAAGCGGCACTTTTAGCAATCGAAAATGCCAGTCTCGTCCTTTTTGTTGTGGACGGTATCGAAGGTATCACGCCAACCGACCTAGAGCTGGCCAGACGCTTTCGCAAAAGCGGACGCCCTATCCTTTTAGTCATTAATAAGATCGATACAAATAGCCACGACGACCTCGATGCAGACTTTGCCAAGCTTGCTTTCACAGACAGCCTCGCCATCAGTGCCGCTCACGGGCGCGGATTCGCTGAATTAAAAAATTACATAAGCGACCACCTCGGCCCTGATGACGAGCAAGCTAGCCGGAGGTCCTGCCGCATCGCCATCGTCGGTCGTCCAAATGTCGGTAAATCCTCCCTCATCAACGCCATCCTTGGTGATGACCGCACTATCGTTAGTAACCTCGCCGGCACGACGCGTGATGCGGTGGATATTTCTTACCAATACGCCAACCACGAATACATCCTCTGCGACACCGCCGGCATCCGCCACCGCTCGCGCCACAACACCTCGGTCGAAGTTTTCAGCGTCATGCGCTCCGAAGAATCCATCCGCCGAGCCGACATCTGCGTCCTCGTCCTCGACATCGCACAGGGCGTCACCATGCAGGATAAAAAAATCGCCTCCCTCATCCAAAAAGCGAACAAACCCGTCATCGTCGTTGCAAATAAATGGGATACCGTCCCCTCCGCCGAGCGCAACGCCAGCGGCCTCCGCCATTACACCGGCGAGCTCCGCCGCAAGCTCTTCTTCTTTGACTTCGCCCCTATCATCCTGACCTCTGCCAAAACGGGCGGCCAAGTCAGCAAACTTTTACAAGAAGTCGAAAACGTCCGCGCCGCTGCCAGCCAACGCATCAGCACGGGCGAGCTCAACCGCCTCCTCCAAAATCTTATTGAAAAAACGCCCCCTCCGAGCCGCAACGGAAAACGTTTCAAACTCCTCTACGCGACCCAGCTTCGCGGTGCCGACGAGCGACACGCCTTTCACCCCCCCGTCATTGTTCTTTTCGTAAATGACCCCCGCGTGCTCGTCCCTGCGTATGAAGAATTTTTAAAGAAAAAAATTCGCGCTCGCCAACCCTACCCCGGCCTCCCCCTGCTCCTAAAAACCAAAGGGCGCGAACGCCGGGGCGAAATGCGGGATAAGAAAGACGCTTAGTTTTCATGGATACGATTTATCTCGTCGGCTCGCTCATTTTAATAGCCGTCGTTCTTGCCGCCGTGTGGCTAGACCGCTGGAGCGTGCCCACGATTCTGATTGCCCTTGGGACGGGGATTATTTTTGGAAGCGATGTGCTGAAATTTTGGGATTTCGACAACATGGAGCTTACCAACCAGATTGCGAATCTCGCTCTTATTTTTATTTTATTTTTTGGCGGATTTTCGACGAAAAAAGCGAATTTGAAAGCAGCGGCTCTACCCGCCATCGGGCTTGCCACATGGGGGGTCGCCCTTACGGCTCTGGCCTCTTTTTGCGCTCTGCACATTTTGTTTAAATGGTCCTTTGAGGAGGCTCTCCTCATATCGGTCATCGTATCTTCGACGGATGCCGCGGCGATTTTTTCCATCATGCATCGCCAACCCTTGGAAAAAAAACTCTCTTCCACCATCGAAATCGAAAGTGCTGCAAACGACCCAATGGCAATTTTGCTGACACTGACTGCCATTGGCATGCTGACTACCGATAACATGTCTTGGCTCGAAACGGGCGGAAGTTTTCTTTGGCAATTTTGCGCCGCGCCGATCTTGGCTTACGGTATCGCCCGGGCTGCGATTTGGTTATTTAATCATCTCAGCCCACAGGACCGGGGACACTACTACGTCCTCACTTTGGGACTTATATTTTTGGTTTACGGGCTGGCTCAGTTTATTCACTCCAGTGGGATGCTCGCCATTTTCGTCGCGGGCTATGTCGTAGGGAATCGCCCCTTTGTGCATAAACAAGGTGTGGAAAATTTTTCGGCGGCTTTCGCCACCATTGCCAATATCGGCATGTTTGTGCTGCTTGGCTTGCAGGTTTTTCCACATGAATGGGATGATATTTGGCAACAAGGGATTGTCTTATTCGTTGTGATTACCTTCATTGCACGACCTTTCGCCGTCTGGGTGGGCTCACTCGGCATGAGGCTGGGGTGGCGCAATAAACTTTTTATTTCCTGGGCGGGACTTCGCGGTGCGGTGCCGATCGTCCTTGCCACCTATCCGGCGATGAACGGTATCGGCACGGGTAACAAAATTTTTAATCTCGTATTTTTCGCCGTTCTTTTATCAATCGCGATACAGGGGAGCACGCTCGGATGGCTGGCTCGTTTCCTAGGTTTAAACACGCTGCCACGTCCGCAGCCGCTATTTAATCTCGAACTCATCACTATGGCCGCGAGCGATTTTGATCTGATTGTCGTAGATTTACCCGGACCGGCAAATATTCCCGGACCAAAAATTTCGGATCTGCAATTACCCAAAGGCGCAACAATTACTTTGATTACACGAGGGAGGGAGCTGGTCACCCCACAAGGCTCGACACAGCTCCTAGGCTGGGATCAGGTCACCGTGCTCGCTCATGCTCATGAGGCAGCACGCATCCGTGCGATATTGATGGAAGCTTTTTCCGACGATTCCAAAAATACGGAATATAAAGTCTAGAAATTTTTATTATCTTTTGGCAGAGTGCCTTCGAACTTGTAAGAAGATGGCTTTTGTGCGAGGAAGCAACATTAAACTTTGACATAAAAAGCCCCTCTTACTATCTAAATCCATTCGTTTTTTTTCATGAAATTTGCTGTTTCCAAAGAAGCCCTAAATGAGGGATTACAACGCATCCAAAACGTCGTTAGCAACCGTGCGACATTACCCGTCCTCGCGAATGTTCTCATCGAGACCATCGAGGGGCGCCTCCGACTCACAACCGCAGACATGGAAGTCTATATGCGCTGCGAAGTGGATGCTCAAATTTTAAAACCCGGCACGACCACCCTCCCCGTAAAGCGCCTCTCTGCCATTGTTCGTGAACTTCCTTCCGGCGAGATTACGGTCGAAACCGATTCCCAAAACATCAGCTCCATTCAAAGCGGTGCGAGTTTTTTCAAAATTTACGGGCTGGCGCACAACGAATTTCCCGAGCTTCCCGCACTCGGAGATGCCAAGGAATACACCCTGCGCCAATCTGAACTCAAAGATGGCCTACGCAAAACAGCCTACGCGATTTCTGCTGACGAAACACGCTTTGTGCTAAACGGCATCCTTTTCTCTTTTAAAGAAAATAAATTAACCCTCGTTGCCACAGATGGGCGCCGTCTTGCGCTTTTTGAAACCGATGTCGAGTTTCCGCAGAGCCAGGAAGGTGAGTTTATCGTTCCGACGAAGGCGATCAACGAAATCATCCGCCTCCTCGGAGAAGAAGGTGACGTTACGCTTCGCACGACAAATAATCACATCTCTCTTGAGCTGGGAAGTTCGGTGCTAGTCAGCAAATTGGTGGATGGAAACTACCCGAACTATCGCCAAGTCATCCCTGCAGAAACCAAAGAACGCATCGCTTTAGATCGCGAAGCTTTCTTGAACTGCGTGCGCCGCGTCTCGCTGCTCAATAACGACAAAGCTGGCTCTATCCGCCTGAGTTTTTCAAAAAATAATATCGATATCTCTGCCAACACACCGGAAATCGGCGAGGCCCAAGAATCTATCGCTGCGCCTTATCGAGGGCGCGATTTCTCCGTCGCTTTCAATCCTGAATTTTTGATGGATCCGCTTCGTCATTTGCCAAACGACGAAGTTTTTCTCGAACTCATCGATGAAATGAGTCCCGGTGTCATCAAAATCCAGACCCCATTCCTCTACGTGCTCATGCCCATGCGCGTATCGGTTTGAGCCAGTGAGCGGTGAGCGGTGAGCAGTGGGTGCTTTGCAACGAAAGGAGCTTTTTGATTATGCGATTTCGTCGAGCGGGAAAATGGGGCGGCGGACGTTTTGGTAAGGTAGATTTTTAAGGTTCGAGGAGCAGGGGCCGGGCGTATCGACGTAGTAATGGGCTTGGGCAATTTTTTCGTAAGCGCGTAGGTAGGCGACGGCGGCTTTTATATTGATAAAGTTCATTTTTGCCGGTTCGATTCCTTGGCTGTGGAGTTGGCCGAGGTCCATAGGAGGTGTTTTTTCTGAGTTGATGAGGACGGTGACATCGCCACATTGCACGACTGCGCTGGGGCCCATGTCGATATGGATGCCTCTCATGGACGCAAGGTGGCTTTGGTGGTCTTCGAGCTCGAATTTGCCGTCGGATCGGTGGGTTAGTTTTCCCTTCAGCAGCACGGGGCCGGGGTCTTGGCCGATGCTGCGTCCGCCGACCTCCACGGCGACTTCATCACCGATATTTTTATCGGCAAGAGCTTTTACGGCTTCTTTGTCAGCGATCATGGAGACAGAGGGGCCGGCATTTTTTCTGAGTAGAGCACGGAGGATGCTCGTGCCGTCACCGGGTGTACCGCCGCCGATATTGTCGGCTGTTTCAACCAGACAGACTGGAAATTTTCCTTTTGCCAAGGCGTCGTCGATAGCGTCATCAAGTTGCCATTCAGACGGGATACCCTGTTCTTTCGTGGCAAGGGCTTGCCCGGCGAGGGTGTCGAGAATTTTAGTGGCAAGGGTTTCATCCGTTCCTACAACGGAGAAACTGACACCGGCGTCGTAGATATCCGCATGGGCAAATCCGGGCAGCACATTGACCGCCCAGACACTTGGGTTTTCCGCTTCGGCTTGACGGGCGATTTTTTCTAAATCCAGAACGGGAGAGACGGCGGTGCCGGTCCCCGGTGCCGGCCAGAGGATGGGGCATTGCCTGAGAAATTGCTTGGGTTTTTCGCCGGATTCCAGACAACGTTTGAGCAGGGATGCAGTTCGGACGGAGGTTTCTGCTCCATCAATGTGCGGATTCTCACGGTAGGCCACCAGACAATCCGAGTGCTCTATCATGGCTTGGGTGACGTTTGCGTGAAGGTCTAAGACACCGAAAAGAGGTATTTCCGCGAGGGAAGGAATGGCGCGGACGCGTTGTAAAATTTCACCCTCGACATCTTGAAACCCGACGCTTGCCATCGCTCCGTGGAGGATAAAACAAAAGGCGTCGGGAGGTGATGCAAGCTTGTCTATCTCTTCTTTAAAGCTTGTCCAAAATGCTGCGACGGCTTTTGTTTCGACAGAGCCGCTTGGTGAGGTATTAAAATCTACCGTCGGCAAAACCTCCCAATGATTCTCATCTGCAAAATCTAAAAAGGCTCCTAAGGTCGAGCCGTCTTTCCGACATTGGAAAAGTTCTTGCCCTTGGCGTTTGGCGAAATCTGTTAGGCTTGTGGGGGTTTTTACAAAGGTGTTTGTTTCGTGAAAAAGTCGTGCGATTAAAACTCTAGGTTTTCGAGATGTCGTCATGTTTGGGTGGATTGGGTTTGAGTTTTTTGAGCTCGGCGATCATGGCGCGGTGGGTCTCTCCATCGAGACGACTTTTGGGAACGGCTATGCTGATGGCGGCATACGGGAATCCCCAATCGGCGAGGCAGACGGCCATGCAACAGATGCCACGAATATTTTCTTCGATTTCTTCGGCCCAGCCTTTGTTTGCGGTTTGGGTTATGAGTGCCAAAATGCCTCCGCAGTCTGTGAGGGTGTGGTTTGTGCGGCGTTTTACATCGCTACGGCGGATGAGTTGCTCGACTTCATTTTCAGGAAGTTGTGCGAGGATGGCCCGGCCCAAAGCCGTGCTGTAAATCGGGTCGGTTTCTCCGGGGCGGGCGATCAGACGAAGCTGGTGGGTCGTCTCGATGTAGTCCACATAACTGATGTGGTCGCCTTCCAAGACGCCGAGATTTACGGTTTCATTGAAGCGTTTGTGAAGATTTTCTAAAGTATCTCGCGCTCTCATCCGTAGTAGCGCGTAGGGGTGACTGGGGACGAGACGGTGAATGCCATCGCTAAGTTGATAGGAGCTATTTGTCTCGTCCTGGGTGAGATAGCCGATGGAACGAAGTGTCTGCAAGAGGCGATAAGCCGTCGGTTTTGGGAGATTGACTAGTTTGGATAACTCTCTAAGCTGTAAAGGGTTATCTGCATTAGAAATCGTTTCGAGAAGTAAAAAAGCTTTTTTAACAGCAGCTACAGACATTTTGTTACAAAGAATTTACCATTTCATAAATTGACTCATCCGTTTCGTCAAGAGAAATGGTAAATTTTGTTTTTATTGTGAAAATTTAACCCGAAAAGAAACGTTTTGCGAGCACGCGAAGGCCTTGCAAAGTGAGATTTTTATTTACAGCCGTGAAGATAGGGCAGTGGCGGACGATGATTTCGGCATCGCCTCCGGTTGCCACGATTTGTATTTTTGAATCCCCAAAAGCTTCTTCGCGGATACGGGTGACAATTTCTTGGATTAATCCCGAGTAGCCGAAAACCGCACCCGAGAGCATGGCTTGGCGAGTCGATTTTCCGATGACGGATTTGGGTTCTTGGAGTTCGATTTTGGGGAGCAGTGCAGTGCTTTCGTGGAGATAGGAGGTCATTGCTCGCAGTCCCGGAGCGATGACGCCACCGAGGTATTCGCGCCCGGATGACATGACATCGAAGGTCACGGCAGTGCCAAAATCGACAACGATTGCGGGGCTGCCATACAGAGCATCTACGGCCACGGCATTCGCTAGTCGGTCGGCACCGATTTGCTCGGGCTTGGGATAGTCGATACCGATGCCGAGAGCACGCCGGGCGGATATTTCTTGCAGCGAAAGGGAGCGTGCCTCAGCAAAATTGCGAATAATTTTTTGTTGAGCAGGCACGACACTGCTCAAAATAACCCCTTGAAGATCGCTAAAACGCCGGGCGGAAAAATTTTCTTCTAGGTAATTCGTATTTAGTTTTTTCGTTTCGATACGCAATATTTCACCAAGCAGAGAGCCGTCGCTAGTAGTTGCTTTTGTGAAGCTGTTGCTAATATCAATAAGCAAATAACGGGAAATCATCGTATCAAATTCTTAACCTCATCTGCGTATAGCAAGCGACACAAACTTGCAATCCCGCTCTTTTGAGGTTACCCGCAGGGGGTGAAGGAACGCATTGGCATATACGGTGGTAGCTTTGATCCCGTGCATACGGGGCATCTGATTCTTGCTCGCGAGGCTAAAGAGAAGCTTGCGTTGGATCGTGTCCTTTTTGTTCCGGCAGTTGTTTCACCGCATAAACTGGATCGTCCACCGGCTTCTGCAGATCTTCGTTGCCGACTTCTTTCAGCAGCAATCGAGGGTGAACCCGGCTTCGAGTTGGATTCCTGTGAGGTTGATGCGGGGCGCGACCCGTCTTACAGTATTGATACGGTTCGTGAAATCGCAGGGCGTTTACCACAGGCCGAGCTTTTTTATTTTATTGGTGACGATAATCTGGCTGAGCTGCATACATGGAAATCGCTCTCAGAACTTCGTCGGCTTGCGCAGTTTGTTGTTTTGAGTCGGCAAAATGACACCGCTGAAATTCCTTCCGACATGCTGAGTATCAAACGGCGCATCGACATATCTTCCACTGAAATAAGGAATCGTATTGCTTCGGGACAATCCATCCGATATTTGATACCTCATAAAGCATGCAAAATCCTCCAGAGCGAAAATCCTTATTAATTTCTGAAACTGTATCCGATGACTGAGAGTATTGATTTAGCCAAGTTTTGCGCGGCGGCAGCGGATGATATTAAAGCGGAAGACATTCAGATTCTCGACCTCGGCGGCATTTCGTCTTTCACGGATGCCTTTGTTATTTGCACGGCAAATTCCGATCCTCAACTCCGAGCCATTGCCTCAAATGTTCGTAAACGCGTAAAAGAAAAATATAATAGGTTGCCGCTAAATGAAGACGGAGCACCAACGAGTCATTGGGTCGTGCTCGACTATGGAGATGTATTGGTCCATGTTTTTCAAGCCTTCGAGCGTAGCCATTATGATCTCGAAAATCTTTGGAAAGACGCCCCGCAAGTCGAGTTCTCACCCTTGTCTTAGAGGAGACTTTGCATTTGTTTCAAAAGTTAATACTCCGTCGGTGATGCGTTGGTAGATATTCTTCGAATCAAAATCTGCGAGTTTTAATCGTTCAAAAACTTCATCTCGCACCCTAGCAAAAGCTAAAATAATTTTGCGGTTAGCCAATTCGCGGCGTAAACGCGCAAGCATTTCCATCGAAGTCGTATCGATATCGGTAATTCCTTCCGCATCGACAAGCACTTGTCGGACCGGACTTTCTGCACGTAGTAAAAAGGAGCGAACTCCTTCTTCGAAAGTCGAAGCATTTGTGTAGGTCAGAGCATGATCAAAGCGAAAAATGACGAGTCCCGAAATGGTTTCCGCCTCGGGGTGTTTACGAATATCGCGATACATTTCATGACCGGGCAGCTTGCCGAGAACGGCCATCGGTGGCGCACTATCGCTCCGCACTAAAAGGATGAGGGAAAGCGCAACTCCTAGTCCGATTCCCGGCAACACGCCAAAAAATAAAACACCCCAAAAAGCAATACATGCCACCCCAAACTCCAGCAAATTCACACGACGTAAATTCTTAAGATAGGTAAAACTTGCCAGTCCTAACATTGCCTCGATGACGATGGCTGCCAACGTGGCATGAGGCAGCCCGTGGAAAAGTGGCATTAGAAAAAGCAGCGATAAAATAACCAACACGCCTGCGACGAGTGAACAAAGCTGTGTTTTTGCACCGGCAGACATCGCCACCGAAGTTTTTGATAGGCTGCCCACGGCAATAAAACCTGAGCAGAAAGCCGAGCCTACATTGACCGGACCGTGCGAAAGGAGCTCTTGGTTTGGATCCAGCACCTCACCGGTTCGCTCCGCTGCTGCCCGTGCCGCACCAAGTGTTTCGGAAAAGCCCAACAGGACAATGGCAAAAGCCGCCGGTAGCAAGGTCTCTATTTCCTGCCAGCCAAAAACGGGCATTGCCAAAGCGGGTAAACCCGTCGAAATATTCTCGACGACGTTTAGCCCTTTGGCCTCCAGCCCCCAGGCGTTTACCGCCAAAATTGCCACCACTAGGGTTACGAGTGCCGCCGGAACTCGGGGCATCTTTTTTTTCATGACAAAAAGAATCACTAGGCTTCCCAGCCCGACTAGGGTTGTCAGCCCATCCGCATTTGGAGCTTCTTTAAAAAGCGTGGTAAGTCGTCCGAAAAATTGGCCATGTCCACCGTCGATCCCGATGATTTTGGGGACCTGTCCGAGAATGGTTACCCAGACGAGACCTTGGATAAATCCTTTCATCACCGGAGTTGGCACAAAGTTTGCAATCCAACCCATTCGTAAAAAGCTGAATAAAAAAAAGAGCAAGCCGACCAAAAAAGCCAGCGTAGCAGTCAATCCGATAAATTGCGCCGATCCGACCGCAGCCAGTCCGCCAATCGCGGTGGCAGAAATCATTGCCGTGGCGGTGTCTGGCCCCACGATGAGCGTGCGCGAAGTTCCGAAAATAGCGTAGGCAAAAAGCGGCACCGGAACGGTGTAGAGTCCATAAAGCGCGGGAACTCCAGCGATCCCGGCATAGGCCATCGCTTCGGGGACCATGACGGCCCAAACCGTTAATCCCGCAATAATGTCGGCCCGCAGCCACTCGCTCCGATATTTTGGCAACCAACCCAGTATCGGCAAATAGCGCGTAAGTGTGCTTGGAGAAGGTGAGTGCGGAGGGGAAGCCATAGAAAAAAGAAAGGTCCATTATTCGATTACGTTTTTTCTCAAATCTCGAAGCACGCGAAGTTTTCCCCATTTTGCTCCTTTCATCTCGCGAGCCCCGCTCTTGCGTTTTGGGCCGTAGCGTTCTCGATTTGCTTCAAATAAAGCTTCTATAAACTCTGTATCCCCAAAAATGGCACCGTCACCAAAGTAACGTATGGAGCGAGAACGCAAAAGTTCAGAGATGGGAAGCAAGGGTTTTTGATCTTTCTTTTTTCTCCCTTTTTTGTCTGATTTTACTTCATCGTCTGCTGTTGCTTCTTCATGAGATTCTGTTTGTGTCGAATCATTGAATAATATGGGCTGATATTTTTCTAACAGGGTTTTCCATTGAAGGCTTCGTGAAGTCCCGATCGAATCTTGATCAAAAATACGGGTTAATCCACGTCTGGCCACAGCATTTCCCGACATTGCTTCTGCATAGCCACACCAAGGATAATCCGCAGGATCACTAACGAGCCCCTCCCGCAATGGATCTAAATCGATGTAAGCCGCTACGACCATGAGAGCTTCTTTGGTTGGCTGAACGATTGTGCTTTTAAAGCGGTTGTCCCAAAGCGTTCCGCGGCGATTTTGCTTACCATTAAACCATTGAGTGAAGCGTTGTTTAAATTCTTTCATAAAGCTGCCAAGGCTCCCTCGGCGCAGCTCGTATTTTTCCAGCAACTTTTTTTTCTGCATGGAGCTTCCAGAGGCGTCCGCTTGCTCAAACTCTTGTAGAAAACCGGATGGTTCACCTTTACGAATGCCATGAAGCATCTGCAGTTCGCTTTCCAGTTCGGAAAATTCCATCTTTGGCAAGCGATTTGCTGCCGGCACGCGAATGAGTAAATGTATATAGTCTGACATAAAACAATACGTAACCACCTCGACCCCGCTAAAACGTTCCACGCGCCGCATCACATCGTGAAGATGATTTTTCTCTTCTTCACCGAAGGAGCAACTTTTATCTGCCAGATAAGAAGCACAGTAGTAATATCCGTCGGACTCTATATCGATAGCCTGCCCCGAGTTTTTATCCTTACCATTTAAAAGTAAACGCGCTTGCCTCATAATGACTTTTTTTACTTCAAACAAATTTTAAATGTCAACTGTCCCTTTATTAAAAATTGCATGGAGGGTAAAGATTTCAGGTTTTTCCCTGTCACGATAAAAAATCCCTGCACGCGGCGACGAAATTTCGTGATTTTTACGGGTTGAATTTGTTTTATTCCTAGGATCATGTCCGACACAATATCTCAAGGCCAAGACAGTCAAGACACAGAACTTCACAAAGAAATTTTAAAAACCCTACACGAGCGTGAGCGAATCGTTCGTGACCGCGAGCACTACACCCGCGATCAAAACGGACACATGCTCAAGCTCATGGATTGCACGCGCGATCTGAATCTTCTTGCGCAAAAACTTCCCGAATCGACCGACCCGCAGCTGCGGCATTTTCTCGATCGCCAGAGCTACGAAAAAGCTATCCATTGGCTCGAAGAACGGTATTAAAAGTAACACGCATCCATGAAAATTGGCGTTCCTAAAGAAATTAAAATTCAAGAGCACCGTGTCGCGCTCCTCCCGCCAGCCGCTGCAACGCTCGTTTCGCATGGGCATGAAGTCCTCGTAGAAAAAAATGCGGGTGCCGATATTGGCTTTTCCGATGAGCACTACAGCAAGGCCGGTGCGCGGATTGTGGAGACCCATGAGGAAGTCTTTGCCGAGGCGGATATGATCGTGAAAGTGAAGGAGCCTATGCCGGACGAAGTGCCGCTTCTCCGCCGGGGGCAAATTCTTTTTACCTACCTTCATCTCGCAGCCGATGCCAGTCTGACGGATGGATTATTAAAAAGTGGTGCCACCTGCATCGCTTACGAAACGGTCGAGATAAATCGCCGCTTGCCTTTACTCGAACCGATGAGCGAAATCGCCGGGCGCATGTCGGTAATCGTTGGAGCTTATTTTTTAGAGAAACACACGGGCGGCAGCGGTGTATTGCTCGGCGGTGTGCCCGGAGTTTTGCCTGGCAGAGTCGTGGTCCTCGGCGGTGGCACAAGTGGAGTCAATGCAGCACGAATGGCGACAGGGCTCGGTGCAGATGTAACCATTTTGGAAGTCGATCTTGAGCGGATGCGTTTTCTCGACATCACGATGAATACGGCCCACACGCTTTTTTCCAATGAAGCTTCTCTCACCGAATTGCTGCCCCGCGTGGACCTTCTCATCGGTGCCGTCCTCGTGCCGGGCGCAAAAGCTCCCAAACTCATCACCCGTGACATGCTGAAAATAATGCGTTCCGGCAGCGTCTTTGTGGACATCGCAATCGATCAAGGCGGCTGTAGCGAAACCTCGCGCCCGACCACACACGATGAGCCGACCTATGTGGAGGAAGGTGTGCTACACTATTGCGTAAGTAATATGCCCGGAGCCTACGCTCGCACGGCAACCCAAGCACTGACCAATGTTACGGAGCGATTTATCACCACAATAGCCGATCACGGTCTTGAAAAAGCGACGCAGTTGCAAAGCGGACTGCGCGAGGGAATAAATATCTACGAAGGAAAACTTGCCTGCAAACCCGTGGCGGATGCACTCAATATCGAATATAGCAAAATTCCTTTTTAGGATGGTTTGACATTTTCTGTTCTGTTAGCATGTCCTTCGTCTATGCCTGAAAATTTACGAATTGAACCTGCTACTCTAGACGACTTGCCGGAGTTGGTGGATTTGCTTTACGAGCTTTTTTCGCATGAGCGTGATTTTACGCCCAATCGGGAACTCCAGCAACGCGGCTTGCAGCTCATTATCGAAGAGCCAAGTCGGGGACGTATTTTTGTGCTACGAAATAAAAATCGTATCATCGGAATGATAAATCTATTGATTACGATTAGCACGGCGGAGGGTGGGTTCGTGCTTTTGCTGGAAGATTTGGTGGTGGCACCGGAGTTTCGGAATTGCGGTATTGGGGATAAGCTGCTCCGGCATGCCGTTGAGTTTGCAAAGGAGAAAAAATTTCGCCGCATCACTTTATTAACAGATAAGCCAAACGATGCAGCCACACGTTTTTATCTAAGCCGTGGTTTTGTCGAAAGCGACATGATCCCGCTGCGTCTTTACCTAAGAGATTCATAAATGTCTGAGGAATTTGCGGATATTGGATTTGCGAAAGTCGATCTTTCTCGCGAACAGCGTTGTGGACGTGCCGAAGTTATTTATGGAGAGGGAAAGACGCCGGAGCAAATTCTTGAGATTGCTTCGGTCTTGCGAGAGCGTGTCGGGCGGTTTTTGGTGACGCGGGTTGGCCAAGAGTATTTCCACAAATTAGAGAAACATTTTCCGGGGTTGCGCTTTCATAAAGAGGCGCGTTGTTTGAGTTTTGGAGATAGGGTTCACAAAAGTTCGCTTCACCGAGTCGGCGTGGTTGCAGCGGGAACTTCCGATGAGTCGGTGCAAGAAGAGGTGATGACAACATTGGAATTTTTTGGATGGCAAGCCAAGCGCTTTACAGATGTCGGCGTGGCCGGATTGCATCGTTTGCTGGCAAATGTGGAGGAGCTGCGTGCCTGCGATGTTCTGATTGTCGTTGCGGGAATGGAAGGGGCCTTGCCCAGCGTGGTAGGGGGCCTGGTGGACTGCCCGGTGATTGCCGTGCCGACAAGTGTGGGCTACGGCGCGAATTTGGGAGGAGTGACCGCTCTACTTGGGATGTTGACAAGCTGTGCCTCGGGAATCAGCGTGGTGAATATCGACAACGGCTTTGGCGCAGCGTGTTCGGCAGATGCGATTTTGCGACTCATTGAGAAAAAGAGAGCTTAGCAGCCTGTCGGACACAAAGGCTTTGGATAAAAAAACGAGGGCTTTTAGCTTGATCCAAACTTTTATTTTTTCATCAAATCACATGACCTTCTCCACATGCCGGAGCGGTTTTTTTGAAATAAACCACAGCCATTCCATAAGAATGATTAAAAATAAATCGGCCTAAAGCCCCTTATTCAAAAGAACTCATGAAGAAAAAAACTCAACCTTCAAAATCTCAAAATCTTCTCTTAAACCAAGTCGGAATCAGTCAACCTTTGTCTATTTTTGAAGGCTATGGGATGGCTATGAAAATAAACTTATGATCATCCTAGCTATCGAGAGTTCATGCGATGAAACGGCTGTCGCCTTGCTTCAAGATTGCAACCAGCCTCTCGGCAGCTCAATCGCCTCGCAAATCGAACTGCATAATCGCCACGGTGGTGTCGTGCCCGAGTTGGCTTCCAGAACGCATTTAGAAAGCATTTTTCCTCTTGTTGAAAAAACCTTGCAGCAAGCCGCTGTCGACCGCCAAGACATCGACTACATTGCCGCAACTTCAGGGCCGGGACTAGCTCCGGCCCTACTCGTCGGCAATAGCTTTGCAAAAGGATTAGCCATCGCTCTCGACCGCCCTTATCTAGCTGTAAATCACATCGAGGGACATCTGCTGTCCCCCTTTTTTCGACGGCCTGATATTCCTGAGCACATCAATCTCATCGTGAGTGGAGGCCACACCTTGTTGGTTCATTGCCGAGAACTCGGAAAATATGAAGTCCTTGGAAAAACTCGCGACGATGCCGCCGGAGAGGCTTTTGATAAAGCCGCTAAACTCCTCGGCCTCCCCTATCCCGGAGGAAAAGAAATCGATACACGCGCTCAGAATGGGGACCCAACACGTTACGATTTTCCGCGCAGCATGTTACATTCCGGTGACTTTGATTTTAGCTTCAGTGGACTAAAAACCTCCCTTCGTTATCTCATCGAAAAACAAAAGCCTACCGCCGATGACATTCCTGATCTCTGCGCATCTTTTCAAGTAGCGATCATTGACATTCTTTGTGGTAAAGCACTGGCCGCCTGCGAAAAAACAGGCATCACGACTCTAGCCGTCAGCGGCGGAGTAAGTGCCAATAACGCTCTGCAAAAAAAATTACAAAGCGCGATAGATGCGCACACTCCAAAAATCCGTCTCCATTTTGCACCACCGGATATGCGTATGGATAATGCGATGATGATCGCCTACACCGCCTCACTCTACGCAAAAAAAGGAAATATTTCTCCCATCGAAAGCGACATAGAAACCTCGCTCGATTGGCTGAAATCGTAAGCACGACATCTGCTTTTTTCAGAGGAGTGCCTTGGAAAAAGTGCTTTTTATTGGATGGCTGAAAATTTTTTAAAAAAACTTTGAGCATTTTCTAGCGAGAGGCGTCTAAACCTCCATATGAACAAATTGCCACTCACTCGTCTGCTTGCCGCCACGGCAGCTTTGGCCATCTCTGCAAGTGCAGCGTTTGCAAATGCCGATTGGATGACCGATGCCAACGCAGCGGCGAAAAAGTCAAAAGAATCCGGCAAACCGCTTTTACTGGATTTCACCGGTTCAGACTGGTGCCCACCCTGCATCATGATGAAAAAGCAGGTTTTGGATTCAGCCGCTTTTAAGGAATTTGCAAAAGATAGCCTCGTTCTGCTAGAGCTAGATTTTCCACGACGCACCCAACAGCCCGACTCGTTAAAACAACAAAATGAAGGCTTGGCCGAAAAGTACGGAATAGAAGGTTTTCCAACATTCATCTTAGTTTCACCAAAGGGCAAAGAACTTGCCCGTAACGTAGGCTTTCAACCCGGAGGTTCCGAAGCCTTTATCAAATGGATAAAGAAGGCTTCAACAAAATGAATTTTTCATAGTGCTTAGGGCGGTTGACTCGATGTTGACCTGCAAAAATCTGGGGGGAAATTTGCAGGTCTGGTTTCAACCAAAATATCGAACTCAGCCGCTCTAAGGTTTTCATAGTAGATTGATAAGATGCAATAGCCCGACCGTGTTTCTTACGGTCGGGCTTTTGCTTTTAGTGATAGTTTTTTTTCATCCGTTCTTTTTGGATAAGGGCGGTAGCCCGGTAGGGCCGCTTTGATAAAGCGACCGCGGGATTTCGCTTTTACGATGTCACACGTGGCGATCATTTCCAGTCATTCTGTTAGAATGATTCCTTATCAAAACGATCCTACCAAAGGGGGCTTTGGCCGATTTGTTTTTAAATTAAATCCCGCCTTTACCGCCGGCGCAGAGATAGAGGGCGGCCATGCGAACGGCTAGGCCGTTGGAGACTTGGTCTAAAATGACACTGCGTGGACCGTCGGCAACGTCACTGTCGATCTCGATGCCGCGATTGATCGGGCCGGGGTGCATGATGAGGCAGTCTTGTTTGAGCCGTGCGGCTCGTTGCTTGCTCAGCCCAAATAAGGAGACGTATTCGTTGAGGCTCGGGAAATACTCCTTGCGCTGGCGCTCTTGTTGGATACGGAGGAGGTTGATGACATCTAGCTCTCCGATAACGTCGTCGAGTTTATGGCAGACCCTTACCCCGAGATGCTCAAAATTATTTGGGACGAGTGTGGTGGGACCGATGAGAAAAACTTCTGCTCCGAGCGTGACGAGGCCGTGGATATTTGATCGGGCGACTCGGCTAAAGCGAATATCTCCAACGATGCCGATTTTTTTTCCTGCGAGGGAATCGAAGTGTTCGCGCATGGTGAAAATATCCAGCAGGCCTTGTGTCGGGTGTTCGTGCGCTCCGTCTCCGGCGTTGATGATGGATGCCTGTAAGCGTTCGCTTAAAAACTTTGCTGCACCCGATGAACTATGTCGTAGCACGATGATGTCGGCGTGCAGTGCTTCGAGATTTTTGGCGGTGTCTTTGAGCGTCTCGCCTTTTTGTTGGCTAGAGGAACTGGCCGCGATGTTGATGACATCGGCACTGAGCCGGAGAGCTGCCAACTCGAAAGAAATGCGTGTGCGCGTGCTGGGTTCGACGAAAAAATTTACAAAGGTGCGTCCGCGTAGGGCGGGAACTTTTTTAAGACTTCGGAGCCCAACGCGTTTGAAGGCTGTGGCGGTATCGAGCAGGGTATTTAGTTCCTGAAGGGTGAGTCCGTCGAGAGCGAGAAGGTCTTTATGTTTCCAGTCGGCAGTTGTCATGGTGTCACTAAGTTTACCGAGTCTTCAACACGGTCGCAGGATTGAAATCGGACTCGGATTTTTTGCTCTCGTTTTGTTGGGAGAACCTTTCCGACATAGTTTGCGAAAATCGGCAGTTCTCGGTGTCCCCGGTCGACAAGTGCCGCGAGTTCGATGAGTGAAGGGCGTCCGTAGGAGGCTACGGCATCCATTGCAGCGCGGCAGCTCCTCCCTGTAAATAGGACATCATCTACGAGTAAAAGAGGGCGTCCGTCGAGATCTAGCGGCAGGTGAGTTGGCTCGATCGCCGTCATGCGAGAGCGTATGGAGAGGTCATCTCGGTGCATAGAGACATCGACAATGCCGGATTCAGGTAAGGGCGATCCAGATTCTGAAATTGCCTCCACAATGCGCTTAGCCACCTCGACCCCACGCGTCGGGATTCCGGCAATAACCAGCCGACTCAGGTCATCATATTTTTCAATAATTTCGTGTGCAATGCGGCGGATGACTTTTTGGATGGCTTGTGCATCCATTACGAGTTCCAAAGTGGGGCCTTCTCCACTCGGGGCGGATTTGTTTATTTGAGTTTTGCTCGTATTTTCGTCCATCTTTGCGAAGACTAATGTCTATGAGAGCGGGGGCGGAGAGAAGCTTTTATTTTTTTATCGGCTTTTAAAAAAGTCCAGTAAGTCCAAAAATTCCGTGGGCTTGTCGATGATCCAACGGGGCTCGACTTTTTCAAGGGCGGCGCGTGTATTGTAGCCCCAGCTTGCTGCGGCGCAGGCTATGCCCACTTTTTGGCATGCCTCGATATCTCGCACTTCGTCTCCAAGAAATAATATTTGCTCGGCGGACCAGCCATTTGTTTTTAAAATTTTTCTTAGATGAACGTCCTTGCCGAAAATCTGCGATGAGCAGCGGATGAAGGCAAACTCGGGTAAATCGTGACGGCTCAAAAAATCCCTCACATTATTTTCGGAGTTTGAGGTCAGGATACCGAGAACGTAATTTGCCGCGGCAGCTTTATTTAGCATCTCGGCAACGCCGTCGAAGGGGTTTACTTCCGGCATGCGGCGGTGTAGTGCTTTCAAGCCGTTGGCGGCAATACTGGGTATTTTGGTCGCGGGAACTTTAAAGTGTTTGATGATTTCGTGGGCACTCATGCCGCGGGCCATTTCGATGACCTCGTCGGTCAGCTCGTCGAAACCGTATTGCGGTGCGAGTTCGTTAAAAATTTCGATTGCGACCTGTAGCGTATTGGCCAGCGTGCCGTCGAAGTCGAAAATAAGCACGCGAGCTTTGGGGTTTTTGTAGCCGTGAAGCGATTTTCCACCGCTGCCGAAAAGCATTTTTTTAAGACGTTTCATATCGAATAATAGATGCGATCGACGCGGGGGCCGATGGCGGTAAAAATTTCCCACGGGATGGTATTTGCGTTGCGGGAGAGTTCGTTCATACTGATTTCTGAGTTGCCTTGCTTTCCTAGTAAGACGACTTCGTCCAGCAGGCGAACTTCTACTTCGGGGGGGAGTTTGCCAAGGTCGATAACTACTTGGTCCATGGTAATCGTTCCGATTTGCGGACAGCGGTAGCCCTGCACGAGCACTTCGTTTTTACCGGATGCGCAGCGAAAATAACCGTCCGCATATCCAAGCGGAAGCAGACCGATACGAGTGGAATGTGTGGTGATAAATTTGCAGCCATAGCTAATGGATGTTCCTGACGGAACTTCTCGGATGGCACTGAGGCGGGTTTTCCAAGTCAGTGCGGGACGGAGCGCGAGGGGTGTTTTTATAGGAGCGATTCCGTAGAGGGCGAGACCCACGCGGACGGCATCGAAGGCAAATTCAGGGAATGCTAAAACACCGGCAGAATTTAAAATATGAATTTGGATTTTTGGGGATTTTTTCTGAATAGGCGCGACAAGCTCAGTGAAATTCCGAAGTTGCC
>JBKEAD010000010.1:0-10721 GCA_047971915.1 Chthoniobacterales bacterium
CTAGGGTTTCGCGGGCCGTCCATGGATCGACTTCGTTGGCGGAGTTTTCGGTATTTTCTTGAGGTGCTTCGTCGAAGACGTCGAAGAGGGAGACTTGGCCGGAGGCGCGGTCGCGCTGGACTTCAACGGCGGAGGCCATGGCGAGTTCTATCTCGGAAAAAATCTGGGCGCGGTGTTTGCCAAATTCGTCGAAGGCTCCGCTGCGGACGAGGCTTTCCACGATTTTTTTGTTTACGGTGCGGGTGTCGAGGCGGCGGCAGAAGTCTTCGAGAGATTTGAAGGGGCCGTTTTTGTCGCGGTCGGTGATGACGGAGTGCATGGCGGCGGCACCGACGTTTTTGATCGAGGCGAGGCCGAAGCGGATGGCACGGAGGCCGCCTTTTTCTTCGGGTTTGAATTTTTCGGCACTGCGGTTGATGTCGGGGGGGAGGATGGTGATGTCCATCTTGCGGCAAGCGGCGATGACTTCACCGAGTCGTTCGACCGTGGAGGCATCGTAGGTGAGGAGCGCGGCCCGGAACTCGAGTGGATAGTGGGCTTTGGCGTAGGCGGTCTGGTAGGAGACCCAGCCGTAGGCGGCACTGTGGCTTTTGTTGAAACCGTATTGTGCGAATTTGTCGATGAAGTCGAAGATGGCGTTTGCGGCTTTTTCGGAGATTTGGTTTACGCGTCCACAGCCCTCGACGAAGCGGACGCGCTCTTTGTCCATTTTTTCTTTATCCTTTTTTCCCATTGCGCGGCGGAGTTCGTCACCGCTGCCGAGGGAGTAGCCGGCGAGGACGTTTGCGGCGCGTTGGACTTGCTCTTGATAAACGATGATGCCGTAGGTGTCGGCGCAGACTTGCTCTAGGAGGGGATGGGCGTATTCGATTTTCTTTTGCCCTTTTTTTCGGGCGATGTAGTCGGGGATGAACTGCATGGGACCGGGGCGGTAGAGGGCACCGAGGGCGACGATGTCGTCGATGCTTTGGATGTCGAACTGGAGGCAGTAGTTTGTGATGCCGCCGCTCTCCATTTGGAAGATGCCGAGTGTCTCTCCCCGATTGTAAATGTCGAAGGTCGCGGCGTCGTCCATCGGGATCGTGTCGAGATCGAAGTCGGGATTTTTTTTGCGGATGAGGGAGACGGCTTCTTGGAGGACGGTGAGGGTTTTTAGGCCGAGAAAGTCCATTTTCAGCATACCGAGGTCGGTAAGCGGATTCATGGCGTATTGGGTGACGACTTCGTTTTCTTTGCCTCGGCAGAGGGGGATAAATTCGTCGAGCGGACGGTCGCCGATGACGACTCCGGCGGCGTGGATGCCGGCGTTGCGGCTGAGACCTTCGAGGACTTTGGCGTGGCTCCAGAGTTGCTGGGTGGAGGATTCGGTTTTGAGTGCCTCGGCGAGTTCGGGGTTTTTTTCTACGGCGGAGTCGAGGGTGATGTTTAGTTCGGTGGGGATCATCTTGGCGAGGCGGTCGCCTTCGCTGTAGCTCATACCGAGGACGCGGGCGACGTCGCGCACGACGCTCTTTGCTCCCATGGTGCCGAAGGTTACGATCTGGGAGACGGAGCGTTCGCCGTATTTTTGGCGGACGTATTCGATGACTTCGCCGCGGCGGTTCATGCAGAAATCGACGTCGACGTCGGGTGGGCTGATACGCTCGGGGTTGAGGAAACGCTCAAAGATAAGACCGAAACGGATGGGGTCTATGTCGGTGATTTTCAAGACGTAAGCGATGAGGGAGCCTGCTGCGGAGCCGCGTCCGGGGCCGACGGGAATGCCTTTTTTTCGGGCGTGATTTATAAAATCCCAGACGATGAGGAAGTAGCTGACGAAGCCGGTTTTTTCGATGATACTGAGTTCGTATTCGAGGCGGTCGGTGAGCTCTTTGTTGGTTTCGGCGCGTTCGCCGTAGCGTTCGCGGAGTCCGTTTATGCAGAGTTCGCGGAGGTAGCTTTCGCGGGTTTGGCCTGCGGGTGGGTCGAAGCTGGGGTATTTGCTTTTTCCGAATTCCATTTCGAAATTCACCATGTCGGCGATGCGGAGGGTATTGTCGAGGGCTTCGGGGAGTTCGGAGAAGTTGGCCTCCATTTCTTGGCGGGACTTGAAATAGAGTTCTTTGGGGTAGTGCATGCGGGAGGGGTCATCGACCATGGAGGCGGTGCCGATGCAAATCATGACGTCGTGGGATTCGTGGTGCTCGCGACGGAGGAAATGGACGTCGTTTGCGGCGACGATGCCGAGGTCGAGTTCGCGGGCGATTCTGACAAGCTCAGGGTTGTTTTTTTTCTGATCTTCGAGGCCGTGATCGTGCATCTCGATGAAGAAGCGGTCTGGACCGTACATTTCGCGATACATGGCGGCGGTCTGGTGTGCTTTTTCGGGTTGTCCGGCACGGAGTTGGGAATTTATTTCTCCGTTTAGGCAGCCACTGAGAGCGATGATGCCTTCGCTGTGTTGGGCCATTTTTTCATGATCGACGCGGGGTTTGTAGTAGAAGCCGTCGAGGTGGGCGGAGGTGACGAGTTTGACGAGATTGTGGTAGCCGGTGTCGTTTTGGGCGAGGAGGGTGAAGTGGTTTGAGGAGCCTTTGCCGTTTGCCGAATTTTTTTCGGTCATTTTGCCGGGGGAGACGTAGATTTCGCAGCCGATGATGGGCTTGACGCCGACATTTGTGGCGGCTTTGTGAAACTCGACTGCGCCGTGGAGATTGCCGTGATCGGTCATGGCGACGGCGGGCATATTTAGCTCTTTTGCGCGGTGGACGAGGTCTTTGATCCGGCAGGCACCGTCTAGCAGGGAGTATTCGGTGTGGAGGTGAAGATGAACGAAGGAATCTGACGGCATGGAGGCGACTTTATCCGACAAATTTTTGGCTGGCAACCGCTCTTGAGGAAAATCTGAAATTTCAGATTTGAGATCTCAAATTTACCCTTTCTCCCAGAAGGGGAAGTAGTTTTTGGCGTTTTGGTAGCTGATGTTTCGGATGTAGTCGGCGAGGAGGTCGAAGTCGTCGGGGAGGATGCCGGTTTCGGCTTCTTTACCCAAAATCTCGCAGAGGATGCGGCGGAAGTATTCGTGGCGTGGGTAGGATAGAAACGAGCGGGAGTCGGTGAGCATGCCGACGAAGCGGGAGAGGAGACCGAGGTTGGAGAGGGCGTTGAGCTGCCAGGTCATGCCTTCCATCTGGTCGAGAAACCACCAGCCGGAGCCGAACTGGATCTTGCCTGCGCTGCTGCCGTCGTTGAAATTGCCGATCATGGTGGCGAAGAGGTAGTTGTCGGCGGGGTTTAGGTTGTAGAGGATGGTTTTGGGCAGCGAGGCGTCGCGGTCGAGGGCGTTTAGAAAAGCGGAGAGTTTACCTGCTTGTGGAGCGTCGTTGATGGAGTCGAAGCCGGTGTCGCGTCCGAGTGCGGCGAGTTGGCGGCTGCTGTTATTTCGCAGGGCACCGAGGTGGAGCTGCATGACCCAGCCTCGGGCGTGGTTCCAGCGACCGATTTCGCGGAGGAGCCAGAAGGCGAATTTTTCTTGCTGTTCCGTGCTGAGTGCGTTGTTGTGTCGGGCTTGGGTGAAGAGTTGAGCGGCTTCGTCTTTGTCGCAAGTTGCGAAGGGGCAGTAGTCGAGGCCGTGGTCGGACATGCGGCAACCTGTTTCGTGGAAAAAGTCGTGGCGTGCGTGGAGAGCGGCCACAAATCCCTCGAAGTTGCTGGTGTCTTGGTTTGCGGCGGTGCCGAGGGCATCGCACCATGTGTTCCAAGCGGGGAGGTCGCTGGTGAGCATGGCTTTGTCGGGGCGGAAGGTGGGTAAGACTCGGGTGGGTAAGCCGCTGGCGGCGATTTTTTTATGATGCTCTAGCGAATCTGCCGGATCGTCGGTGGTGCAGACTAGCTCGACGCGGAAACGCTTTAGGATATTTTCTACATCGAAGTCGGGTTGTGCGAGTTTGGCGTTGGCTCGTTCCCAGATGCTGTCGGCGGTGGCGGGGGAGAGGCGTTCGGTGATGTCGAAGTAGCGTTGGAGTTCGAGGTGGGACCAGTGGTAGAGAGGGTTGCGGAGGGTCATGGGGGTGGTGGCGGCCCAGGCGTCGAATTTTTCTCTTGGGCTGGCGTCGCCGGTGCAGAGGTGCTCGGCGATGCCGTTGCTGCGCATGGCACGCCATTTGTAGTGGTCGCCTTCGAGCCAGATTTCGTGGAGGTTTTTGAAGCGGCGATTGGTCGCGATGTCTGCCGGTGGCAGGTGGCAGTGGTAGTCGATGATGGGAAGGTCTTTGGCGATCTCGTGATAGAGTTTGCGCGAAGTTGGGTTTGTTAACAAAAAGTCACCGTCGATAAAAGTACGCTTCATATAAGAAGAGTCCTAGGGAAATCGGAGTGACGGAGCAATATGAATTTAAAATTAACGCTTGATCTAAAAAGGAAGTCCAAAGACAAAGGTGGGATGCGCATTTCCCAGTCACAACCCTCACCGTTTTTTTTACCGCTTTTTGCATTCGTTATGGCCGTTGCAGTGGCTCTGACTTCCGGTTGCAAAGATAATAAAAAACCTGAGGCGGCACCGGAACCGACTGTGGAGGTCGTTGCGGCGTTGCAGGAAACAATCCCAATTACCAGAAGCTATGTCGGAACGGTGGAGGGCTACCAAAACGCGAAGATCCAGGCGCGTGTGGTGGGGTATTTAAAATCTCGGAATTATAAAGAGGGGTCGTTGGTGAAAAAGGGGAGTGTGCTTTTTGAAATCGATCCACGTCCTTTTGAAGCGGCACTAGAGCAGGCGAAGGGTACCTTTGCCCAAGCCGAGGCCAAGGCGCAACTCGCGCAGACGACGCTGGCGCGGCAGACGGAACTTTACAAAACAAACGTTATTAGTGCGCAGGAGTTTGACCAATCGACGCAGAGTGCTCGTGCGGATATTGCGGCTGCAAAATCGGCGGCCGCGGCGGTGGATAATGCGAAGTTGAACCTCGATTTTTGTACGATCACGGCACCGTTTACCGGTATTGCGGGTATAGCAAATGCGCAGGTTGGCGACCTTGTCGGATCGGGGAGCAATATGGTTCTCACGGAGATGTCTCAGGTTGACCCGATCAAGGTTTACTTTCCGATCAGCGAGCAGGAATACATGGTCGCGAGCAAGCACCTGCAAGAATTGATGCAGGTTCCCGTTGACAAGCGGAAGGCGGACATGACGCTGCTTCTTGCAAATGGCGAGACCTATTCGGAGAAAGGGCGTTTTGAATTTGCCAATCGCAATGTCGGGGTGACGACGGGAACGATTCTCATATCGGCACTTTTTCCGAATCCCAATCTGATTCTGCGTCCGGGACAGTTTGCAAAAGTCGGTATTACGGTAAAAATGCTGCCGAATGCGATTTTGGTTCCGCAGCGTGCGGTCAATCAGCTGCAAACGGCCTATCAAATCGGGGTCGTGAATAAAGATGGGACGGTCGAGGTGCGGACCGTGGATGTTGGGGATACTTATAAAGATTATTGGGTTATCAAGGAGGGAATTTCTGCGGGTGAAACGATCATTGTCGAAGGGATTCAAAAAGTTCGCACCGGCATGAAGGTAAAAACGGAGCCTTTTAAGGAGCAGGGAGCGCAGGGTTCCTCGGGAAACTCTGAAGCTCCGCAAAAAGCAGATGCGGGTTCGGGTGAGGCCTCCAAAAAATCTTCGGACGCCGAATCGAAAAAAGCACCTGCCGACGCGGATGCCAAGTGATCTCAACCCTCCCTTCAAAGTCAGCCGTAAAAATTTTTCACCTGTGAGAAGTAACTAAAGAATTTATCATGTCAGCGTTTTTCATTCGTCGTCCGATTGTAGCCATTGTTATCGCCATCCTGACTGTGATGGTGGGTGCCATTTCGATTTTTGAGCTACCGATTGCTCAGTTTCCAAATATTGTTCCGCCGCAGATTCAGGTTACGGCGCAGTATGTCGGTGCAGATGCATTGACGGTGGAGGGATCGGTTGCCACCCCGATTGAGCAGCAAATGAGCGGTGTCGAGGGGATGGACTACATGTATTCGATCAATGCGAACAACGGGCAGATGCAGCTCTTTGTTTTTTTTGAAATCGGATCGCAGCCGAATATTGATCAGATTTTAGCGCAGCTTCGACAATCGCAGGCAAGTGCCCAGCTTCCTACGGCGGTGAATCAGCAGGGTGTCGTCGTTCAGCAAACCTACAGCAGTCCGCTTTTGGTTTATTCGATTTATTCGCCGAAGGGGACTTACGACAGCATCTTCTTGGCAAACTACGCTTACATTAACCTCAAATACGCTCTCACGCGTGTTTCCGGTGTCGGAAACGTGTCGGTTTATGGTGCGGGTCAGTATGCGATGCGCATCTGGGTGGATCCCGATTTGTTGGCAAAGCTCAATGTCACGGTTCCGGAAGTTGTCAATGCGATCCAGCAGCAAAATACGGTAAATCCTGCTGGTCAGGTCGGTGCGGAGCCTTCGCCCAATGGAGTTTCTTTTACCTACACGGTTCGGACGACGGGGCGTTTGGTGACGGAAAAAGAGTTTGGCGACATTATTATTCGAGCCAATCAGGACGGGTCGTTGATTCGGGTGAAAGACGTGGCTCGCGTCGAGCTTGGTGCTCAGACCTACAATCTCGAAGGGCGGTATAATGGACAGGCCGCGGCGGTTATCGCAATCAATCAACAGCCCGGTTCGAATGCGATTGCTACGGCAAATAGCGTGCGCAGTCTGATGGCAGATCTTTCTAAAAATTTCCCGGAAGATCTCGAATACACGACTTCGCTGGATACGACCCTAGCCATTACCTCCAGCATGGAGGAAATCGTGCACACGATTGTCGAGGCGATTCTGCTGGTTGTGGTCGTCGTGTTTGTCTTTCTGCAAGGCTGGCGAGCGACCCTTATTCCTCTTATCGCCATTCCGGTTTCGCTTGTGGGAACCTTTATTTTCTTCCCGATGATTGGCTTTACGCTGAATACGCTTTCGCTTTTTGGCTTGGTATTAGCAATTGGTCTCGTGGTGGATGATGCCATTGTTGTGGTCGAGGCGGTGGAGCACCATATTGAAAAGGGGCTCTCGCCCGTGGATGCGACTCACCAGGCCATGCGCGAGGTGCAGGGGCCGGTGATTGCGACGGCTTTGATCATGGCGGCGGTCTTTCTGCCGACGCTTTTCCTGCCCGGAATGACAGGGCAGATGTATCAACAATTTGCCGTTACGATAGCCATTTCGGTTATCATTTCTGCTTTCAACGCATTGACCTTGAGTCCGGCACTGAGCGCGATGTTGCTTCGTCCGCGCAAGGAGGCCAAGGGGCTTTTGGGGCGTGCTTTTGGAGGTTTTAATAAAGTCTTTGGCTATGCGACAAACAAGTATGTAAATGCTTGTCGGATGCTTATTCGGCGTGGAATTTTGGCGGTTGGGCTTTTGCTTATTATCGCTTTGTCCGCAGGCGGACTGGGCAAGAGCCTGCCCAGCGGCTTTATTCCTGAAGAAGATCAGGGGTATATTTTTGGTTTTGTTCAGTTGCCCAAAGCGTCCTCGCTACAGCGCACGCGTGTCGTTGTGAAAGAGGTCGAGGACAAGCTCCGAAAAATTGAGGGTGTCGATAGTATCACCACGGTCGTGGGCTTTAACTTTTTGAGCCTCGTGCAGTCCACCTACAGCGGTTTTTTCTTTGTGAACTTGAAGCCGTGGGATGAGAGAACGACACCGGAAACCAGTGTCGATGCGATTCAGAATAAGGTTTCGCAGGTCATCGCGAGTGTTCCGGGTGCGATGGGATTTGGGTTTCCACCACCGGCGATTCCGGGCACGGGAACATCGGGTGGTGTTACTTTTATGCTTGAGGACCGCGTGGGCAGGAGCACGGAATTTCTTGCCGAGCAGACAAATAAATTTATTGCAGCGGTAAACAAACGCCCTGAGTTTTCGCAGGCGGCGACGGCATGGATTCCGGATACGCCGCAGGTTTATGTGGATGTATTGGAGAGCAAAGCGATGAAGCAAGGCGTGGAGCTTAGTCAGATTTATCAGACGATGCAGGCCTTTATGGGCGGTACCTTTGTGAACTTCTTTAACCGCTTTGGTCAGCAGTGGCAGACCTATGTTTCCGCGCAAAGCAACTTCCGCAGCAGCACGGACGATGTGGGCCAGTTTTTTGTCCGTAATTCCAATGGAGATTCCGTTCCGCTATCGTCGATGATTCAGATCAAGCAAATTACCGGACCGGAATTTACGATGCGTTTTAATATGTATCGCAGCGTTCAAATCAATGCGCAGACTGCGGAGGGCTATAGCACGGGAGAGGCGATGGCGGCAATCGAAGAGGTCTTTAACGAAACCATGCCGCCGGGCATGGGCTACGACTATAGCAATATGTCCTTTCAGGAAAAAGTCGCGGCAGACGGTATTTCGATCAACACAATTTTCACCATTTCGCTCATCTTTGTCTTCCTGATTCTAGCCGGACAATACGAGAGCTGGTCGTTGCCGTTTAGTGTTCTACTCTGCACGCCCGTTGCCGTCTTGGGAGCTTTCTTAGCACTGAAGCTCCGCGTTATGGAGCTGAATCTCTATGCGCAGATCGGTCTCATCATGCTCATCGGCCTATCGGCTAAAAACTCAATTTTGATCGTCGAGTTTGCGAAACAGGAGTTTGAAAAAGGAGCCACTTTATTTGAAGCCGCACTCAAAGGCGCGGAGATTCGCTTGCGTCCGATTTTGATGACTTCGTTTGCTTTTATTTTGGGTTGTGTCCCGCTCTGGCGTGCGAGTGGTAGTGGTGCCATTTCGCGACAGAACCTCGGAACGACGGTAATCGGTGGTATGACGGCGGCATCTATCATCGCTATTTTTCTCGTGCCCTTTACTTTTTATATCGTTGAAAAATTGAGCGGTGCGGAGAAGAAAAAGGCAGGGGCCGAAGATAAAAAGGCTAGTGGAGAGAATCCCAAAAATTGAAGACAGCTCTGTAAACGACACTTCTGAGATTTGTTTGCTAAATTTTCATTTTTCTGTGATCGCTTCTTTACATTGATGCAGCTTTGCGGCAATGCTCGGCGGTTTCTCGTCTTATGTCTATAGTGATTCCGATTTTAATAGTCATCCATGTGATGATTAGTCTTTTGATGATTTTTCTCGTTCTGATGCAACGTCCTCGAAGCGAGGGACTGGGTGCAGCCTTCGGTGGAGGCGTTACGGATAATCTTTTCGGAGCACAAACAACGAATGTTTTACAAAAGGCCACGGTTTGGTTAGGTGGTGGATTTTTTGCCGTTACGCTCCTCTTAGCCATCGCCTATTCTTACTCAAATACCGCTAATCGAACCATTCGTTCGGAAGTTCTCGGTGACAGCACAAATGAAACCTCCGCGCCGGCGTCTGCTGGCCAAGAGGAAACGGCTTCTACGCCTGTCTCGGTCGAAGAAACCCCGACAGCAAATGCCGACATGATCGAAACACCGTCCGCCGCGGTGGAAGAGACTATAAAAGTTCTCTCGGATGCCGAAGGCACGGTAGAGACGGTCGATGTGCAAGAAGGGGTGCCTGCCGCTAAGCCGCAAGAGGCGACACCCGCAAAATCTGCTGACTAAAGCTCACGTATCCCCTCCGAATATAACGGGTGATGAAAAAACTTTCCGGGATCGACTCCGTTCGTATCTGGCGGAGCAAACAGCGTGGAAAAATCGTGCTCGTGCCGACGATGGGCGCACTTCACTCGGGGCATTTGGCTCTCATTCGTCGGGCAAAATCTTTGGCCGGGCCGGATGGGTGTGTGGTTGTCAGTATCTTTGTAAATCCCACGCAATTTGGACCAAACGAAGACTTTAAAAAATATCCCCGCGATTTGCAGCGCGATCTGAAGCTTTGTCGCGAAGCTGGGGTGGAGCTTGTTTTTTCGCCGAGTGTGGAAAAAATTTACTCGGCTGATGCAAGCACGATGATAGAGGAAACTCAAGTTTCTGAGCCGCTGTGCGGGAGCGGTCGCCCGGGGCATTTTTCCGGTGTCTGCACGATTGTAGCGAAGTTATTTTTGATCCTTTCGCCGGATGTAGCCATTTTTGGTGAAAAGGACTGGCAGCAACTCGTCGTGTTGCGGCGGATGGTTCGTGACCTTAATTTTCCGGTTCGGATCGTTTCCCACCAGATTGTTCGTGAGGTGGATGGTTTGGCGATGAGTAGTCGGAACCAATATCTTACGGCTCCTCAGAGAACTGCCGCTCCAGAGATTTATGCGGCACTTCAAGCTGTAAAAAAACGTGCCCAAGCCGGTGAAAAGAAAATCTCATCGCTCCGCCGTTTTCTAATATCGCGTCTTAAAAAAATCTCTGCTGCCGAAATCGAGTATGCGGAGATTTTGGAGGCCGAAACGCTCCAACCTTTGCAAAGCTCCGGTAAAAAATCGTCCTCTCAAGCTATTGCAGCCGTGGCCGTAAAGCTTGGCAACACACGCTTGATTGATAATATCAGATTTACTCTCAGAACATGATAAACTTTGATTGCATTGTTATCGGCAGTGGCATAGCAGGGCTTTCTTTTGTTTTAAAAACAGCAAAAAAAAATCCTGCGGCGCGTATTGCCCTAATCACTAAACGCGAACTTATCGATTCAAATACAGCTTATGCGCAGGGCGGAATAGCTTGTGTGATCGGAGCGGAGGACTCGTTTGACATTCATCTTAGCGATACGCTTGTCGCCGGGGCGGATCTTTGTGATGAAGAAATTGCCCGTATCGTCGTAGAGGAAGGCCC
>JBKEAD010000098.1:0-6451 GCA_047971915.1 Chthoniobacterales bacterium
CACCCTCGGGCTTTACGACGCTGACGCGTGGGATGCTGCTGAGTCGGCCAAACATGTATTCGCGGCGTATGTTAAATTCGTCTCGCATGTCGCTGACGCATTGTTGGTCGCCTTTGATTGCGGCGAGTCCACCTTTTTGTGCGAAGGAGCAGGGGTTCGAGGTGGAGTGGCTTTGCAGGGAGTCGATGACTTTGGCAACGGGGTCGGGTGCGGCGAGGTAGCCGAGGCGCCAACCCGTCATGGCATAGGCTTTGCTAAATCCGTTTACCGTGATGGTGAGGTCGTAGGCTTCGGGCGAGATGGAGGCGATGCTGACGTGTTCGGTGCCGTCGTAAACGAGTTTTTCGTAAATTTCGTCGGAGAGGATGTTGATGTCTTCTTCGGCGGCGACTTCGGCGATGGCGCGGAGTTCTTCGCGGGTATAGACGGAGCCTGTCGGGTTGCCGGGTGTGTTGATGATGATCATCTTTGTTTTCGGCGACATGGCATTTTCGAACTCTTCGGCAGTGAGCTTCCAATTATTTTCCTGTTTGGTTGGCACAATAATGGGGATGCCGCCGGCGAGGCGGACCATTTCGGGGTAGCTCAGCCAGTAGGGTGCGGGGATGATGACCTCGTCGCCAGGATCGACGACGGCCATGATGGCGTTGAAGCAGGAGTGCTTGGCTCCGCTGCTGACGATGATTTGTTGGGGGGCGTATTCGAGGGAGTTGTCTGCGAGAAATTTTTCGGAGATGGCGGCGCGAAGCTCGGGGATGCCGGAGCTGGGTGTGTATTTGGTGAATCCGCCGTCGATGGAGGCCATGCAGGCAGCTTTGATGTGTTCGGGTGTGTCGAAGTCGGGTTCGCCGGCTCCGAAGCCGCAGATGTCGATGCCTTCGGCCTTCATGGCCTTGGCTTTGCTGTCGATGGCGAGTGTGAGCGACGGGGTTATTTCTGTTATGCGTGTGGCAATGTCCATATTAATATACTGTTATGCTGTTGGTTTGAGAGTTTGTGTAGTCTTAAATCGTGTAAGGATCAACGTTTTGAAATTATTTTCTTCGATGTTGATGATTTTCATTTCGCGTTGGGCGTTTTCTACGGAGTCGGAAGCGTGGGCGGCATTGACCATCATGGATTGGCCAAATTCTTTGCGAATGGAGCCGGGAGAGGCTTTGGAGGGGTCGGTGGAACCGAGGATGCTGCGGATTTTTTCAATGGCGCGGGGGCCTTCGTAGATGAGGGCAGCACATTTTTCGGTGCCGGGTTGTGTTTTTTCCTCCGGGGTGCAGTCGCTGGGGCGGCGTCCGGCCATGAAGTGAATGATGTTTTCCCAGTGTTTGCGTCCGCAGATGGGGCCGAGTTTTTCGCCGAGAGTTTTTTCAAAGTCGGCGTCGAGGGAGATTTCGAGTTCGTTTTCGAGGTGTTTACGGGCTTGGCGTCCGAAGGGTTCTTTAAAAACATCCTGAAGCACGTCGAGCACGGGGCCGTAAAATTTTTCGGCCTGGGCGACACTCATGTGGTGGATTTTGAGAGCGATGATCTGTAGGCCTGCGCGGGAAAAGGTGTCGATGACGTGGCCCATTCTTGCATTTGGGAAGCGGAAGTTGTCGGGTTTTATGAGGACGAGGGTGCGCTCGGTGTCGGAAGATTTTTGGCTTGTATCAGTTTGAATGATGCCGCCGTCGGAGTCGGAGTAGTGGGCGAAAAATTCTAGATCGCGTTTGGCACTTTCGGCATTTGGGGCGGTGAATACAGCGGGTTCGAAGTAGCGGATACCGCCTTCTTCGAGGACGTAATCGCCGTAGGTGTCGCGGATGGTTTCGCCATTCATGCGTCCGTGAACGATGTGGCCGGAGACTTCGAGGACGCGGGCGGCGGCGTCTTCGCCACGGAGGACGAGGAGCATGCAGCGCTGGCGGGTGCCGTTTTCAGATGGGGAGAAGTGTTGCTGGAGGTAGCTTTTTAGGAGTTCTTGTGTGGCTCGGTGGCGTGGGTCGCTTTCGGTGACGATGTGATTGGCGTATTCGGCGATGAATTTGGAGCTTGGGGCAAACATGCGTCCGGCAACGACTTCGAGCCCGGAGCGGGAGACGAGGCGTGCGATGATGCCTCCGGTTCGTGATTTTTTTAGCGAATGTGGAGTGATTAGGACGTAGGAAAGTTCTTCAGCCATTGGAGCGTTGCCATGCTTTATATTGCATGTTGATCGGGTTGCAAGCTAGGAGACGGTATCAATGTTGTTTTTGACAAAAACCAAAAACCCATTTTCCGCGTGGGTTGTAGTATTTTACGTTGATGCCGGAGGCTTTGAAGGCGGAGAGGCATTCGTCGATCTGGTGGCGTAGAACGCCGGAGAAGATGAGGTGGCCGCCGGGTTTGAGGGCGGAGTGGATTTTGTGGGTTACTTTTAAAAGTAATTCGCTGTAGAGGTTGGCGCAGATGAGGTCGAAAAATTCTTTGCGGGGTCGCCATTTCAGGACGTCGGTTTGTTTGGGGTGAATGAGTTTGCAGGCGTTGGCCTTTGCGTTTTCGTTGGTTACCCGAATGCAATTTGGATCGTAGTCGAGGGCCTCGAGGTGATCGGCTCCGAGTTTTTCGGCAGCGATGGCGAGGATGCCGGAGCCGCAGCCAAGGTCGATCATACGCCAAGGTTTTTTTTGGGGTTTGGCCCAGTCGCAGAGCTGGCGAAGACAGCCTTGGGTGGTGCTGTGGCTGCCGGTTCCAAAGGCTAGTCCGGCGGGAATCCAGATCCATTGGGCGGCATGGCTCGTTTTTTTATTTTTTAAATATTCCTCCCATTTTGCCGGGTCGCGACAGATGATGAGGCGGCTGCGAATTTTGAGGAGAGGGGTGCTTTCTTGCAGAGATTTTTCGAGTTCTCGGTTTTTAAATTCTCGGATGGAGCCACCGAATTCTTTTTGGAGTACTTTTACATCGCTTTTAGAGCTATAAACTTCGAGGCGGATTTTCGGGTGTCCGGGAATGTGGGTGATGGAGAGTGCGCTAGTTGGTAGGAAGGCGAGTCGCTCTTCCCATGCGTCTTCCCATTTTTGTGCGGAGAGCTTGGACCAGATCCAGCAAGTGGTTTTTGGTAAGCTTGAAATTGGTTTTGTATGGGACGACATATTTTTGGAAAGCAAAACGCCAACTTTACAAAGTGAGAAAGCTGGAGAAAACTCCTTTTTCTCGAAATGCTTGCCAGACTACGTCTTTTTTTAAAATTAATTTTTCGTTTCATCGTGTTTGCGGTGTTTGCGGGGGTGCCGTTTTTGGTTTACTATCTTGGGCAGGTTGGGCTTGGGGAGGACATTACAAAGCAGGTTGAGTCGGCTTTGAGTAGTGAGCAATATGAGGTAACCGTGGGGAAACTTTTGATTTATCCGGTGGGGGGGCTGGTGGCAAAGGATCTGAGGGTTGTGGATCGTGAGACGGGGCGTGATGCGAGAATTTCTCAAGTGCTTTTGGATGTGGACCTCAGTGCTTTGCTTAAAAAGCGTGTTGAGGTTCGTGCGTTGACTTTGAGGAAGGCGGATCTTGAGATTCCTTTGAATGGTGGGCGTACTTTATGGTGCAAAGATCTTGAAGTTTCGGTTCTGATCGTGCCGGGGCAGATTCGGATTTCGCGCTGTGATTTTAATTTGAATGGTGTTGAGTTTTCGCTGAAAGGCTCTTTGCTACGGCCTTCTTCTAACGAGTCTCCAGACTTTCAAGCAATGTTGCCGGAGGCTGGGGCGGAGGAGCCTCGGGAAAAAAGGTCGGTGCCGAATCGCTTGGCTGAGCAGGCACTGGATATTTTTAATGAGATAAAATTTTCCACGCGTCCCCCACGAATCGAGATGCAGGTATCGGGAATTTTTGGAAAAAAGGAGAGTATCGGTTTCGATAAAATTCGCTTGCGTATTAGTTCCGCGAGTTGGCGCGATGTGCGTTTGGGGGATATTGCGCTGGACGCTGCCTACTCGAAGGGAAGATTGATTATTCAGCGTCTTCAGGCGAGTGACCCGGTCGCTGCGGTGTCTGACGCGGGAGGCTTTTTAAATCCTGATATTAGAAAGCTACTTTTTTCCGGAAACTTTGATTTTAAGACTCAGATGGGTAATGCAAATTTATCGTCTTCGCTCGATCCGGTTCCGTGGTTGACTTCTCTAAATCAGAGCGATGTTTTAAAAGAGATTATTTTGCACGTGCCGCCTTCTTTGCAAGTGACCTCGAGTTTTCAAATCCGTGATGGGAAATTTACCGGCAAGGTGATCGGTGCTCTTGGTATGCAGAATTTTGTCGTGCGGGACGTGTTGATCGACGAGCTAAAAGCCGATGCCATTTGGAGGGACGGGAGATTTTTATTACGCGAAGGCCATATTGCGAGTAAGGCTGCAAATGGACTTTTTGATGTGATGCTCAATGATGGAAATTGGCGGGCGCGTTTCGAGGGAAAGGCTGATCCGACGAAAGCCCAACCCTGGCTCGATCAACCCACGCGAGATGTGCTTGTAAATCTCGATTTACCGTCTCCTGCATCGGTTTCGCTTGAGGTAACTTGGCCTGCTAAAAATAGTGCTGCACTGACTGGAAAGGGCCACATTACGATCGGGCGTGTGGCGATGCGTAAGGCGTGGATAGACTCGGTCGATACAGATTTAAGTATCGCAGACAAAGCGGTAACCTATACGAATCTAATTGTTCACGATGGAAAAAGTGAGGCCAAAGGAGAGGTCGTTTATGATATGAAGCGGCACGAGGTTCGTTTGAAAAAGGTGACCAGCACGGTGGACCCTGTAAAGGCCTTGCTTTGGATCGATCCGAAAATTTCCGAAACTTTGGAACCTTACCGTTTTAAACAAAATCCTCGTGCTGAAATCAGTGGGCGCGTCGATATGGAGGATCCTGATGAGACGGCTCTAGATATTCATTTCACGGCAGCAGCCGGTTTACGATATGATTTATTTGGAGAGACTTTAGATTTTAATCGATCGAGTGGGTCGGCGAAAATTAGAAAAGGTATTTTAAATTTAGTCATCGATGAGGCTCGTATCTATGGAGGGAAAGCTTACGTGCAGGCGAGAATTCCACTTAACCCAAACAATCCGAATTACACGGCAAAAATCCGGCTGAACCGCATAGACTTTACGACTCTGACAAAGCTTTATTTTGACTATGACGATTCTGAAGGAAAGTTGAGTGGAAATTTTGATTACAAGGCCGACATGCGTGCGCAGGATGATTTAGTCGGAGTTGGATCCATGAAAATTGTGGATGGTGATGTTTTTGCGATTCCGATTTTTGGGCCTTTTTCAACAATCCTTGGGGAGATTGGCTTTCAAAATGCGCGTGATGCGACGGCAGATTTCACAGTCGCCAATCAAACCATTACGACTCATAATTTGGAAATCATGGGGCGTGGTTTCAGCATGTTTGGCGAAGGAGATATTTATTTCGTGGCGGATAAAATGAATATGAATATCCGGCTCAATGCAAAAGGGCTTCCCGGTATCGTTCTTTTTCCAATCAGTAAGCTTTTTGAATATGTAAGTTACGGGAAAGCGAGTGACCCCATTTGGCGACCCAAGCGCATTCCTCGTCAGATTCTCGGTTTACCCTCCAATCGGGTCGATAAAAAATCCGAGGTGAGAAAAGCCAGCAGCCCATAAAACATTTTCTCAAAACGCTTCTCAACAGAGAAAAGTATAAAAATTTCATCAAAAAGTGCATGGGCTAAAAGTCTATTTGCGATGATACTTTCGTCTGATTTTATCATCATGAAATTCGATAATTACTTTTATCCATCACCTATCATTGATGTGCATACGCATCCGAGATTGAATCTATCCTTTATCCCGACCCGGACGAGTTTGATAATAAGCTTTTTAAAGAAATAAATTCATACACACGTTTTCGCCCGGTAAAGACGGTGAATCCATTGCTTGCAAACTGGGCCGAAAGTCTTCGAAATGCGGCCCAAAAAAATGATCTAGCCGCAATAAAACTTTTTCCAAACTATCATGGTTATTCCCTAAAGATCGAAGCCCTAAAAGAACTCCGTGAGATAGCCAAAGAGCTAAAACTCCCGGTTCTCGTTCAAATACGAATAAACGACGAACGCAATCAACCCGTTTCTATGCAGGTTCCGAATGTGCCTGTAGCTGATGTGCTCGCTTTATCCAGGCTTTTTCCAGATGTTCGTTTTATTACACTTTGTGCCTTCATTAGCGAGTTAGCTATTTTGGCTGATGGCGGCAAAAATTTATTTTCGGATATATCTTTTTGCGATGGCGAAGACACCTTGCGAAATGTTTCTCAAGTATTTCCCCTAAGCCACTTGGTTTTTGGAAGCCACGAGGCGTTCACCCATGTCGAAGCTTCTATTTTAAAACTCGCACATGCTTCTATTTCCGATTCAGAAAAGGAAGCTGTCGCTAGCACAAACCTTTCTTAATATGACGAGCACCGTAGCCGTTTCTCTCCAAAA
>JBKEAD010000208.1:0-5422 GCA_047971915.1 Chthoniobacterales bacterium
CTCGCGATGCTGTGCTCGAAGCAGCCACTCGCCTCTCGCGTTCTCTCCACGGCTGCCACTACATGGACGAACCCCTTCGCGTCGAAATCGACAAACGCGACCTCGGCGGCGGAGTGAAAAAATGGGAATGGGTAAAAATGGGCGTTCCAATTCGCCTCGAAATCGGGCCTCGTGATTTGGAGAAAAAAACTGTCGCCCTCTCCCGTCGCGACCGTCCTGCCAATGAAAAAGAATTTGTCCCCTTCAACGAACTCCCGGCAAAACTACCTGCCATTCTCGAAGAAATCCAAGCCAACCTCTTGGCCAAAGCCACGGCCTTCCGCCAAGAAAACACGCGTCAAATCGACAACAAAGAAGACTTCTACGCCTTCTTCACACCCAAAGACGCGAACAAACCCGAGATACACGGCGGCTTCGCCCTCACACACTGGGACGGCTCCCTAGAAGTCGAAGAACAAATAAAAAACGACCTCAAAGTAACCATCCGCTGCATCCCAAACGGAGAGGAATTTTCAAAAACCCCCGGCACCTGCCCCTTCAGCGGAAACCCCAGCAAACAACGCGTCATCTGGGCAAAGTCATATTAAGTAAACGCTTAAACTTGGACGTAAAATCAACGACCGTGGCGTGTGGCGAGCTTTCAATCTCACGGTCGTTTTATCAAAACGATCAAAACGCCCCTACCTCAGCGAAAAATGATTGGGGCAAGCCAAGCACCCTATTTTCTCTCATCCAGAAAAGCTGCCCCACAGTGCCGTTAAGGCACAAGACCCGTTCCTAATGGAAAGGGCGGATAACCACTCTGGCACCGCAGACTTCCAATTAAGGCCTGTCTTTAGAAACCAAAGTCTAGTCTCCTAAGAATACATTCTTACGGTCCGGGGCATAGCACCACAATCGCGAACACCGCAGGGCAAATTCTAAAAAATCTTTTCTGGCTGCTAAGAGAGAACTACTTCCGAATGGTCGCCTGAATGTCGGAATTTTCTGCCAACTCTGTGGTTACTTTTTCCATCATCTGATCGACCTCAGATGCTGTTAATGTGCGACTAATATCCTGAAATGTCAAGGACACAGCTAAAGATTTACAGTCCGCCGGAAGTTTCGTTCCACTCGGATCACGGAAGAGATCGAAGGCATCTACTTCGCGAAGTGCCGACAGACGCAGCCCCTGAATCGCATCAACGATCATCCGGTAGCTAACTTCATTTTTCAAAACCAAAGCCAAATCACGGCGCACCGATGGGAATTTGTCTAACTCCGCCGCACGCTTCACTTTCCCATGCTGAGAAAAGCTCTGAGCAAAGTCTATCTCCGCCACAAGCACCTCACGCGGCGCATCGATCGCTTCGGCCTGAGCCGGGCTTGCAATTCCCATGTAGCCCACGCTTTTTTTGCCGATCAATAAATCCGCTGCAACGATACAGCCCGCCCGTTCGGTAGGTGCCAAGCTCAAGGATGAGCCAAACAGGCGTGAAAGCAGCCCCTTCAAAGCAAAAAAATCGTAATCCTTTTTTGCCTTCGCGCCTGCATCAGCCCAATAGGGCGGAGACAGAATGCTGGAAATGACTACTCCCAAGCGATAGGACTCCTCAGGAGTCTCCGGTAAATAAACTCGCCCGATCTCAAAAAGTCGGAGCGCATTTTCTCCATGCCGAAAATTTCTCTCCGCCGCCGCCAAAAGTCCCGGCAGCAAACTCGGACGTAGCACCGACTGCTCTTCGCCCAGAGGATTTCGCAAAGCCAGAGTCGCCGCGTCGCCCGTTGTCGCTTTGGACACCAGCGTGCTCGTGCGGGCTTCACAAAAACCCTCCACGACAAGCGAACGTCGCAAGTCCCAAGTAAAATCATAAAAAGAATCCGCCTCCGAAACACCGGCAGGAACCGCCAACAAGCGCGACGGAATCCGCTCAATTCCGATACAGCGACTCAATTCTTCGATGAGATCCACTTCGCGAAGCAAATCAAGACGCCACGAAGGAACACGCCAGACCGAGCTCGCGCTCCCGCCTGATTTTAAATCCAGACGTTCACAACCCAGACTCCCCAACGCTTTGCAAATTTCTTCATCCGAAAGCTCTACGCCAAGCAATTTAGCCACCTGAGCTTGACGCAGCGTAATGTCTAGCGGCTTGTAATTTCGCTCTCCTGCAAAAATAATTTCTGCATCAGCAAGCCCGCCGGCAACTTTCATAATAAGCTCCGTCGCACGAATCGAGGCTCTCTCCGCCAAGGTCGGGTCGATCCCCCGCTCGAAACGATACGAAGAATCCGAGAAGAGATTCAGCCGTTTGGACGTGCGGCGAATTGCCGAAGTCTGAAAGCTGGCGCTTTCCAAAAGTATATCGGTCGTAGCCTCTGAGACACCGCTTTCCAAGCCACCCATAACACCGCCTAGCGCAAGCGATCCAGCGGCATCGGCGATCACCGTATCCGAAGCTGCCAGCTTATATTCCACATCATCCAAAGCTTTGAAAAGCTCGCCCTCTTCGGCTTTGCGGACGATTATTTTTTCATCGGCAACTTTAGCGGCATCAAAGGCATGGAGCGGCTGCCCCAACTCGAGCATGACGTAGTTTGTGACATCGACGACGTTATTTATCGAACGCAGTCCGCAAGCCTCCAAGCGTTCGCGCAACCAATCCGGACTCGCTCCGATTTGCACCCCACGTATCTTTCTAAGGCTGTAAAATGAGCAAGCCGTATCCGCAGAAATCGTGACCTCGCCCGTAGAGACACGGCTCGGCACACCGGGAATCATCGGCAAACGCAACGACGCTGCTGCCGCACTCGGCGCAAACGCAGCAAGCTCCCGCGCCACACCCACATGCCCCAGCCAATCCGCGCGGTTCGGTGTGATTTCAAGATCCAGAACCGTTTGGCTTTTAAAAACCGTTCCCATCCCCTGCCCCACTTCGGCAGTTTCGGGCAAGATCAAAAGTCCGCTCGCATCCTGGCTCAAGCCCAGTTCGCGCCCACTGCACATCATTCCCTCAGACTTTACGCCGCGCAATTTACCCGGCTTTATTTTAAAATCTCCGGGCAAAACCGCTCCCGGCAACGCCAGCGGCACCTTGTCGCCAACTTTATAGTTTTTTGCCCCGCAGACGATCTGCCTCGGCATCCCTGAGCCGTCATCGACTTGACACACACTCAGCCGATCCGCATTTGGGTGCTGCTCGGATTCGAGAATCTTCGCAACGACCACCTTGGGAATATCTCCCCCAGTCTGCTGCACGTCCTCGACACTGAGCCCCGTGCGGGTGAGTCGCTCGACAATCGCATCCAACGGCTCGTCGAGATCTATATATTCTTGCAACCAATCTAAAGAAACTAACATGGGTCTGAAATTTTGATTTTATCTAAGCGAGCTGCCTTAAAAAGCGCACATCATTATCGACCAACATACGAATATCCGGAATCGCATGTAGATTCATCGCCAGCCGCTCCAAACCGAAACCAAAAGCAAAGCCGCTCACGACATCCGGATCATAGGCTCGGTCGCCACGGCGTTCGTTGATGGATTCGAGCACGCTCGGATCCACCATGCCACAACCCGCAAGCTCCATCCACTTGCCATTCAGTGCCTCCGTGCGAATGTCGATCTCGAAACTCGGTTCGGTAAATGGGAAAAAATGCGGACGAAAGCGGCACTCTGTCCCGGCTCCAAAAAGCTCGCGAAAGAAAAACTCCAGCGTGCCTTTTAAGTCGGCAAGCGAAACATCAGGCGCGACATAGAGCCCCTCCATCTGCGTGAATTGGGCGAGATGCGTCGCATCGACTTCATCGCGCCGATAAGCCGCACCGGGAGAAATAATGCGCACGGGCGGCACCTCATTTTCCATTACCCGAATCTGCACGGTCGAGGTATGCGAGCGCAAAAGCCGACCGTCGGGCAGGTAAAAGGTATCTTGATCGTTCCGCGCCGGATGGTCGGCAGGGGTATTCAGTGCATCGAAGCAATGCCACTCCGTCTCGATATCCGGCCCCTCGGCGAGCGCAAATCCCATGCGGCGAAAAATACGAACCGCACGATCTTGCAGACGCGTGAGCGGATGAATCGCACCCTGCACTCCGGGCTGGCCGGGGAGCGTGACATCGAAACCGCTGTATTTTTGACGCTCGGCCTCGGCAGACAGTGCGCCGAGCTTCGAGTCTAGAGCTTCGGTAATGCTCTTGCGGACTTCATTTAATAAGCCTCCGAGACGCGGACGGTCTTCTTTCGACACGTCGCGCATCCCTTGGCTCAATACAGAAATCTCTCCGCTTTTTCCCAGATAGGAAACGCGTAGAGTTTCGAGTGTTCGTTCCTCGTTAGCACCCGCGATGGCCGCGAGTGCTTTTTCCCGAATTTCGGTGAGTTTTACTTCCATCGCGGCAGTAAGAACAAAAATTGACTCACGGGGTAGAACCCGTGATTAAGCTTTTGCAGCCGCTTGTTTTTCGAGAGCGTCTATAGCCAGCTTCACAACCTGCTCAAATGCCGGAGCGTCCGAAATCGCGAGGTCGGATAGGACCTTGCGATCGAGACCGATACCGGCTGCTTTCAAACCAGCGATGAATTTGCTGTAGGTCACCCCTTGTGCGCGGACGGCAGCATTCAAACGCTGAATCCAGAGAGCACGGAAGGTGCGCTTGCGAGTTTTCCGGTCCCGATAGGCCCAGTATTTTGCTTTCATCCGAGCGTCTTTCGCATAGCGGAAGAGTTTCGAACGGTTTCCACGGTAGCCTTTGGCTTCCTTTACGACTTTTCTGCGGCGTGCCCGGCTAGCGGGCGCATTGGTGGCTCTTGCCATAGTTTTATATATCCCCTTTCGGAGATCTCCTTGGAACGAACTGTTTCTATTTTATGGATGGCGGGCTCATTCGCTCCGTTAGGCCTTGATTTTTGGATCAAAGCCAGCCCGGCCATCGCGAGTGTAGGCGTTAGTGGAAAGGAAGGCTCTCTTTAATACGAGCGACCACGGTATCGGATACCTCGGTCGTGCTTCCTAGCCGACGCTTACGTTTTGCGGATTTGGTTAGCAACAAGTGCCGTGCTCCGCTGCGCATACGCATCACCTTACCGGACCCCGTAATTTTAAAACGACGGGCGACCGATTTGCGGGTTTTGCTTTTTGCTATGGATTTAGGCATAGGACGAGGGAGAATAACGAGTCCCCTCGAATTGGAAAGCGAAAACTTTAGTTCCCTACAAAAAATTTAAAAATCACCCTTTCGAAAATTTAAGCAAAACCTGAACTTTTTCTTAAACTCTTCTTCCAAAGAAAGAATAGCTACTTCCAAAATGTTTAGTGCAATTTAATCTGTCACTCCGTTTTTTGCCTATCTCCAAATAAAGTACCTCTAGAAAAAAACATGCAATACCATATCAGGTAATTACTTCCTTCCGCAAATCTCGCAAACTCCGTAACTCTCCCCA
>JBKEAD010000009.1:0-4538 GCA_047971915.1 Chthoniobacterales bacterium
CGTGCAGAATCAGCATCTCCCAAAACCCCGGGCAGCAATCTGACCAGGGAATCGATAACGACAACGGCTGCAAGCACTCCATTAGTGAGCACGTAGTCACCAATCGAAATTTGCTCATCCACGAGATGATCAATCACACGCTGATCGACCCCCTCATAGTGACCGCATAGAAAAATCAAATGCTGTTCCAGCGAAAGTTGCTCCGCCCGTTTTTGCTCAAAAGGTTTTCCGGTTGGCGAAAGATAAATGACCCGACTTTCCGGTCTGCGTAAGCTTTTTAAAGCCTCATAAATCGGCTCGATTTTCAAGACCATTCCTGGTCCGCCGCCATAGGGCGGCTCATCGGTAATGCAGTGCTTATCCTGCGCCCAGTCGCGGATATTGTGAACCTTTATCTCTACGGCTCCCTGTTCCTGCGCCCGCTTCATCATACTCTCGGTAAGCGGCCCGCGGCACATTTCGGGGAATAACGTTAGAACATCTATTCGCATTGCTTCAAGCTAGTCACAAGAGTGCAGTTTTGCAAAGTCGAGGGCGAAATTTTTCGATCATTACGTCACGGTAAAATCTTGCATTTTGTATCCATTGAAAATAATAAAACCAGCACGTCTTCGAGAATTCTCAATGCATCTCGCCATCTTGGGCCGATGATTTTACGAGGTGAACGTCGAATCACGGCAGACCATGCTCGCCTGCTTTCTAAATACTTCGCAGTGGATGTCGGCCTGTTTTTGTGAGTGCGATTTTCTTACTTCTGCAAGTAAACTATACGGCTAAGCTCCTATAGCCTTTTGGATTGCTCCGCTGATTTTGTCGGCTTGCTGCTTTATCATTTTTTCATCGCGGCCTTCGATCAAAAGACGGATTTTCGGTTCAGTGCCGGAGTAGCGTAATAGGACACGGCCTTTGCCATTTAGCTCCTGTTCAGCAGCATCGAGCAAACTTTTCACTTCCGTGAGAGAGTCTATCGGTGGGCGATCCGTGACTTTTAAATTCCGCTGCACTTGCGGGTATTTGTGGAGGCTTTTTCGTAGTTCGCGAAGTGGTTTTCCGGTCTCGATCATGACCCGCAGAACTTGCAGGGCGCAGACAATGCCATCGCCAGTCGTTCCGTAATCGGTAAAAATCATGTGTCCGCTTTGCTCCCCGCCGACATTGTAGCCATCGCGCATCATCGCCTCGATGACGTAGCGATCTCCCACTGAAGCGCGGATGACTTTTCCTCCATGAGGTGCCAATGCTTCCTCAAGGCCGTAATTACTCATCACAGTTGCCATAAGTGTATTTTTTATCAGCTCACCGCGCTTCAAGAAATCGATAGCAGCAATCGTCATGATTTCATCGCCATCTACGATTTGAGCATCTTCATCAATCAGCAGCACGCGGTCGGCATCTCCATCGTGAGTGATTCCGATGTCCGCACCCGTCTCGCGCACGAGACGCTGCGCCTCTTCAGGATAGGTGCTCCCACAGCGGTCATTAATGTTTGTTCCGCTTGGTTCGTTATGAGCAACGATCACTTCGGCACCGAGTTCTCGCAAAATATAAGGGGTCGATTTATAGCCCGCACCATTCGCACAATCCACGGCTATCTTTAGCGATTCGAGAGTCATTCCCCGCGGAAAGCTTCGCTTTGCAAACTCGACGTAACGCCCCAAGGCATCGTCCACGCGATAGGCTTTGCCGATCTTATGAGCCGTCGGACGAATCGATTCGATTTCGCCGCTAAAAACAAGCTGCTCAAGTCGAGCCTCGACTTCATCATCGAGTTTAAAACCATCCCAACGAAAAAATTTGATACCGTTATCCTCGTAAGAATTATGCGAAGCCGTGAGCACAATACCGGCATCCGCTCGTAGCGAGCGAGTAATATAAGCAACTCCCGGAGTCGGAAGCGGACCAATCAAAATAACATCCACCCCCATCGAGGTGACACCGGCCATGATCGCACTTTCCAGCATGTATCCCGAGAGACGGGTATCTTTACCAATCACGATTTTGCGGCGATGGCGGTTTTGTGGATGGCCCTGATTGGTTGAAAAAATATGGGCGGCAGCGCGTCCGAGTTTAAGTGCATTTTCAACCGTTACGGGCTCGACATTTGCAATGCCACGCACGCCATCTGTTCCAAATAAATTTCGTTTAATGCTCATTTTTATTATCGACAGGAATGGCTTTTTTAATCGTCGGCTGAGCCACTGGCGCAGGCCAAATCGACTCACTCGGCGAATTGTCCACGTTATTTTTAATCAAATACCAAAGCGCAAAAGCAAGTATGAGGCAGACTAGTTTAGCTTTCCAGTGCTGTAGAATCAGTTTCTTCATTTTTGAGAAATAAGAGTTCATTAAGACGTTGACGGCAGCGCTCGACATTTAAATTCGCCTCGATCATTCCGCTATGACAAATGGAAACATGCCCCGTTTCTTCGGAAACAATGATGGCAACTGCATCGGATTCCTCAGTGATTCCGAGAGCAGCTCGATGGCGTAAGCCTAAATTACGATCAAGATCTTCTCGTTGTGTCAGTGGGAAAATACATGCCGCAGCCACAATGCGATCATTCTGCATAATGAGTCCGCCATCATGCAAAACCGTCTTGGGATGAAAAATCGTGACAACAAGATCTTTGGAAAAAAGACAATCAACTGGCGAACCGCTTTCAGCAATCGAACGCAGGCTAATTTCGCGCTCAATGGCAATGAGCGCACCAAACCCCTTGCTGGAGAGTTCAAAAAGCGAGTCGATAAGTTCTTCAAGAACTTCTTTTTTCTGAAAAGCCGAAGAGAAAAGATGGTGTGTCCCCAAATCGGTAAGCAAGCGACGTAGCTCGGGCTGAAAAATAACAACCAACGCAAGAGCAAGAAATACAGAGAGGCTGTGAAGAATCCAACTAATCACAACAAGGTCCAAGACCTGCGAAACGAGGGTCAGCCCAAGAATCAAAAGTGCCAGAGCAAAAAATATACGCGCTCCACGCGTGCCACTTAAATAACGATAGGAGTAGTAGAGGACGACCGTGATGATGAGAATCTCGAAACCGGATTTCCATGTCGCGGTAATAAAATGAAGAATATTTTCAATCACGCTGGCAGCTAAAATTAAGAATGGTTTCAGTTATTTTCAAGGCTTGTCGATGGGGAGTGGGTTCATGAACACGGAAAACACGGACACCAGCTTCGCGCCCCAGCACAGTGAGGGCGATTCCCGGCCAGTAACGATCTTCCATAGCATCCGAATTTGCAATCCGACCAAGAAAGGATTTACGAGAAACACCTATCAGGAGAGGACGCCCAATTTTGCCTAGGCTTTGGAGATTTGCAAGCAGCTTAGTATTATGCTCCGCGTTTTTTCCAAACCCGATTCCTGGGTCAATAATGACACGCTCGCGAGCGATGCCGGCGGCCTCCAAATTTTTGAGAGAATTTTGAAGAAAATCTTTTACCTCTGCGAGCACATCTCCATAAGTCGGCCTGATCTGCATCGTCTCGGGAGTGCCTTGGAAGTGCATCGTTACAAGTCCGCAGGCAGAATTTGCCGCGACCTCTCGCATGGCGGGTTTGGTAAAGCCGGTTACATCATTAATAATATCTACCCCCGCTTCAACTGCGGCACGTGCGACCTCTGGCTTGGAAGTATCTATGGAAATCGGCGTGGATGTGCGACGGCGCAATTCACGAATTACCGGAAGCGTGCGTGCTATTTCATCCTCAGCCGAAACCAAGGCCGCACCGGGGCGGGTCGATTCGCCTCCAATGTCCAAAACATCGGCTCCCTCCTTCACAAGTTGCAAGCCCTGGGCTACAGCAGATTTTTCAGAAAAAAATTGTCCACCATCGGAAAAGGAATCCGGTGTGACATTGAGTATGCCCATGATAAGAGCCTTTTTTTGCAAATCAAAGTGCTGATTTTTGATCTGCCAAATCCAAGCTGAGCTCATCTTCGCGTATAAACAACTACCGTATTTCTATTTTAAAAATGCGGCATGCCGGGAGTTTTCTTATTTATGAGGCAGGGCTTCCGTATCTGCATTTGTGTTGCCAGTTACGGAGAAGGTCAGCTTATCATTTTCGAGCTTTACCAAAACAACGTCTCCGCTCTTCACATCACCGCGCAAAATCTCTTCCGCCATTGGGTCTTCGAGATATTTCTCGACGGTGCGCCGCATGGGGCGGGCCCCGTAGTTCGGATCATATCCTTTTTCGATAAGGAAATTTTTAGCCGATTCATCAAGCTGCAAGTGAACGTCTTTAGCTTTGATGCGCTCGACGAGTTTATCAACTTCGAGGCTGACAATCTGGATGAGATTTTCTTTGGAGAGCGTGTGAAAGACGATGATATCGTCGAGGCGGTTTAGAAACTCAGGTTTAAAAACCCGCTTTGTTTCTTCGAGAATTTTTTCTCGCATCGTATCGTGGTCATCACTCAACGCAGGAACTCCGAAGCCGAGCGAGGTTTGTTTTTTTATCAACTCGGCACCGACATTGGAGGTCATAATGATGATCGTATTTCGGAAATCAATTTTGCGTCCCAAGCTGTC